>NZ_JAQLOH010000006.1 GCF_028204095.1 Candidatus Anaplasma sp. TIGMIC
GCAGTACACGTGGGATATTGTTTATCAGCCCTCCTCCGGTTATGTGGGCGATCGAGTAATTAGCACTTCACAGCAGACCGATGCTTGTATCGCAGATGTATTAGTATGCTTGATATTGCTGCGGGGGTTATGCCCGGTATACGGCGAGCTGCTCCGATGGAAAAAGGCTTTGTTTCCTGTAATTTTTCCTGAACCTCCTTTGACAGGCCATATACAGCTGAGTACTCAAGATCTTTGGGTATGGATAGACCTTCTTCTTCCAAAAACGATTTTATATCGGCCTCTTGCCTCTTGAGATATGGAGAATACTTGCCCTCAACTTCTACGGCCTCCACAGCCACAGTGCTAAATGACCTTAGGCTCGGCCATATGTTCATTAAGGTTTGCATATTTACGTTGGGGTGGCTAAGTAAATCATACGCGCTCTTCTTATCCCCATTCTGCGAGACACAGACACCTCGGCTTCCAAGCTCGCTAGGAGTGGCTAGGAGACCATTAAGCGCCGTGTGTAAAGCACGAATTTCATTTTTCTTTTGTGCCAATATGCCAGCACGTTCGTCAGATACTAAACCGTATGTGCTTCCGATCTCTGTCAAACGCATGTCGGCATTATCAGAACGCAAGGTAAGTCTGTACTCTGCCCTGGACGTAAATAGCCTATAAGGCTCGCTGGTGCCCAATGTTACAAGGTCATCTATCATTACCCCAATATATGCATCGCTACGCTTCAATATCAGTGGGTTTTGGTCTGAAGACAAAGAAAGCGCCGCATTAGCTCCGGCTACAATACCCTGTCCCGCAGCTTCCTCATAACCTGTAGTGCCGTTGATTTGTCCGGCAAAGTATAGCCCGCGCACTTTCTTAGTCTCCAAGGTATGATAGAGCTCTCGCGGATCCACAAAGTTGTACTCAACAGTATATCCAGTCCGCAACATAACTGCATTTTCAAGGCCTTTAATGCTATGCAGCATCTCAAGTTGCACCTCAGCGGGGCAAGAGGTAGATATACCATTAGGGTAAACCCACTTTGTGTTTAGACCTTCGGGTTCCAGGAAAACCTGGTGGCTGCTATGCTCTGGGAATCGCCGTACCTTCTCCTCTATGGACGGGCAGTATCTTGGGGCCATAACATCAACCACAGTCGATCCGCGTGAGCCTGCAAGGTGCATATTTTTTCGTATTATCTCGTGCGTATCATCGTTTGTACGAGCAAGATAGCAGGATACCTGGGGCAGGGTGACACACTCAGACATAAAAGAAAACGGCACAGGTACTTCGTCTCCTTTCTGCTCTTCAAGCACTGACCAGTTTATGCTGTCTCTGTCAATTCTCGGTGGGGTACCGGTTTTTAATCTACCCAAAAGAAACCCGTGGGATTTCAGAGCCTGAGGAAGCTTAGTGGCTGGCTTCTCACCAATACGTCCCGCAGGGAAGCTCTCATTACCTATATGTATAGTGCCGCCCAGAAATGTTCCAGTTGCTATTACAAGCCTTGTAGTCATCACCTGTTCCCCTCCTGATAGGAGGACGGAGGCTATTCTTGGGCTACCTGCTACCATGTCAACGGTGAAATCAATCACCTCTTCGGAAATTACGGTTATATTCGGATAGTTTAGGATAACATCCTGCATTGTGCGTCTGTAAACCTCTCTGTCGGCCTGGGCACGCGGCCCCCAAACAGCAGGTCCTTTACCACGATTCAGTACAGCAGAATGGATGCTGGACTTATCGGTTACCCTTCCCATGAGCCCGTCTAACGCGTCTACCTCCCGTACCACAACGCCCTTTGCTATACCACCTATAGCAGGGTTACACGACATTTCGCCGATAGACTCTACCTTGTGAGTTACTAGCAGCGTCTTTGCGCCAACACGAGCGGCAGCAGCTGCGGCCTCACAACCTGCGTGACCACCACCCACGACCACTACATCATAGCTCTGCACTCTAACCCACCATAAATGCCCATCAGACAAGATAGATGGTAAAAAGTAATATCAGTTGTGTCAAATGATGCTAAAATCCTCAGGTTTATAGGGTAGGCGCATGAAAGTTGTAGTCTTGTCTGGGCATGGTTTAAACTGTGAAGAAGAGACGCTTTTTGCCTTTCAGGAGGCCGGGCGCTACCTGAACACTCGCGTTTCTGGGAGAATCATGCACATTAGTGAGCTTCTGTCGAACCCGAAACTGCTCAGAGATTTCAATACAATGGTTATACCGGGTGGGTTCTCATACGGGGACGACACAGGGGCGGGCAACGCCTATGCGTGGAGCCTTATGAATGGGCTGCAAGACCACATTCAGGAATTCATGGAGCGGGATACCCTAATGCTGGGAATATGCAATGGGTGCCAAATCCTAATGAGGATCCTTATGCCTGATATAGCCCTTGTGCACAACGATGTGGGAAGATACCAATGCAGATGGATTAGGGTGAAAGCCTGTGGAAGCTCGGTATGGACAGCAGATGTGGGTGAGATGTATATACCAGTGGCGCATGGTGAAGGGAAGTTTTATGCGTCAGCAGATGCGTTGCAAAGTCTAGAAGAGAAGGGCAGCATAGCATTACGTTATATCAAGTCTAATGGTGAGTATGCGAATGGCGAATTCCCATACAATCCAAACGGATCGGCGCTCGACATTGCTGCTCTAACATGTGGCTCTGGTAGGGTACTTCTCATTATGCCGCATCCTGAGAGAGCTCTATTTTTCACTCAGCGGTATGATTGGACAGATATCATGCGTAAAAATGTCCTTTCAGGTGATCCTGAAGATAAGTATGCAGATGGGTTTAAAGTCTTTGCTAATGCGGTTAGGTATTTTTCGTAGCCAATAGGCTTCTGACGCGGAGAGTTAAAAACTCGACGGCGGTATGACGCACGTTGAGGAGACTCTCGCAATTTTCTGTGTGTAGGGTATGTGCGCTGTACTGTTTATTATGGTGCACTGAGCATAACCAAACAGGGATTCATGGCTCTGCTTACAATTCTGCTTGTGCCTCCGGATTGGCAGGTCAGGCACTGTGTAACTGCATCACGCCTCATTTTCACCAACACTCTGCGCTACAGCGCAATATAACTCTATTGTGGATTTCATAAGCCTTTACCAGTATGTTGGAAGTACTTTATTATTGCCTCACACTACGCGCTAAAAAACGCTGGTACGGCGCTTGCAATGTTGTATGCGGGATCTTTGTTTTCTGCGCAAACAAATACGGGCTCATAATGTACAGAAACGCCATTTATATATAGTACGACACACCCTAACCTGGTATTCCGTCACTCTGGTCGGTTAGGGTAGTTACTTCCGCATCCATATAACATTGCAGCAAAGCTGTTGTTACCCGTGGTGAAACAAGAATAAGTCCTCGTCTTCTGACATACACTGTATAGTGTCGTTGTCTTGTATCCTGACCTTGCCCTCGGCTATAAGTCTAATTGCTTTGGGATAGCACAAATGCTCTGCGGAAAGTATACGGGCAGCCAAGCTGTCAGATGTATCACTAGGAAGAACAGGTACTGCAGCCTGCATTATAATAGGTCCTGCATCGAGCTCGGGATATACGTAGTGTACTGTGCACCCTGCAATTTTAACTCCCGCAGTAAAAGCTTGCTCCTGTGCGCGCAAACCCTTAAAGGACGGCAGAAGAGAAGGGTGGATGTTGATTATCTTATGATGCCAATCCCTGACAAACTGCTCCTGCAATATGCTCATAAACCCGGCAAGACATACCAAGTCCACCTCACGCTCTCTAAGTATTGCGGTGATGCGAGCAGTGTCCAGCGGCCGCCGCCCAACAACAAATGCTTCAATACCAAAGTCATCAGCGATGGCGAGGCCTGGCGCTGACGGATTATTAGAGATCACACACGACACCGATGCTGGGAACCCATCGCTAGCACAAGCTTCGGCCAAGGCCTTAAAGTTTGAACCCCTTCCAGAAATCAATATACCTATTTTCAAAACCTGTACCGCTGTTTATTATCTATCGGTCTATTTGTTGGTTGCTACACCCTCGTGGTACTCCTGCACAAACTTATTAAGTAACATAACACCAAACCCAGTAGCACCTCTTGGTGCAATCTTAGATCCGGAGTCATTCCAAGTAACACCTGCAATGTCTAGATGCGCCCAGGGTACACCGTTTACGAACCTACGCAGAAACTGCGCAGCAGTTATACTGTCGGCGCCATGACCATCTGTAGCGATGTTTTTCATATCAGCTACAGGAGAATCTATCATCTTGTCAAACTCGTCTCCCATTGGCATGCGCCACAACTTCTCATTCACAACTTTGCCTGATTCCACTAGCTGCTCAGACAACTTGTCATCATTAGAGAAAAGACCTGCATAGTTGCCTTCGCCCAAGGCTACAATTATAGCGCCTGTAAGAGTTGCTAGGTCAACCATGAACTTGGGGGAGAATATCTTCTGTGTGTACCACAATGCGTCTGCCAGAACCAGTCTTCCCTCTGCATCGGTGTTCAAAACTTCGATAGTCTGTCCGGACATTGATCTTACAATATCCCCAGGGCGCTGCGCATTGCCATCAACTGCGTTTTCAACTAGTCCAACCACCCCTACAGCATTAACCTTAGCCTTTCGTGCAGCCAATGTCCTTATAAGACCAGCTACCACCGCGGAGCCACCCATGTCATACTTCATTTCCCACATGCCCTTAGGGGGTTTCAGAGATATCCCTCCGGTATCAAAGGTCACACCTTTACCGACGAACGCAAGAGTATCCTCATTGTCAGGGTCACCGTTCCACTTCATCACTACAAGGCGAGATTCTTTACTACTTCCTTGCCCGACTCCTAGGAGAGCCATCATACCCTCTGCCTTCAGGCGCTGCTCGCCGAGAATTTCAACCTCTACACCCATGGGAGTAAGCTCTGAGTAGACACGCTGGGCGTATTCCTCGGGGTACAATATGTTAGCAGGTTCAGAAATCAAAGAGCGAGTAAAGAATACAGACTCACCCTCCGCCTTGAGTGCGGCAAACTCTTTGTTTACTCCCGCAAGATCGCCGCGGACTGCGACTGTGATCTCCTCTACCTTGGAGGTGTGCTCAGATTTTTTGCTGTGGAAGTACTTATTAAACAAAAAGCTGCGCAAAAATGCTCCGTACGCAACCCTGGCCTCTAGTTCTGCTGGAGCTATTATCAGAGCTTTTTTAGCTTTTAGCTCTTCCAAGCGTTCAAATATAGCGCCACCCAGTTCCATCGCCATATAGTCTAGGATCTTTTCTGATTGGTCTCCTAGTCCTACAACCAGTACAGCCCTTCCTTCTGATGTAAACACCACAGGCATTGTGGTTGCGAAATCTCCTACAAACGACGTGGCTTCTTTTGCGGCCAAAACGGCTTTCGTCTCGTTGCTGCTAAGTACCCCTCCGTCCATTAGTGAGTCACTGCCTTTTAAAACACCTACCACAACAACTGCGGTCTTCAGCAGGGCAGAGACACCAGAGGCTAAACCAAGAAACGACACGCTTACCATACGAGCTACCACTTCAGCACCAACGCTACATCCGCTAGTCTAGCGGTATTTGGCCACTATATCAAGACGGTAAAAAGTTGTATAACTCACTAAAGCGGAAATTTATACATGCTCTGAATAATCACAGCACTTGCCCATACTCGGGTAGCCGACGCGCATGGGTGCTATTATGCACTTTAATGTATAGAGCTCTGGCAATTTACCACGCTGACGCGGTTTAGGATCACAGTACATTAAACAAGTGCTACTACCGGGCGTCTTGCTTTTGGTAACCATGTGCCCTTGCTTGCCTTCGCGTTTGTTTAATTCGTATAGGAGTTTGAAACGTAGTGACACATATATTAATGTGCAACCAGCACGGAGCGAAAAAGATTATTAAAGAATTATGTGCTGATGTCGCGGCGGTGGTATGTGTAACTTTGCTTTGATTAGCATCTTTAGCTGTGATAGATGGTATTGCCATGTGAGAAAGCGGGAGATAGAAGTTTGAGCAGGGGTGTCAAATCTGTACTATTCACTGTTACTGCTGCGGTGGTAATGGTTGGCCTGGGTTTATGCGCGATAGAGGCACGCGCAGTGGATTCAGTTCTTGTAAACTGCGTGGAGACGCCAGGAATCAAAGACGTGACAGATGCACAGAAACCCGCCGTTTTTAATATCTCTAACAATCTTGCTAGAAAGGCTGGAAGCCCAGATTCTGCAGAAGGGAAGAAGATTTTTCTTATTGGCAGGGTTACTGATGCACACTGCAATCCCGTGACCAATGCTAACGTCTTCATATGGCAAGCAGATTCTCGCGGCGTTTATAGCGGTGATCCAGGTTATGACAAAATGTTTTTAGGCTCTGGTAAGGCCACCACAGATAATCTGGGTAACTATGGCTTCATTACTGTAATGCCTGGTAAGCACCGCGGAGCAGACCCCAAGGTTCATTTTCTAATCAAACATCATGCGTTTCCTGATTTTCAAACGGAGATGTTTTTTGAAGGTGAAAACAGCATTCGGCATTCAAGTCTTAGCAGAATTCCCAGGGCAATGAAAAGACTGCTTACTGCCCGTCATGTAGGACAGGAATATGGGGTTGACATTTACGAATTTAATCTCACATTCGCTGATATAGAAGACACACCATACGAACCCAAAAGTGAGAAATAGAGGCACTTACGGGGCTTACTTAATTGTATACACAGCTTGAACGTGTGGCTTGGTTGCTTTTTGGTTAGTTAAGATATATACTCTGTGCTGAGAGTGTGTGGTGTGCAGGTTGTGTCCATGGGCAAGCTAGGTTTGGAGCGCAAAAAGATAGTCACCACGGGCTTCATGATTTTTGCGTGGTACGTAAGGATCACAATGGCCCTGGTTGTCTTATTGTTTTCCCCGCTTATTTTACTGCGGGTGTGCTCAATGCCCTTTTTAGGATCTCAGGAATTTAGTTGGGCTAAGGTTGTTTCGAGAAGAAGATTTAGAGAGGGTGAACGCGTTCGCCGTGGTCTGCTCCATAGGCTGATCGGTCCCGACATAAAGCAGATGTTTGCCTACAGCCATGCGCTACTGAGTAATATGGCGTTTTTTACACTTGCGGCTAAATCGGTACTGAGTATTGCTGGTAGCATTGCTAAAAAGGGCATTGAGGGGCAGTGGGAGCTTGCCGCGGTATACGCACTGGTCCCTACTACTATTCTGTTTGTAATGTCTATAGCCTACCATTATTACTCCAGGTTGTTTCAGTGCAGGGAAGCTATGCCGCTGCGGTACGAAATGAAGCTTCTGTGGCGTACTCCTGAGAAACTACACGACAGACTTGAAGATTCCACTTTGAATCTACTGTTCAGGGAGCAGGTTGGTGACGCTGTGAGTATGTCGTCCCTGTCGCGCATGGACAAGCAGTTGCTGTTTGGTATACCTACCGCTTTGACAGGGGCCTTGTGTTATGTGTACGACTGTCACACAGGGGAGGAGCTAGAAGCGCGGGAAATTCGTGCAAATGCTTGCAAGTCTGCAGGGGGAGTCTCTACGGATATTTCCAAGAAGCTTGGTATGTTTAGGGCGTAGTAGCAGGTTTGTGGGCGTAATACCTCGCTTGTAGGCCATGCGACGATGCTATATGTGTGGGTGGCAATCCATGTTGCATTGTTAGTTTTTGTTGAGTGAGGCGCTGTTACGGGGGAGTGCTGCGTACTTGCCGGGTCGTGGTTGTTATGCTTGATGCGTTTGTGCTATACTACGCTGACTGGTGGTGTGGCTTTGTGTGCGTAGCGTATAGGTTAGTATTTTTCATGTTGGATAATGGGAAAAGCAGTCCGGAGAAGAAGGAGCCGTAACGTCGAAAGGAAGGACGTGGGGTTTGTCTATGCGAAGAGCAATGATCCCAGTTTAGATGAAAAAGCCTATGACATGAGGAACAGGATATATGCTTGTTATATCCTGTGTACGTCCATTTTGTGTTTGGTACCGGTGGTGCCATATTATGTGTCGAAGGAGCTATACAAGAGGGGGTACAAACGCAGTGCTGCAGTGAGCATGGAGGTGTTTCAATACTCCCACTGTGCGTTGACCTTCAGCCTCATTTTCACAAAAGTAATCATTCTGCTGCTGAGGTATTATCCGGGGCTCTTAGACAATTTCTTCATCAAAAACAGAGATCTGTCCATATTAACCCTGGCGGCCATGTGTGCTGTGCCTGTGGTAATTTTTGTAGCCGTCATGCGGTATATCATGGCCGCAGATGTAGTCAAAACAACAGGGTGCAGCATGGTTGAAGCCCTACTGGCGAGAAGCTACCTTGCAGATATTACCCAGGGTTTACCTGCGCTTGTGTGCTATGCTGGGGAAAATGGGCCACTTTACACTAGGGAAAGTACCGCATATAAGAAGCGCTACGGCGCGGACATAGTCTTTGATGTGTATTTATACGGGACGTCATACTTATGTGTGCTGCCGGCATGCTTCGCTCTGCTGTGCAGGTTTTTCTACAATAAAAAAAAGAGAACGGCGCTATCGGTTGCTCGGGTACTAGGTGTTTCCTCACACGTTTTGATTACTAATACTCTTGTTGCGAGCTTGGTTATATTAGTGTTGCAGTGGTGTGTCGATACGGTTACTGCTGCAGGTCTGTATGCAGACAACACGGGCATAGCCCTTTTGGGTGGTGTTTTGGTATCCTCAGTATTATTGTTTGTTTCTGTTGCGTTTTGCTACCATGAGATTAGTAGTAATGTCTACGATGGCTCTACAGAGGTATCGGACAGAATAGCATTTTCTGTTTTGCAATTTGGATTACTCACAGCGGCGGTGAATTGTGTCTGTTCTTTATTCCGCACTAGGGCGCAGCTCAAAGATAAGGGGTTGGTTTACCCGACAGACTGGTTCATTCGTGATCTTGTGAGACGGATTGTCTCCGCAGTTCTACTTTTACCGGCGTGCTTCTTGCAGATTTCTTCTGTGCACATAGAGCACGATAGGAGAAGAGTGGCTGCAATAGCTAAACGTACGTACCTTTACTCCGAACTCTTCCTAGGGAACCTTGTTGTATTTTCCCTTATGTTTTATGCGTTGGTGAATCTAGCAGCAGCTCTTGGTCAATTCTCATCGGCGATTTCGGCACAGCATGGCTTGTTGTTGGGTGTTATAGCGTCTGTCATTATGTTGGTGTTTGCCATTGCGCACGACTTTTGTGAGGTAAAGTGTAAGACCGCTCTGAATGGTAAGAAATGGCAAGAGGTGATACTGGAAGATGAAGATTTGGAGCGTTGTTTGTCAAATATGGGTGTGATAAATCTGCTTGTTACCGCTATTGTTAGGGCTGTATGTACGCAACCAAACTATCAGTCCGAAGAAGTTACGACGGAGGCTCGTGACGACAGACGGGAAGAAGCACTACCTGGTGTGCTGTACTACTGTGATGCCCAAGATGTTGCGGGAAGCCGCGCCCAGCCAGAAGTCTGTGGGGCCGCAAGTATAACGTTACATGCACAGCGGGCACGCGCCCTCGTACTTTCACCCGGATGGTAGCCAAAGAGGCAAGCTAACGCGACAATGCGTGCGAGCTAATAACGTCTACAAGACCAATAGTGCCTCTCACGGATCCCCACAATGTGCCCAATCTAAGCGGCTTTCTTGATTACAAGAGCACCGTTCTCTTCATGAACCTCGAGCTTATTTCCTTCTTCTACCTTGTTTCCAAGCAGTAGGTGGGCCAGCTGGTTTTGTATGTGTTGTTGTATGAGTCTTTTTAAAGGCCTTGCACCATACGCTGGGTCATAGCCATTTTCAACCAGCCACGCCTTAGCCTCAGGCCGTAGGGATATGGAAATTCCCTTTTCGGCTATAATTTTTTGCAAATGGTTCATTTGAACATCGACTATGCACTCTATGTGTTTTTTGGAGAGCCTGTTGAAAATCATAATTTCATCTAGTCGGTTTAGAAATTCCGGTCTGAAAGACAAACGCAACATCTCCATTACGGTTTTTTGCAGCTCTGGGTTGCGGCTGTCTGCACTACTATCGACTAACACTTCCTGGCCTATGTTTGACGTTAGGACCAATATAGTATTTTTAAAATTCACCAAACTGCCTCTGCTGTCAGTCAATCTGCCTTCATCCAGTAGCTGCAACAACAAGTTAAAAATGTCGGCATGAGCCTTCTCTATTTCATCGAACAGTATAACCTGATAAGGTCTTCTACGGACGGCTTCTGTGAGTAATCCACCTTGCTCGTACCCAACGTACCCTGGAGGGGCTCCTATAAGCTTTGCTACGGAGTGCTTTTCCATGAATTCTGACATATCAAAACGCAGCAATGCAGTTCTTGAGTCAAATATAAACTCACTTAAAGCCTTGGTCAGTTCCGTCTTGCCCACTCCTGTCGGGCCTAGAAACAAGAAGGACCCCATAGGCCGTTGAGAATCCTGTACCCCAGCTCTTGACCTACGTACGGCATTGCTTACGGCAGTGACTGCCTCATCCTGGCCAACCACAACCTTCTTCAGCTCCTCTTCCATGTGTAGTAGTTTTTCTTTTTCGCTGTTAATTACGCTATCTACAGGGATTCCGGTCCACCTAGATACAATGGCAGCAACGTCATTTGCTTGTATCTCCTTTCTTAGCAAGGTTCCTGCGACTTCCTCATGTTTTTTAAGCTCAGCTTCTAATGACGGAATAACGCCATACATGAGCTCTCCAGCTCTGGACAGATTTCCTAGCCGTTGAGATTGATCTAGCTCTATCCGCGCACTATCCAAAGACTCTGTCAGCTCATGCATTTTCGTTATCTTCATTTTTTCTGCCTGCCACTGGCTATTCAAGTCAGCAGACTCTGAATTTAGATTATTTAACTCCTCGGTTATTTCCTGCAGACGCTGTTTTGAGGCATCGGTTTTCTCATTTTTTAGTGCCTCAGACTCTATCTTCAGCTGCATTATCTTGCGGTCTATAACATCAATAACTTCTGGCTTGCTGTCTATCTCTATTCTAGCTCGGCTTGCGGCTTCATCTATCAAATCTATGGCCTTATCGGGCAAAAACCTATCAGGTATGTACCTGCTAGACAGATTTGCAGCAGCTACCAAAGCCCCGTCGGTTATCCTAATACCGTGATGAAGTTCATACTTTTCCTTAATGCCCCGGAGTATAGACACGGTGTCGCTAATGCTGGGCTCTGCAACGAATACTGGCTGAAACCTTCTTGCGAGAGCCGGGTCTTTCTCTATATGCTCGCGATATTCATCAAGGGTGGTTGCCCCTATGCATCGCAGCTCACCACGGGCCAACATAGGCTTCAATATATTAGACGTGTCCATAGAATCACCGGTAGCGCCTGCGCCAACGATCATGTGTAGCTCATCAATGAAAAGAATAATTTTCCCGCTAGATGCGGTAACTTTGGCAAGGACGGCTTTAAGACGTTCTTCAAACTCGCCTCTAAATTTTGTTCCAGCAACAAGAGCTGCCAGATCTAGTGCCAAAACCCTTGCCTCCTTTAGCCATGCAGGGACATTGCCAGATACTATTGCCTGCACCAACCCCTCGACTATAGCACTTTTTCCTACGCCTGGCTCTCCTATCAAGGCTGGATTATTTTTTGTGCGACGTGATAGAACCTGTATTAATCGTCTTGTTTCATCACTTCTTCCTATGACTGGATCCATCTTTCCGGCTGCAGCAAGTTCGGTCAGGTCTTGTGTATACTTTCTAAGTGCATCGAAGCGCTGCTCAGCAGTTGCACTCTCAGCTTTTGTGCCATCACGCATTTTTTCTATCAAAGAGTTGAGCTTTTGTGCGGTAACGCCGGCATTGATAAGAACTCTAGAGACGTTGCTTTCAATGATAACCAAAGCCTGCAGCAGCCTCTCAGTAGTGACGTACATGTCTTGATTTCTTTTGGCAAGACTTACGGCCTCTTCCAGTATTTGCGCCATCTCTCTCGAAAGATTGAGATGACCACTGCCAGAACCGCTTACCACTGGCAACTTACTCAGAGACTGCGCGATTGTTCCGGAGATCCTGGATACATCCGCACCACAGGAGGAGATCAGGCTTTCCGTTAGATCACCTTTCTCGTCCAGCATGACCTTCAAGAGGTGATCAGGCAACAAGATCTGATGCCCAGACGATATTGCGAACACCTGCGCCTGCATGACGGAGCCCTTCGCCTTTTCAGTAAACATGTTCAAGTCCACGACTGCACCCCCAAATTCCAGTGAATCCATGCATAGTTAGATATGCACTGTTTGGTAGAATTTTAAGTCTGCCTAACTAAAAAACAAAGCTTTGTGGCCGCAAGCGACTAAAACCACACTAAAGTAAATGTGTCAAGACAAGATAAGTTGGGAAAACTATTTTTCTTGTCAAGGATTTCAATAGGAAGTACCATGCGACACTGTGTTGATATGACGTCAGACGGTATAGTGTCAGGTCTCTTACAAGGTAGAATAGCGCTGGTTACTGGAGCCTCCGGCAGTATAGGGTCGGCGGTGGCTAGAAGGTTTGCAGAAGAGGGGGCGAGCGTTGTGCTTGCGGCTCGCGACGTTGAGCGCATGAAGGCTCTGTGTGAGAGCATCCAGGGTCACGGAGGCGAGATAATGTTGGCTCCTATAGACCTTCAGGATTATGAAAGCGTGGGTAATCTTGCTCTGTCCCTTGAGAATAAGTTTGGCGTTCTTGATATATTAGTTTCTACGGCAGCAGTTTTGGGGAACCTGTCTCCGGTTCACGAATGTGATGTTGCGAAGTGGAAAGAGATAATAGGTGTTAATCTACACGCGAATTGGTACCTTATCAGACATTTCGATTCTCTGTTGAAACAGTCAAGTGCAGGCAGGGCGATCTTTGTGACCTCTGAGTCTACCAGGGCACTGCTAAACTACTCGTACTTTGCTCCGTACGCCACTAGTAAAGCAGCATTAGAAGCGCTAGTACAGGTGTATGCCGCGGAGACTAAACACAGCAAGCTGTGTATAAACATCGTGTACCCAGGTCAGGTAGATAGCAATATCTATACTTCTATATTCTCTGCACAAGATCAGGCCAAGCTTGTGCCTCCATACGATTTAACAGATAAGTTTGTTGAGCTTGCCGTACCAGAATGCAATGTCACCGGTCAAATGTATGACCTCTCGGAATGTTCCTCATCACCCGGTTCACGGAGCTTATAGCGTGTGTTTTCACTTGCCAGGGTGCATAGCGTTGGCTGTTACGCGTTGTTGAATCGGGATGTAGCTCTTCATGTTGGTTTGTTGTCATTTGTGATCGTAAAGAATCTACTGTGTGCGGTTTTGAGACTTACGGATAAGAATTTTGACAACGTTTTGTAGTCGACCAAACGAAATGCGTGACTATGCGTTAAAAAGATTCCCCACGAGCCATAAGCTTTACAGAAGAGCCAAAATGTGTGTCTTTTTTCTCCAGACGTGCTGCAGCATGTACTACTTCTGAGTTTTATGTGGAGCAACGCAGGTATGAGCGTAGAGGGTCAACGCCTATAAGAAGCACGCCTTATCCCGCTCTTTTTATATCGTTTAGCCGATTATTGAAGGCGTTCTTAGGGAACAATGTGCGGACATGTTTAGTGGATGCCTAATGTTACAGAAAGGCGCGTAAGCAGATGCAGCGAAGGAGCACACCTTTGGTTGTGACCCTGCAAGTTTTAACAGCAAAATGTGGAAGATGCTACATAGGCGTTATAGTACCGGGCAGTAAAGTACAGGCAGGCTAGATCGAAAAGAACGCGGTTCTATCTTAGAGTCTTCAAAAAGGGAAGCGGTGGCGATGGTATGAAAGCTATGCGTGCCACAACAAGGAGGGGACGATAGGTCTTTGAAAAGTGTGGGAGTGCAGGTCTTGTTTAATTAATACGAGGTATCACACAAAAGCGCCATGCGTGCGATGCGCCGTGCACCACAGGAAAAGCTCCATGGTACACAGCACAGACACGCTCTATAAAAATACAAAGGCAGTAAAACTGAGTGACTATACTAGAAGCCGCCCATTCCACCCATTCCGCCCATTCCGCCAGCGCCATTAGCAGCAGAATCATTCTTGTTAGGAAGGTCTACCACTACGGCATTCAATGTCATGAACACTGCAGCAAGAGAGACAGCCAAGTCAAAGGCAATACGCACTACCTTTAGAGGATCCATGACTCCAGAAGTGAACGCATTTGCATAGTTCATAGTGTCTACATTGTAGATGAGCTCCTTGTCATTTTGCTTCAACAAGTGCTGAATAACACACGGAGCATCTTCTGAACCTGAGTTCTTTATTATGCGCTTTATAGGAGCACAAGCAGCACGGCGTATTATGTCAATACCCCATTGCTCATCGTCATTCTTGCCTTTCAGGTTATCGAGAGATGACAGAGTGTACAGCAGAGCAGCCCCACCTCCTGGTACTACTCCTTCCTCTACAGCCGCTCTTGTAGCATGCAATGCATCCTCAACGCGGTCTTTGCGCTCTTTAACTTCCACTTCGCTAGAACCACCAACCTTCAGCACTGCAACGCCACCACACAGTTTTGCCAGACGTTCCTTCAGCTTTTCCTTATCGTAGTCGGAATTAGAAGCTTCTATTTGTGCCTTGATCTGGTTAGTTCTGCTTTCGATGCTCTCTGAACTACTGTCGACACTGCCAATTATTGTTGTAGTATCCTTAGTAATACGCACATGCTTAGCAGTACCCAGGTCGCTAAGAGCGATATCTTCCATCTTAACTGCAAGTTCGTCGTTGACTACGTACTTCGCACCAGCGATGACAGCTATATCACCCAGCATGTCTTTTCTCCTATCCCCAAAGCCAGGAGCTTTCACCGCAGCAACTTGCAAGCCACCACGAAGTTTGTTGAGTACCAATGTGCTTAAAGCTTCACCTTCAACATCTTCAGCGATAATCAATAGAGGCCTTCCGGACCTTGCCACATTTTCCAAAACCGGCAGGATATTTTGTACCAGATTAATTTTCTTCTCTGTTAGGAATATGTATGGATTCTCAAATTCCACCAGCATCTTCTCAGCATTTGTCACAAAGTATGGAGAAAGGTATCCACGGTCAAACTGCATACCGTCAGTCTTTTCAACTTCCAAGTCCTTGAAGCCCTTGCTTTCCTCAACAGTAATGACACCGTCACGTCCAACTTCCTTAACGCATTGAGCAATCTTACTTCCTATGTTCTTATCACCATTAGCAGATATAGTAGCAACCTGTGCAATTTCATCTTCTTCAACTTCACGGCGCATAGACATAAGAGCTGACAATACAGCGTCTTTTGCCTTCAATATACCGTTCCGAATACTTACAATGTCAGACCCAGCAGCCTTAGCGCGAGAAACTTCCTCAATGACCTTAGCAGTTAGTATGGAACACGTGGTAGTACCGTCACCCACTTTGTCATTACACTGAGATGCGCTCTGGGTAATTATGCTAGCTATAGCAGCCGCCAATGGCTCTTCAGGCTTTATGCTCTTCATAACCTTATAGCCATCTTTAGTTATTTCTGGTGAGCCATAAGGCTTGCTAATGGCGACAGTAAGACCCTTCGGACCCGCTGTGCACCCTACTGCGTCTTCGAGAGTGCGTATTACCTCGCGAATGGCCTTATCCAACATCTCACCCGAGACTACCGTATTTGACATCTCCAAACCTCCTAAACTTAAACAAATAGTACAAAAAACCGGAAAGTCTTAATCTATGCTTCCTTAGCTATTATGTCGCTTTCCTTCATCACCATAAACTTCTTGCCATTGAACTCTACTTCGTTGCCAGCCCACTGACGGTAGTAAACGCAGTCACCCTGTTTTACGGACATAGGCATAGTCTTACCATCGCTATTCAACGCGCCAGGTCCAACACACACGACTTTCCCCTTTGTTGGCTTTTTCTTCGCGGAGTCTGGAAGCTGTATCGGAGAACTGGAATTGCTATCCTCCAAGGCTTCTACTAAAACATTATCATGCAACATAGCTAGATTCATAAACTACCCTCCAAAACACCAGTGACTTACCACGACGTCACAATAACTCTAGTGGTATATAAGCGTCGCAAAATCGAATTTCAAGTGCTACTTGGTCATTTTTTTAGTTTCAGATTTAATTTAAGATGAAATAATTTCCGGTGCTAAATAACGATTTACCTGATAATTTTAGTCTATATCCTAAAAAAGAGCGGAGACGCTTTTCTTCTTTCCGAACTTAAACTTGTTGCAAAAGTAGGATTTAGAGAGATGAACGATCTGGCCGGAGAACGAAGAAAACAACAGCTGGGACATAGGGAAAGACTGCGTCAGAAACTTCTAGATGGTGACGGCGAGGGTATGCTTGACTATGAAATATTGGAATTGATTCTGTTCTCAGCTCGCAACCGAGTGGACCTTAAACCTGTAGCTAAACGTCTGCTGGAAAGATTTGGGGACCTTACTAAAGTCCTATATGCAGACATTGCAGAGCTGAGGCAGGTAAAGGACATGGGAGAATCCTCAATAGCTGCGATAGTTGGCGTAAGGGAGGCTATAATACGTGTGGCGAAAGGGGCAGTAAAAGGTAGAACCATACTTGGTAAGTGGAGTGATCTGCTAAACTATTTGAAGGTAAGAATAGGGCACTCAAGTATAGAAAATTTTCTAGTACTATATCTCGACAAACGCCATGGTATAATTGCTGACGAAATTCATAGCACTGGGACCGTAGATGAGACTCCGTTTTATGTCAGAGAAGTTATTAGAAAATCTCTGATGTACGGTGCGGTATATATTGTGGTATCGCATAACCATCCCAGTGGCGATCCTAAGCCTTCAAAAGCTGACATTCAGATAACAAGCTGTCTGCAGGAATCTTGCAGAGGAATGAACATTGTGTTAGAAGATCACGTTATCGTCACACCTAATAAGCATTACAGTTTTAAAACGAACGGGTTATTGTAAAGCGCGGAACACAGTTCTTGCTTTAACCCGTGTTTTGCGCAGCGGTGTAACGTGGCTAATGTGGTCTGCGAACCACGCATACTGATTGTGCAGTTGTAGTTTTGGGTACACGGCGCAGTCCTTGTTTTTCAGCGCATGGTATGAATTATGGATGTTGAGTGGCTTACCTCCCGTGATTTGGTCGACTACAAAGAAGCCGTGGAATTTATGGCCTCTAGAGTGGAAAGTATAATACAAGGTAATGCGCCAGAACTTGTGTGGCTTTTGGAACATGCTTCGGTGTACACTGCCGGAACTAGCGCTAGTCCTGGGGATTTGCTATTAGACAACAAGTTTCCCGTAGTGCAAACAACGCGCGGAGGGAAGTACTACTACCATGGTGAGGGTCAGAGGGTAATCTACGTCATGCTCAATCTCAAGCAACGTAACCAATGTGACGTAAGAGCATATGTGCGAAACCTGGGGACGTGGGTAGTCAATACCCTTGCCGAATTTTCTGTAGATAGTTTCTTCAGCGACGAGAACATAGGTATTTGGGTCAAGGATAAGTGGCAAGATAAAAAAATAGCGGCTTTTGGTATACGTCTTCGTCAATGGGTTACTTCGCACGGCATTGCTGTGAATATAAGACCCAATCTTCAGCACTATGAAGGCATCGTACCTTGTGGCATAAGAGGAGCAGGCGTTACATCTATGAGAGAGTTGGGGATAGAAGCTACGTTTGATCAATTTGATGAAGTACTACGGAGAGAATTTTACAAGGTTTTCCACTGCTAGAAACGCTGAAAAAATCTGCGAAGGTTTGCTCACCACCGAGAGCTCAGGGAGATTTTACCCCAAGTATATATGCGTAAATCACGTCAGGCCTGTGGCACGACGGATAATCCCCAGTTCTATGGAGGGGCCGTATCACTTTAGAGTGCGCACATTGCATGTGCTACGTTTCGCTATGTTACAGCGTAACGGCACGCAGGGCATCATCTTTTGTGAGAATTCAAAGTGCGTGACCTTGGCTTGCAGTGGTGCACACACAAATAATCTCCCTGTGATAGCCGTCTGCAGGTAGGTTTCTCACCGAAGCCCATATGCTGAACGTACTGGATGCACTGCCTCCTCCGAGGAGCTATCTAACCTGCAGTACACTTACTCAGCACGGTACACGGTCTTTCCGGACACTATTGTACGTAGTACCTTACCCTTTACGGTCCTGCCATGGAATGGCGAGTTCTGCGACTTGCTAGAAAACTTGGTCGCATCTATTGTCCATGTGCCATCGAGATCAAAGATAATCAAATCTGCAGCCAATCCCCGTGCTATTCTACCCTTAGGCAGCTTTACAATGTCTGCTGGCTTATACGTGAGCTTTGCCAGAACATCTAGTAGACTCATTTCAGCATTGTGGTAAAGCTCTAACGACAACGGAAGCAGTGTCTCCAGCCCAACTATCCCAAAGGCGCAACTGTCTAGAGGCCTCACTTTATCCTGATCAGAATGTGGAGCATGATCTGTGGCTATACAGTCGATAGTGCCGTCTTTCAAGCCGGCGAGCATGCTAATGCGGTCTTCCTCTGTTCTAAGCGGAGGATTCATCTTGGCCATTGGGCCATGTGTTAAAACGGCGCTCTCATTTAGAGTGAAGTGGTGAGGCGCGACTTCGCATGTGACATTTAAGCCTTCGAGCTTGGCTGCGCGCACGGCATCCAGAGCCTTCTTTGTTGATATGTGTAACACATGGTAGTGTGCACCGGGTACCTCACGGAGTAACTGTATGTCCCGACTTACCATAATGCTCTCAGAAATATCAGGTATGCCACGCAAGCCCAACTCTCTAGAAATCTCCCCCTCATTAATGCAACCCTTATTCGACAGATTGCAATCCTCAGCGTGCTGCGCCACGACAACACCAAGGCTCCGTGCATACTCAAAAGCCTTTTTCATCGATAGGGCATTCATTACGGGCATCCCATCATCAGTGAAGCCCAGAGCCCCTACTGCATGCAAAGAAGCCATATCACTCAGCTCATCGTCAGCTGTTGTTATCGCTCCGTAAAACTCTATATTAACGCATGAGCTCTCCCAAGCCCTCATTTTGAGATACTTAGCTACGAGTACACTATCAATGCGCGGAGATGTATTTGGCTGACACACAACAGTGGTAACGCCACCGGCTGCCGCAGAGCGGCTTCCAGTATCGATAGTTTCCTTGTATTCCCCACCTGGCTCTCGAAGATGTACGTGCAAATCAACAATACCTGGCATTAGCACGTGTCCGCCACAGTCGACCACTTCGTCAGCATTAAAACCGGGATGGCTTTGTTGCAGAGTCCCAGGAGCGAAGTCCATTATCTCGCTGCCTTTTGTGATGACATATCCTATGTAATCGTTGCCCGACTCTGGGTCAATAACCCTCGCATTTACATACGCGACTGTATACCCATCACTCTGCCCACCCTTTAGGAGGGACCAAAACTGCCTGCCATCTACCACAACGACCACGTGGGGTTATAACTCCGAACGTCAGGTTATATCCAACCCATTTAAATAGTCAATTATTTCTTCCGTGATCAACTCAGCTATTTCAACCTTCGTCATGATTTCGAAGGGTCTTACTGAGTCCTTTGTAACTATAAAAATTTTATTATAGTCACTACCCATTGCTTGTTCTTTATCTTGCACGTACTGGTAATTAGCGATAATCCAGTCGCAGCCCTTGTAAGCCATTTTGCTTTTTGCAGATTCTATCAGGTTTTCAGACTCCAGGCAGAACCCTATCACAAGCTTGGGCCTATTCTTATCTATGCTTATACACTTCGCCACATCGGGGCTGTGCATCATCTCTATCCTGTCCACGGAGTTCTTCTTAAGCTTGGTATTATGGTAATGAGGAACCCAGTCTGTAACCGCGGATGTGAGAATCGCAACGTCCACGGGTAACAGGTCTAAGCATGTTTCCAACATGTCAGAGGACGTGTTCACGTAAAATGTCTGATACAGGTCGTGCCTTGGTACTATGCTGACAGGGCATGACACTAACTTTACATCCCAGCCTATCTTTCCCATACACTCTGCTAAGGCGTAACCCTGCTTACCGGATGAGTTGCTACTGATGTGCCGTATAGGGTCAATCTGCTCTCTGGTAGAACCGGCAGTAATAAGTACGCTAACCACGTGAGGTAAACTCTCCAACAAGCCACTGCACAAATGATATCTCTCACGCATCAGGATTGCAAAAACTCTCTTCTATTTGTTAATTTTCATACTGTAGACGGAGTATGCCAGCCGCTGTACAATGAACCGTATCGGTGTCATGGGGGTAGGGTATGGATGTCAGGGTTGAATCCGACAGTATGGGTAACATAGAAGTTTCTAGCGATCGTTATTGGGGGGCTCAAACGCAGCGGTCCCTTCTGAATTTTGAGATTGGTGAGGAAAAAATGCCTCTTCCCCTTGTAAGGGCTCTGGGGGTTGTAAAGCTTGCGGCTGCCCGGGTAAATATGAATAACGGGAGCATAGATAAATCTGTCGGAGAAGCCATTTGTACTGCGGCCAGTGAAGTTGTAGAAGGGAAGCTCGATGGAGAATTTCCACTCGTAGTTTGGCAAACTGGCTCTGGAACGCAAACCAACATGAACGCTAACGAAGTGATAGCGAACCGAGCGATAGAAATTCTTGGTGGAGAGCGCGGTTCTAAAACTCCTGTACATCCAAATGATCATGTAAACTGTTCGCAGTCGTCTAACGACGTGTTTCCCACTGCCATGCACATTGCTGCGGCCGTTGAGGTGGAAAAATGCTTGCTACCCAATTTGCGTGTCTTACACGGTGCACTACAAGAGAAGGAAAAGGAGTTTTCTGACGTTGTTAAAGTTGGCCGCACTCATTTGCAAGATGCGACCCCGCTGTTTTTGGGACAGGAGTTTTCTGGGTATGCATATCAAATTAAGCAGGGGATAGAACGGATTCAGTCCGCCATGAAGTGCGTATATCAACTAGCTCAGGGCGGCACTGCTGTGGGTACTGGGCTAAACACCAAGAAAGGCTTTGCTGAGAGTTTTGCTGCAGAAGTCGCTAGCATTACAGGATTGAAGTTCATAACTGCGGAAAACAAGTTTGAAGCACTTGCGACGCACGATGCACTGGTGGATCTTAGTGGCGCACTCAATACCTTAGCGGTGAGCTGTATGAAGATAGCTAACGATATAAGATTGCTTGCATCAGGGCCCAGATGCGGAATAGGAGAGATTATACTGCCCGCAAACGAACCGGGGTCATCAATTATGCCAGGTAAGGTTAATCCTACGCAGTGCGAAGCAATCACTATGGTATGTGCGCAAGTTATGGGAAACCACGTGGCAATAACCGTAGGAGGTTCAAATGGACATTTCGAGCTCAATGTGTTCAAGCCCGTAATTGCGTACAATGTCTTACAATCTATAAGACTATTAGCAGATGCATCTCTGAGTTTCGCGCGAAAATGTGTTGTTGGCATAAAGCCTGATTTAGAGCGCATAGACAGCCTATTAAGAGCATCTCTAATGTTGGTTACTGCGCTGAATCGTCACATAGGATACGACAACGCTGCTAAGGTCTCCAAGTATGCCTTTGACAACCGTGCTACACTCAAAGATGCTGCGGTCACTCTGGGGCTGATAAGTGCAGAGGAGTTTGACAAGATTGTAGATCCAACAAAAATGGTGTCACCCAGCTAAGGCCTTACTGCGAATCTTTGCAGCAAGGCACTATGCTGTACGTTTACTCAAACCGTTTTGGTATCTATCGGAAGCAAAGTGTTCGGTACGGTTCTCACTGTGTTTCTTGTTACGAGCAAGGCATCTGTTCCTGGAACAGCGATTGCCTGCAGAAGGTTGTTTGGAATGCGCGTAGTTTGTCAATTGATGTATGGTACGGCAAGTTTGTAATTGACACATGTGTTGCAGCATGGTACCACTAAAGCCCTGGATGAGCATTTTCGGTGGTATGTATGTCAGGAAATGACGAGTACAAGGAGATCATTAAGCAGTGTATCGGTAGCGTCAAGGAAGTCTTCGGTGAAGGCAGATTTGATGATGTTGTTGCTTCAATAATGAAGATGCAGGAGAAAGTTCTTGCTTCTAGTATGCAGCAGGAAGGTTCCGATGTAGCTGGGCAGATTGCGGCTGATGGCGGGCAAGCGATAGCTTCCGTTGAGAGTCTAATAGATGGTCTCAGGGAGGAGTTGAAAGAAGAGCTTAGGGCCGTAAAAAGGAGAATCCTTAAGTTGGAAAGGGCAGTTTACGGTGTGCCTCAGTCTGGTGGTACTGCACCTAAAGAGGGCTAGTATTACTGCTTTCTTGCGCGAGGTTTGCGTAGGGTGTGTTACTTTACCTCGCACTTCCTTCTATGTTTCAGGTTTCTTTCGTGATATTCCTGTATGGGTCTCGTTTTGGGCTTATTTCCCTTAACTAGCTCTTTTAGCGCTTCTAGCGTAGCTTTTGCTGCGGCCAATGTGGTGCAGTGCGGTATTCTCTTCATCATTGCTGTTCGTCTGATGTCTGCGCTGTCTGACACGGTCTTCATGCCTTCGGATGTGTTTATTACTAGTGCTATTTCATTGCTGTTTAGCATATCAACTATGTGAGTGCTTCCTTCTCTAACCTTATTCACACGGGTTGATGGAATATTTAGCTCACTCAGGTACAGCGTTGTTCCTGTAGTTGAAAAGAGCTCAAATCCGAGCTCGACCAGGTCTTTTGCGACTCTAGCAGCAGCGGGTTTATCACTGTTTTTTACAGATAGAAATACCCTTCCAGATGTTGGTAACTCATATCCTGCAGCTGACTGCGACTTTGCAAACGCTAAGCCAAAGGTTTCATCTATACCCATGACCTCTCCGGTGGATTTCATTTCCGGGCCAAGCAATGGGTCTATACTGGCGAACCTTGAAAATGAAAATACTGCTTCTTTTACCGATACATACGGCAGCTCACCAATTTCATTGTCACAAATTGAAAGCTTTTTCCCTAGCATGATCTCAGTAGCGAGTTTTGCTACGGACACTCCGGAAGTCTTCGCAATAAATGGTATAGTTCGGCTTGCCCTGGGGTTGACTTCAAGAATATAGATTTCCTGTCCTTTGACTGCGTATTGTACGTTTATTAGCCCCTTTACATTCAATGCCAGAGCAACTTTTACGGTGTATTCGGAGATCAAATCTATGTATTCCTTCGCTATAGTACGGGGAGGAAGAGAACACGCAGAATCTCCCGAATGTATACCTGCTTCCTCTACATGTTCCATTATGCCTGCTATATAAACGCGCTCTCCGTCACATATTGCGTCCACATCTACTTCAAGGGCATCATTCAGAAATTCATCTATGAGCAGTGAGCCAGATAGGAATACGCTTCTATTGTACTCTAAGTACCTATGCAGTGCGGTACTGTCCTGCACTATGGCCATGGACTGCCCACCTATTACATACGAGGGACGGAGTAAAACCGGGTATCCAACCTGTGCCACGTTTGATAGCGTTTCTTCTGCGGAATTGGCAGTTAAGCTCCTAGGCTGTCGCAACTCCAACCTTTCAAGCAGAGACTTAAATTTCATGCGGTCTTCAGCGAGGTCTATGGCATCAAAGGATGTTCCTACAATATTTACATGTTTTTCCTGTAGCACTTTTGCCAACTTTAGCGGCGTTTGACCACCCAGCTGTACTATGACCTTTACCGATGCGCCGCCCTGAGACTCATTCCTAATAATGTCCAGTACGCATTCTCTAGTAACAGGTGAAAAATACAGACGATCTGATATGTCATAATCCGTAGATACAGTTTCCGGATTACAATTTATCATTATTGCTTCTAGACCCAGCTGTTTTACTGTAAATGCAGCGTGTACACATGTATAATCGAATTCTATACCCTGACCAACACGATTCGGGCCACTGCCCAGAATTATTACCTTATCCCTTTCAGTAACATGTGATTCACATTCAGGTACGTTGAAGGAATCTCCCTCGTAGCATCCATACATATAAGCGGTACTGGTGCGGAATTCGCCTGCACAGGTATCGATGCGCTTATATACCGGAAAGACTGCTAACGTTTCACGTAGGTTTTCCACGTATTCAACATCAACACCACCTAGCTCTGCTAATCTGGCATCAGAAAAACCCATCTTTTTGAAGTACAGCAAACCTTCTTTCGTTGTTGGTAGGCCATTTCGTTTTATGTTTTGCTCACAAGTAATTATGCGGCTTATCTGCTGTAGAAACCACGGGTCATAGTGCGTAATTTCGTTAATTTTTTCTATGCTTATACCAAGACGCAGCGCGTCGGCAATCATCAAGATTCTACTCAATGAAGGGTTTGCCAGAGCTTCATAAACCTGCTCGAGACTGGTTCCCTCTTCGAAAAATTCGTTCAGTCCTGTATACCCAACTTCAAGGGAACACATTGCTTTCTGTATTGCTTCAGGTAAAGACCTGCCAATCGCCATTACCTCTCCTACAGACTTCATGGATGTTGATAACGCCTGGTTTGGCACTCTAAATTTTGCAAAATCAAAGCGCGGCACCTTTACCACTATGTAGTCCATTACAGGCTCGAATGATGCCGGGATCGAGATTGCGCAGTCATTAGATATTTCATCAAGAGTATAGCCAACTGCAAGCTTCGCGGCTATTTTGGCTATAGGGAACCCTGTTGCTTTTGATGCCAGTGCAGAGGACCGTGAAACACGTGGGTTCATCTCTATTACCAGGATTCTGCCGTCGTGCTTTGGATCGACTGCAAACTGCACGTTGGATCCTCCGGTCTCTACTCCAATCTCCCTCAAGATATCAAAAGAAATACTTCTCATCTTTTGATATTCCTCATCACGGAGGGTGATTGCGGGAGCTACAGTTATGCTATCTCCAGTGTGAACGCCCATAGGGTCGATGTTTTCGATAGAACACACCACGATGCAGTTGTCTCTGCAATCTCGCATGACCTCCATTTCAAACTCTTTCCACCCAATAATGGATTCATCAACCTGAACTTCTGCGATTGGGGACATTACATATCCCAGCTGTACAGCGTCATAGAATTCTTTCTCTGTACGGGCAATGCCGCCGCCTATCCCGCCTAAAGTGAAGGAAGGCCGTATCACTGCAGGCAGACCAATATACTCAAGTACTGGAGCTATTGGTTCCCCCTTCTTTATCACGACGCTTTTGGGACATATTGCGCCAACTTTTTGCACAGCAGCTCCGAATAGTCCTCTATTTTCAGCCTTTCGTATTGCCGTGGGGTTTGTTCCTATCATCTTGACGTTATTGGCGTCTAATACCCCTTTGTCATGTAGTTCTAGGGCAACATTCAATACTGTCTGACCCCCTACTGTGGCTAGAAGGGCATCAGGCTTTTCTTTCAGTATTATCTGCTCAATGAATTCTGCAGTTATAGGCTCTATGTATGTGGAGTCTGATAAATCAGGATCAGTCATAATAGTTGCGGGATTAGAGTTCACCAGTATGGTCCTATAACCCTCTTCTTTCAGTGCCTTACACGCTTGTGTGCCGGAGTAATCAAATTCACATGCCTGTCCTATGACGATAGGCCCGGCTCCTATAATGAGAATGCTTTCGATATCAGTGCGCTTTGGCATTTAATCCGCGTTTCTAACAAATTCCGAGCATGTTACTACTAATGGTGACAAAAAGCAAAAGTGTACTGTATGAAGATGTATAAAAAATTTAACTAACTTCATGCTAGGGTTAGCAACCTTGTAGTGATGCTTGTTTTGTGGTGCGTAGATAAACATGTGCCTGGTATTACAACAGCATATTAACACGTATTTTCATGTGTTCCTGAAGTGCATTCGGAAAAAGCATTTCTGTAGGCCATGTCCGTTCTTCTATTGCGAAAAGATGGCGCAATGACACTGAAAGACGCTTTGGATTTAGCGCTATGGAAGCGCGAGCTGCATATTTTAACATTGCTGCGTATTAGCTATATGGATGATAGGATTGTGTAAGCAGCTTCACACGATATCACAATTCCCTTGTATGCATTTGAAAGTCAATCTAGTAGAAGATTAGCTTGAACGTTGCTGTAACTCTAACCAACAACAAAACTGTAGCATACATTTGTCGCGAAAGTCGAAGTTTCGTATCTCTAAGCTGACAATAGAGAGCTCACGTAGCATCACCAAGAAGCGAAGCTATTTTTTGCGCTGTTTTTGTTAGTGCAACGTCGTGTACCCGCAAGAAATCAACGCCCTTTTGGACGAGAAACATTGATAACATTGCTGTTGGAGCATCACGATCCTCTAAGGCTACTGGAATCGCTGAAAACATGGACTTGCGTGAATGGCCGACATACGTTTTGAACCCCATGTTCATGAACTTGTGTATGTTGCGCACAATGTACCATGAGTACTCAGGCCTTTTTCCGAAACCCAACCCTGGGTCAAGAATTATACGTTCTCTCTGTACCCCCTTGGACAGCAAGATATCAACCCTGCGCATGAACCACTCAAGCATCTCATCTACGAGCTTTTCCGGAGGGCCTTCAGCGGTGTGCGCCCGGGAAGTTGGTATTCCCAGGTTATGCATTATGATTATGGGCACGGTACTTTGAGCAGCGACTGCCGACATATCTATGTCTAAGAGCCCGCCCTGATCGTTTATATAGTCTACTCCACATTCTAGAGCACGCGCGGCAGTCTTAGCATTACGGGTATCTATACTTACTTCCACGCCGGAGTCATGGGCGAGCCTCACTACCTCAGGCAGCACGTTCTCGAGCCTTTTCCATTCCTCATCACATTCTACAGACGTAGCATCAGGCGCCGTAGATTCTGCGCCCACATCTATTATGTCAGCTCCGTCGCGTATTAGCTTTTCAGCGTGCTGGATAGCTGCGGCCGACTCTAAAAATTTCCCGCCATCGGAAAAGGAATTAGGAGTTACGTTCAGAATGCCAGCAATCTTCGTAGACATAGCACCACACAGCGACACAGTAACACCCTACCTTATTAGCAAAACTGCCGAAGCCACCGTCATTGCCTGTAGCACAACGCGCAACAGCATTATCTTATTTTTGTATTTTTCATAAAAACTCCCGCCCACAGACGAAAGCACCACCCCGGCGACCAACGAAAGGACAGTCAGAACCGACAACACAATAACGATCAACAAACGCATGCTAATGCCGAATTTTCCGGAATTCTATTCCAAATTTGCGCAATATACAACACCGATTTACCTTATGCTAAGTGAATTTTTATAGTAATATCCAGGCTTTACGGTGGCGCAGTTCCTTGCGGTAATACCGTTGCATTTTAGGGGTATATGTGGAAGGTGTAAAATTCGGCTTTGCCGCGATGAAGGAACTCAAAAAAAGTGTACTTTATCAAACATTAGAAAAATGTAAGAGCGTATTTTGGTTTGTATTCTGGTTTAGCTCTGCCATAAATGTTTTAGCGCTATTTTTACCTCTGTACACTTCTCAGGTTTTGGACAGAGTACTTTCGAGTGGAAGTGCGTCGACGCTTACCATGCTTAGCATCGTTACAATGTCTGCTCTGCTTTGCTCTGCTTTGTTGGATGTTTGCAGATCTTTGACTATGGCCAAAGTTGCCGATTGGATAGATCGAGAAGCCACTCCTGATCTCATAGTACGTGCCATAAGCTTAATATCCGTTAAGGGCTCCGCATCAAGCGGAGAGGTTATACGAGACCTGGGCATGGTCAAGGGGTTCATAACCGGAATTGGTATTTTTTCCCTATTCGATATGCCGTGGGCATTTGTATACCTTATTGCCATATTTATGATACACCCCATTACCGGGATCATCTCGGTGGTAGGGATCATTCTACTGGTCCTCATGGCAGTTTGGAATGAACTTGCTACGAAGAAAATAATGCAAGAGGCCAGCGAGGAAAGTGTCCGCAATATTGGTTACATTGATGTTGCCAGCAGGAATGCGGAAGTCGTCGAAGCAATGGGTATGATCAAGCATATAGTGTCGGAGTGGTCGACCAGAAATGATCAAAATAGGGGATTACAAATTAAGGCTCAGAGCAGGTCTAACGCCATCATGGGTGTTACAAAGTTGGCTCGCTCTACGTTGCAGATAGCGGTAATAGGTGTGGGAGCCTGGTTGGCAATACATGGCCAAAAAACCGCGGGTGGAATTATCGCTTCATCCATACTTATGGGGAGAGCCTTGGCTCCATTTGAGGCTTCGATAAATACTTGGAAGATGCTGCAATCTGCGCGGATTTCCTACAGGCGACTTCAGACCTTATTGCTCACCGCGCCCAAGCGAGATCAAGCTATGTCTCTTCCTACTCCAAAGGGTGCTGTGGTAATGGAGCGCGTATTTTTTACTCCGTTTGGCAGCTCAAAGCCTACCATAAAAGGTGTATCTTTTGCGGTGCCCCCTGGGTGTAGTGTTGGGATTATAGGGGCAAGCGCCTCTGGAAAGTCCACCCTAGTTAAATTGCTTGTTGGTGTTTGGAAGCCCATTTCTGGTGTTGTAAGGCTTGACGGCGCCGACGTTTACACATGGAACAGAGAAGCTTTCGGAAGCTATGTTGGTTATCTTCCTCAGGATGTAGAGCTATTTAACGCTTCCGTGAAGACTAATATAGCTAGGATGATGCCTAATGCAGAGCCAGAAAAGGTCATAAAGGCGGCTATTATCGCTGGGATTCACGATATGATTCTGCAGCTACCTAACGGGTACGATACCATCATAGGCAGTGGCGGCGTAGTTTTGTCTGGTGGTCAGAAGCAAATGGTTGGGCTCGCGAGAGCGTTTTACGGCGATGTTAAAATGTTGGTATTGGATGAGCCTAACGCAAATCTTGATGGCAAGGCTGAAGCTAGTTTGATTCAAGCATTGATTTATGCGAAGCAGCAGGGAATTACCACATTTGTTGTTACCCACAAAATGCAGTTATTGAGCGTTGTAGATCAGGTTATCGTCATGGATGACGGTATGATGAGCACTATGGGTAGCAGAGACGAAATTATGAGCAGATACGCTGCGAGTAAGCAGGCGCAACAGGGACCAAAACCTGCCACCTCGCCTCCTGCTGATGCTGTGGCGAGAAATGAACAGCCTAGATTGCCTGAGGAAAACAAAGTTTCTGATGCCAACAAAACAGACGCAGGTGACGATCCTGCCATGAGTGATAACCGAAAAAATAAAAGCAGAGCCGGCGAGGCAGCTGCAAGTGGTAATATGAGTACGGGTAATACCCACAGTACTTCTAAAGGCAGCGTGGCCTCTGAAGCCGGAGTCCAGAATATTTCAGGGAATAACACTTCAAGTAAAGTCCAGGCATCTGGCGTGCAGTCTGATGTGAATGCCAATGCAACCGGTGACGAAGTACCGGGTAATGTGCATGAGTCATCCGGAAGAACAGCTGCCGGGACTATCTCACAAACTGGCGCTGCTGGCCAGGAGGATTCCAATGAGAATTCTTCAAGGGTAATACGAGCATCTGGCATGCAGGCTGCTGTGAATGCTGGTGAAACTAGTGATAGTGTACCAAGAAGTGAGCATGGGTCTTCTGGGAGGACGGCTGTAAGGTCCGCTTTACAAACTGATGCCTCTAGGCAGGTGGATGCTAATGAGCATTCTTCTGCGGTAGTTCGGGCATCCGACAAGCATGATGCCGTGAATGCTGATGCATATAGTGACGGTATGTCAGGGAGGGCGCGTAGGGGAACGTCTTCCAAGCTTCCTTCGAAAAATACTGAAAATGCCTCACGAACTACGCGCTCAGCGAAGGCATCGGATCGCACAAATGCTGAAAAGGCTAGTGCCATGGGTGATGGTGCAGGCTCTTCGTCGGAGACTGTATCCAGAACTTCTAGAAAGGGATACCCTAAGCTAGGTGCCGTTGCTGGCAAGAAAGTTTCCGGGGATACACGAGCCTCTGCAAGAAAGTCGGCAAGGCAGAGAAATACAAACAGAAGTAACATCGGGGGTGCAAGCGCAAAGAATCATTCTCACACCGGAGCAAAATCTGTGCGCAGGACTGGAAACAGGTTTTCTAGAAACAAGAACGAAGGGAAGACAGAGACTGAGTGACCAGTATAAGCTGGTGTAAGGTGTTTTCTTGGTGAAGGCTTTGTTACAGTGTGTTGCTGGTTTATTATGTTCCACAGAACAGGGTTTGTGCACTTTGCTTTTTGTTAACAGTTATGTGTAATATGTTGAGGGGAATTTGGTAGGGCTTATGGCAAAGGCGGTTGTTATTGAAAAGACTGGGGCCCCCGATGTTATGCGATTTGTCGATGTTGATGTGGGGGAGCCTGGCACAGGGGAAGTGCTTGTTGAGCACACCGCTATAGGGCTTAATAGGTTTGATATAGAATGCAGATCAGGGGCTAGAAAACCGGGTTCGCCCTTTCCGTATACTCCTGGTGTTCAAGCTGTGGGGGTTGTTAGGCAAGTTGGCCTTGATGTTGAAGCACTGAATGTGGGAGATAGAGTAGGATATTGTACCGCCCGGGGAGGAGCGTACTCTGAATGTAGAATAATTGACCAAAAGTATCTGTTTAAGATATCCAACTCAGTAGATGATGACGTTGCTGCAGCCTGCATGTTCAAGGCTATGACTGCTCACTATTTGACGCATAGGGTCTACGATGTGCGCCCTGGTACGTTTGCATTAGTTCACGGTGTTACAGGGGGAGTTGGTAATATTTTGTGCCAATGGGCTCGATATAAGGGATGCAAGGTTGTAGGAGTTGTAAGCTCTGCAGGAGGTGTAAACGCCGCAAAGGAAGCAGGATGCGCTTACGTGGTTGAACATAATGACCCAAACGCATCCAAGGAAATTATGTCAATCACCGGTGGTAAGGGCGTAAATGTTGTATATGATCCCATAGGCAAGGATGTAAGCCACTTATCCTTTAGTGTCCTTGGTGTTTTCGGATTGTACATATCTTTTGGGCAGATTTCCGGGGCTATTCAAAACCTTAGTACATCTATGTTAAGTACGAGGTCGTGGTTTGTTGCCTCACCAAGTATTTACCATTACAAACACTCACGGCTTGAGTTAGGTCTTACCGCCATGGAGGTTTTTGAGGTGATTAGGAGAGGGCATATAAGAGTTGACGTGGGGCGGGTATTTGCCTTCAAGGATATAGTCAAAGCACACACGGACCTAGAGAACAGGAAGCTTGTTGGTAATAGCATTATAAGTCTTAAGTAGGCTGGTGGGTTTTTCGACACGTGGGTGTGTTAGTTCTCTGTGTATAGGACTTCTATTTCGTCTGGGAACATCGGGGGCAAACAGGATCTTTTTGTTTTGAGCACTTGTGCTCCGGCTGTAGTTATAATTTTATACCAAGATTTATCATTAGCTGCTCCTGTGCCCGCAATATAGAGCTCATCTTCTGCACGAGTCATAGCTACGTATAACAGCCTCAAATATTCGTTATATTCTTCCTGCTTTTTTTTCAGCTTTAGTTCCTTGCAGTGGGAGTTTGTTTCGTTTGCACACCAAAACGGTGCATCATTATCATCAAAAACTACTTGTAGCTCACATTTTGGTACTGAAGTAGTGTCTGGTAAAAATACTATGGGCGCTTGCATACCTTTTGCGCCATGTACAGTTAAGATCCGTACTGCGTTCTTTGGAGCACATATATTGCTTTTTACTATTGGGTTACTGTTTTTGATCCAGTGAATAAAAGGCTCAAGCATGCACAGATTCTGTGACTGAAATTCGATAATGAGATTTATAAACTCTTCTATAATCTCTTCCGATGATTGACCCAAACACGTTAGTAGTTGCTTCTTATGCTGTGATAGAACGAAAGAGTACAGATCTAAAGGGCTGCGATTCTTTGACAGTGAAATTAGCAATTTCAAATGTTTTACAACATGCCCTGTTGATGGCAGCAACTGCAATTTGTCCCACAGTGAGTGCTTTTCTTCGGCGGGAGCGCTGTTAATTATGTCATACAGCATGCTGTCAGTGTATCCGAATAACGGTGATTTCAGCAGAACGGCAAGGGCCATGTCATTGTCAGGTAGTAGTAAAAATTCACCCAAGTTTACTAGATCCTGAATGACAATGTGGTCCATTAGGCTGAATCTGTCTCGACCGACTACAGGTACATTTAAGAGTTTTAGCTCTGACATCACCTGGTCAACAAATACACTTCTATGACGAATAAGAATTAATATATCCCCCGCCTCAATAGGGCGTTTTTTAGATAATAATACCCTTTCAGTTTGTATCCATGAATGAATAGTTTTGGCTATAGTTTTTGCCAATAGGGACGTGTTCTGAGTGCCCATAACGGGGGTGTGTGCGTTTTCTAAATCCCAGGCGTAGGTCCTTGTGCGCGGTTCTGAATGCAAAAGTGGCCAGATTTCTACATATCCGCGTTCATTTATCCGGCAAGTGGTATGCCTTATTTCTTCAGACTGAAACGATACCTGTTCCCGCAGAGTATTAAAAACCTGATCTACTAGGAAAAGTATTGGTGGTGTTGAACGGTAGGAATCACTTAGTTGTATAGTGATTGAATCTTCGCTGCGTCCTGTAAAGTATCGGTGCATGAAATGAAAATAATCGGGACGAGCATCCTGGAAGCCGTATATGGACTGCTTCACGTCGCCTACTACGAAGAGAGTTCTTTTGTTTTCGTTCTTTCCCCATCCGGAAAAGAATTCATTGCAAAGTTCGGCTATTATGCTCCACTGTTCCAGACTGTTATCTTGCGATTCATCCACAAGTATGTGGTCGATCTTGCCATCTAAGCAGAACAATACCCAGTCTTTGTTATCAGGATTGGAAAGAAGCTCTGTTACAATCCTCATGATGTCGTCATAGTCGATATAATGGCGGAGTTTTTTCTCATCGTTGTAGAGCTTTATACACTGACGCACTATGTGCATTAGATGAAAAGTACGCTTGGATATTCGTGATGTGTAGTACTGTTCGGCAAATTCCAGGAGCTGGTCCTGTATATTGTGGATCAAATTGCCGGTATTAGGGAAGTCTTGAAGAACTTGTTTACTTGCTATACTAGGGATATTTTTTCTTTCTAGTGACTTCAGGCATATGAATGTTTTTAAATAATCCTCAATTATCTGGTGGTTTTTATGAAATATTCCGTTAAGAGCACGAAGTTTAGATGAGATTTTTCTATCTCTTATGCCGCCAGAAGCTAGTGCATTTAGAAGTTCCTCCGGGCATTGGAGAGAGTGGTAACATATATCGTATGGGATAGGGCCGGTGATTTTGGGTTCTTTATAGGTCCTGCTCATGATTTTGTAGACGATATCAGAGAGTGTGTGCTCTCTGAGCTCGCATGAAACCTGTTCTAAATGTTCGGCAAGGCAGTCGCTGCTGTGTAGCATCTGGGAAAAGATAGCAGGATATACTTCCGAAAGTTCTCTAACGCTAAAGTCGGGGGGAACGCCTGTTTCCGTCGGGAACGAAGATATAAGGGATTTACAGAAACCGTGCACTGTTTGCACCTTAAGCGTATCAGAGATGCTAAAAAACAGTCTGCGCGCCCGGTTAAGAAGGGCCTTTGTTGCGGGTTGGTAGCAAGTCTTACTTAATACATCTGCCAACTCATGTTCAGGCATTAATATCCATTCTTCTGCTATGCTAAAGACCCTTTCTCTGATTTCATATGCTGCGGCATTGGTGAAAGTTAGGCATAATATGTTCTTTTGATCTGCCATGAGTAATCGAATGACTCTGTGGACAAGCATTCTTGTTTTGCCTGAGCCCGCGGATGCGCTAATCCATACACATGCTCTATCTGGGTCTGTGGCGTCTCTGCATAGGTTGTCAAGTTGGGTGTTTTCCATTTTGTATAGCTTTTATATTTCTTAATATTTATGTTAACTGTTAAATTACCCTTTGTAGGTAGAACGGTAGGATTAATCTAAACTAGAGAGTAGCGTAACATGTATGTTGTGAGGAGAGTTTTTTTTGCTGTGACGCTCGGTGTTATGCTGCATGGAAGCTATGGTAACGCTTCTAACTACTTTGAGGGCTCTGGTTATGACATGATGCATAGTAGTGAAGCCGTGCACGAGCAACTTCAGAATAGTGAGGTGCCTAACAAAGAGGAGAACTTAGACTACTCCACAGATTTCAGCGAGCTAGATGCATACGACGAACAAATTGTGGCCGTTGAAAGCGAAAATGGTGAGAAGTTTGAAGATGAAGCGCAAGACCCAATAGGCACAGAGCAAGGTGACGATGAGGACTCCTTGTCGGGTGAGCCAAGTGATGCTGCTGAAGGCAGTACTAGTGATCAAGTTGCACCAGAAGTCGATGTGCCTGATGAACAGGACGAAGACCCTGAAGAAGTGGGTGCTCGGCCTGGGAAGGCATGGAAGCATCGTCGCATAGCACATCCGGTGATAGAAATCGATGATGACCGAGATGGAGAAAACTCCCACATTCCTAATTTTCACACATTTGATGCTCTGTACAAAAATGCATTTCATTGTGCTGGATCCAATAATGTTCAAGGACTAGTTGCGGTCTTGCGTGAACTAGCTGATCTTGACAAGGAACCGAGCTTTGTGCTTGAAAAATTGCGCACAAAGGATGGCGACAATCTACTGCTGTATGCAGTTAAACATGACGCCATAGACGCTGTTAGATTCCTCTTATACATGGGATCGGATGTATATGTTACCAACAAGAGTGGCGAGACTCCATTAGAAATAGCGGTGTCAAATGGCAAGGCAGATATGATAAACGTTGTTACCGAAATGCAGGTGGGGCTCAATGTGGAAAAGGAAGATGAAGATGATGTTGTTCCCGGGCTAAACACTGCTTCGAGGTAACTGATACTTTGGGTATGATTCTTCATTGTTCCAACTTTTAGTGGTAAGCACTACGACGTATGGTTAAGGGATATGGTTGGTTTGATCAAAAATGTTAGATTTCCAGGTATGTAGAAATGTATACAAATGGCGGAGCTGAGTCGGTACGCAATATAGAAAATAGGAACCTATTGGTGGTGAGCGGGTACACTGCCATAGCAGTTTCTGCACTGGTGACAGTAGGATTGGGATGCTTGTGCGTTTTTAGCGGCTTTTCACTGACGTCGCTGATAGTGTCTGGCCTTTGGGGGTTAAGTTTAGCCACATTAATGCCGAGCTGTCTTTTTACCAACGGGCCAAACGAAGCAAAAGTTGTGATTTTTTTTGGTGAGTATATAGGCACAACGTCAAAAACGGGTCTGTTATTTTCTATTCCATACACCTCCAAAAGGAGTGTATCGCTAAAGGTGGAGAGTACTAACACTTCGGTTATGAAAGTGAACGACTCCGAGGGTAACCCTATAGAGATAGCAGCTGCCATAGTATGGAGAGTTACTTGCCCTGAGAAGGTATGTTTTAATATAGAAAACTACCAGGGCTTTATATCAGTACAAGGTGAAACCGCGTTGCGGGAACTTGCTGGAAGCTACCCGTATGATGCAGAAAATGGGGCATCGCTTAGACAAAATTTTTCTGAAATCTCACAAAAGCTCAAAATCATGCTCCAAAGCAGAATGGGAATTGTTGGCATAGAAGTTGAAGATGCGAGAATATCGCACCTCGCATATTCTTCAGAGATAGCGCAAGTGATGTTGCGCAGACAGCAAGCCAAGGCGATATCAGAAGCCAGAGTCCATATAGTAAAGAATGCTGTGAACATGGTGGATGAGGTTTTACTGCACTTGGAGAAAAAGCACAAAATAAGTTTGACTGATGATCAAAAGATAAAGTTTTCAAGTAATTTACTTGTTGCATTGGTATCTGATAGCGACACGCAGCCCGTAATAAACGTAGAATAGTAGCCTCTGTTGGCCGAATCTGGGGTACTATACTCATAATGTGGTATCCAATATATGGTTTATATTAGCTGTAGTTTTGCCATTTATCGCAGTTAAAATGCTTAACTTCCTAGAGCTGCACTTATGGTTATTCCACTGAGATGACTGCATATAAGCTTCAAGCCCAGTGGGTTTGCTGTGTGCTATGAGCAGAGTTGTATATGTTGCAACTACGGTTGGAATGTAATCCTATAGACCCATATCGGTGTAATTCTAGAGAGTGGCGAATATCATCCAAAAAATGTAGGGTAGTAGCGTGTCCTTTTCTGTACTGTGGTGTTGAGTAGAATTTGAATCTGGCCCTAGTCTTCATGTTATATGCAGTAGATGCATTTATCCCGTAATCAGAACGCTCGCCCCTAATAACCCAGAGCAAGTCCTCAAGTTCCCGTATAGTAGCGTAATAGACATCATTTGTGTCAGCACAACGTAACGTCGAATCTACGACTCATTTGCTTCCTTTAGAGCTTAATACACAGTGGTATACGGTGGTGCATTGTGTTCGAAATACGTGCCAGTGTTAATGAGGAGAAACATTGTGTTGCTACAGCGTTAGCCGCCGCAAGTCATAGTGGAAAGGTGCAGTTTTTGATCAGCTTATTATGAAATATCTAATATAATTATACTAAATCAGGCATACACATGAAAGTGCCGACCAATGGGAGATTATCGATCGTAGTTCCTGGCGAAAAGCTGATGTATGCCAATACATGACTTGATTTTTTATTATACCTAAGTTTTGAATCAAGCAATTTTCCATCTGAAGGGATAAAAATGAATTCTGATTTATTGGGTTTTTATAATTACCATGGTGTATATGAAGGATTTTCTACCGATCGTTCCTATAGCTTAGAGGACGGGGAAACCATCAGTGAAAATACGCGATACAGTGCACTATGGGGCGCGGTTATTCTGCAGGCTATGATAGATATTACCTCCAACTACAAGAGAACGGAAAACAACTTGGAGAAAACTAAGGCATACAATTGGATCAGTGATATGCACAGTGATTTTATTACAGTGTGTCACTTTGCTGGCTACAATCCTATCTATGTTAGAAATAAAATGCGGAGCATGTTGTCCAGATCACAGAAAAAACGTAAATAGACGGGCGTATTACGTACCGGTCTTAGGCAGTAGCGTCTGTTGTCATGCAAGGTGTGGGAGAAGTTTTAGTAGGTTATTGTGCTATGCTGTCGCACCACCAGTGCAGACCTCTGACTCGTGCGCGCAACTTTGTCTGCGTGCTCGTGTCGCGCACAGCTCCGTGCGAGCCATGATACCATCGAAAATTGTATACTGTATTAGCTCTAATAGGCTAGAGTAAGTGGTGTCTACCATCAATAAGCCGTGTATTATCCTGTGTTGCAACATTTTTGCGGTAGATTTATCTCGTGGTAACATAAAAATCCTGGGGAGGAACCTTGCGTCTTATCGGAGAGCTAATGGGTGCGCTTAATAAAAATAGTATACTGTCTGCATACGAGGAAATGGTAGCACGGGGCGATATACTCTCAGATGTGTACCAGGCGACCATTGTGGATAAATTAGCGAAGTATACAGATGTTCCAAGTGGTAGATGGAAGTTTTGGCGAAAACGGGTATCTCCTCCTAATAAGGGAATATACCTATACGGCGATGTAGGAAGAGGAAAATCGCTCTTGGCGGGGCTGTTCTACGAGCATTGCGGTATCGTTCACAAAAAGCGTATGCATTTCAATGCGCTGATGAAAAGTTTGCAAGATCAATTGCATCTTGCGCGGTGTAGCAATACACAAGGATTTGATCAGATGGCAGCCTCGATAGATACCATAATAGAGGGAGCTGAGCTTCTATATTTGGACGAAATCCAAGTACGAGATATATGTGAGGCAGTCATGTTGCACCGCGTGTTTGCAGCGTTGTTTTCGCGAAAAATGCTCGTTTTTATGACGTCCAATTACCATCCAAGAAAGTTATATGAAGATGGCGTTCAGAGGGAGTTGTTTGTTCCAGCTATTGAGCTTTTAGAGCAACAAATGGACGTCATAGCACTGCAAGGACCAAAGGATTACCGTGTGATTAAGGGCATGAAAGGTGATCGCAAGTTCTATATCGGCGAAAACTCAAGTAAAGATCTACGTAAGCTGTTCTTGGAGATAATCAACCATCAACCGACGGAAAAGGCAATATTCACTCTTGACCACAGGGAGTTGATAATAACAGAAACTTACAACAAGACTGCATGGTTTAGTTTTGAGGACTTGTGTGGGAGTATAAACCCGCTATGGACAGCCGATTATAGAAAAATAGCCGAGAATTTCACAGTAATTTTTATCGATGGAATACCTGTGTTTGATCAGTACCTGCAAAACGAAATGCATAGGTTTATTGTCCTTATAGACGAACTATATGAGCACGGAACCAAAATATTTTGTTCTATGGCAGCTGATATAAACAACCTATATGTGGGTAAACCTGCGGTAGATATTAGGAGAGCAATGTCGCGTTTGGCAGAAATGGGCTCTGCCCTATGGTAAAGTTGGCAGACAGGCAAGTCACGTCGGGATGAAGCTCATTCTGCATACGGGGAAGGCTCGTGTTGCTACTGACAATTACCGAGAACAATATCCTTCAGACACTCGATAAATATCGAGTCTGTGCCCAGAGCAGGGACCCGGAAAAACCTACGCTCATCAAATAATGCTTTGTACTCTATGTCGAGCTCTACGCACGTTTCAGAGTTTTCGGAAACGAAAGCCACCGGCACTACAACCACAGGAACATTATCGCTATTAGCACGGAGCAGCTCTGACGTCGTATATGGCTCAAGCCACTTCAAAGGCCCGACTTTGCTTTGAAAGCACAATACGTAGTCCAGCTTTTCTATTCCTAAATTTGATACTATAAGGCGCACTGTCTGTTGTAAAAGTTGCATGTATGGGTCCCCTCGCTCAATGAAAGAAAGGGGCAGGCCGTGGGCAGAAAACAGTATTCTAGGAGCGGGATGTACCCTGGCAGCTTCGCGGTATACCGACATAATAAGCTCGCTCATAGCATCGATATACTTTGCGTTCTGATTATAGTTCCAGACAATGTGTGTATCGAAGGTAATGCCGGTTTTGTGTGAGTTATGGAACCAATCCTCTATTGCAGACTGTGTTGTAACACAAGAATACTGGGGGTACATCGGAAGTAGAACAACTTTGTCAGCATTGTAATCGCAAAGCAGCTTTAGAACGTTTGCAGCTCTGGGATCTGAGTGCCGCATGCACACGAACACTTTATAATGGTTATTACCTTCACGGTTCAAACTGCTCTCTAGTGCTGAAGCCTGCTTTTCAGTCTCGTACAGCACGATTGATCGTCCGCCCATGAGTTTATAAATTTCCACTGCGGCCTTAGTCCTGAGCTTAGATAGAACCTTTGCTATCAAGAATCGAAACGCGGCTGGAACATCAATAATGTGCCTATCGCTGAACATGCTAAAAAGAAACTCTTCAACATTGTCCAGGGAGCTCGGGCCACCTAAATTTAGCAGCACAACAGCAACTTTTCTTTTCATACGGAAATATTGCCTTCCAAACTGGGATTATACACTTTCAAATACTAAATTTCCAAAGTCTTATTCAGAACTATAAGAGCACGAGGTTCTCAGTGCGGGTGAAAGAAAGGTAATGCTAATGAAAGGGAGTATGTGTCCAGTTTGAGCGAATAGCAAAGGTATTATTCTACAGAGCCGTATCACGCGTCGACACTTATATGCCAGCACGAGACAATAGCCCCTCAAGGTAGCGAAATAAATGTGAAGGACATCGCGGTATTTTCAATGTTGTGTGCTGTAACAACGTTGGGGGTTACGTAAAATGCTGTGGCAAGTCGGAGAAGGGAAAGAAGTACTCTATGCGTTGTGTCAAGAAACAACAAATCCCCTTGGCGGAGCGTACACAAAAGCGTAACATCTCCGCCATTTAACGGTGGAACTGTAACACACATACAGATAATCACAGAAGGCATATAACCCCGTACAATTAGCGGCATTCCTGTACTAAAGTTCCATACAACCATAATCTTGTCACTACTGGCAAGTCAATGTAGTGTTAAGACGCCCGCGCACTAACAACACTTGCACCTGGTAGGTCGCCTTGCGGAGTTTTAGCCGATGTAAGAGCTAATATTCCAGTAAGCGATGCTCGTGGAGGAAACTCATCAAAATTTTTGGTTGCTGTCGCATGGAGCGACCGCATCCCGGATAGTCCGAGAGTTGCCACCCATAGCGTATCGGTTGCACAAGCAAGAACAAGGCTAAACAAATCATCGATTTGATCCGCGGTGTCGGAATAAGAGAATGACAATTCACAGGATATACAACCTTTCTTCTGTTTGCTCATTTTCCAAACATTTCCGAGTGCAGAGAAAGTGTCGCGTATGAATATGGGTACAAGACACAGTGTTTCAATAAGCAACAAAACTAAAGAGCATACGAGCGTAAGGAACCGAGGGATCACAAACAGTAAAGAAACACCGTAAGCTTTCCAAAGAGATGGAGTTTTCGGTGATGAAACTTCGTGACTGAATGTAGCGTCGCGTACTCCGTCTTCAGCTAATCTACCGCCTTCCATTACGGGGAACGGATATCCGCGCGAATACATAGGATGTTCAATAGTTGGGCATTTACTAATTATCTTCGTTAACCTCACGAAAAGGCACACAGAAAACATTGTAGCCCAGCAGATTGCTATGCATGCAAGTATAGGCATATGTGCGTAAAGATGTAATCCAGCAAACATTACCGGCATTAATATAAACATCTCAATGGAGGGCAGTATACCTTGTTTCATGCTCTTAAGAGCTGCAACTTTCACGTAATGTTGCCTTTCTGCGGCGGCAAAATCCATGTTTTTTCTATACAGTCTTATAAATACCGCTGCCTGAATATACGATGAAAGGGCTATTACAGACTTCGCCGAACCTGCGACACCGCAAAATACCGACTGTCTCATATACGCAGCTAAAATTTGTAACTTTCTGTGTTTCGCATCAGATGCGACATCGGTGTCACAACAGTTTCCAACCATAAAATTTTTCTCCGGTTTATATATTTTTAAGAGTTGTGGTAAAAATGTGAACGTAATTCACTAAAACGCCCCAGTACTGATACTAGCGAAATCACTGTTCTTCAAGTGAGCCAAAGAGGAACTGCAAGTCTATTGCGGCAACACGCCGCCAGGAAGTCACTAGTTACCAAACAGTGAGACATAATAACACCTTTTTACCCTAAAAACAGCAACAGTTTTACCCGCGTGTAACTCATAACTACAAGCACTACCGAGGATATAAGCACCTATCAGCATGATATCAGGACGATACATGCAACCAGTGATACCATCACCACCAGGACACGACCTAAAAAGCCGTCAATGTGTTATTAATCCTACTTTTCCACACTCAAGCTGTCAGCAATTTCATTTGTTGTAGATATAGTACTCCGCAGCAGATTCTTCAAAGAATCTATGACTTCGGACCCTCTTTCACACTGTGCTTTATACTCTGACATATGGCACTCCGCTTGACGCAGAGCGTTTTCTAATTCCTCAACCTTGTCTTCCAGCTGCAGCCCTACCAACAAAAGCAGCAGCGTATCCGAAGCCTTGCTCCGCTCGTAACCAGGTACTGCAGCATTGATTCTGTTACTTAGGCGACTAGCCAACTCCTCCAGTCGGGCACGCTCACCCTCGCGACAGGCTACCTTGTATACGCTCCCTCTTAAGACAACGTCCACAACTTGCTGCATGTTACTCATCGCTACCACTATTTATTCCTTTTGATACGATTGAACTTACAAGCTCCACGGAGGCCCCCAATCTGTCAACCAGTTCAACACAAGTGGCTCTCCAACCGGAACAAGCAGCTTTAAGGCTTTGTAGCTCATTTTCAAGGCCCGCGTTCCGCTCCGCAAGCTCGTCAACCCTTTTTCTAAGCTCCAGAACCTGTGAACCACTGTACTCGCCGGCTCCGGACTCAAACCTAGCGGCCAAAGAACTTTGCAGTCTGCTAAGCGAGCGGCGCAAGTCCTCAGCGTACTCTTCAATATCCCCCACCTTCAACGCAACGACGAACCAAAAACCCAACGCACAGGTTATTACAGATAACAACAACATGCAATCAATTTTCAGCAACACTTACGTGCGCTGCCAGCCATTTTAAGTAATACCGAACGCTACGATTTCCTAACCATCACTCTTATTACTAGAGGCATTCACGGCTTTTATTAGTTTTTCACTTGGACGGAAGTACATTCTCTTGTAACTCAGCTTACTTAGCCCTAAGTGCGAACTCTTCAGATTGTAACTCCTGGATGAGAATGAACCAAAGCCACGTAGTTCAACACGGCTCTCCTCACGGATATGATGCAGTATCGCATCGAAAAATATGTTCAATATCTGCGCGATTACAGCCTCCCCCAGAGTGGGATTCCTTCTCGCCATACGCTTTATTAGATCTGATTTCAAAGTCATACTGCTATCACCCACCAACAAGTGCAACGTATAGTGACCTTGCCAAGGTCGTGAGTAACATGTGGAACCCTCCTGAGTCAATGCCGCGACGATACTCCAGGTCTTTTACTGTCAGCTTGACATCCAGATTTCGATTTGTATGTAACCACTCGAGCGCTTCACGCTCGCCGCCGATTTCATCTACGAGCCCAGCCTTTAGGGCCTGCGAGCCAGTGAACACTCGGCCATCAGCAACCCTAGAGGCCTCTTCCTCGGAAAAACCCCTCCTTTCAGCAACAAGGCCCACAAAGTAGCGGTGAAAATCATTTACGACCTCACGCATTAACTCTTCGGATTTTGGAGTCAACTCTTCCAAAGGTGACGTAGAAGCCTTCAATTCAGAAGTCTTTATCGTCTTCAAAGAAATACCAAGCTTCTTAGCCAATTCCGAGATTCCGATGTATTGCGACAGCACACCTATAGATCCGGTGATAGTGCCGTTTCGCGCAACGACATGATCAGCGGCCAGCGCTACCATGTATCCTCCGGAAGCAGCCACATTCTCTAACACTGCAACAACAGGTTTTTTTGCGGCTATGTTTCTGATTTGTTTATAGACAGTTTCACTATCACCAACCGTGCCGCCAGGGCTGTCTATCCGTAGCACCACAGCCTTTACCGCATTATTGGTTTCAACTCTACTTAGCAGCGCATCCCGTGCTCTGTTTTTTCCGATCGTATTCTCGATGCTCACCCGGGCTATGTAACCCCCACCAGCCATAGGCACATTGGCGAGTGAAAGCCCGGAGAAATCAATCTGCGATACGACTACCACAAGGAGGCCAGCGGCAACAAAAAAAAGCGCACGCCATCTCGACACTTTAGACGCTAACGTCTCAATCTTCAATAAGTAGTCGAACACACAAAAAACCTACTGTAATGACAAAACAAGACTATATGCTCCTATCATCAATACCTCTGCCTCCACTCTGTCACCAGGGAAGAACTTCTTGTTTTCAGGCAGATACTTCTGCTCTACGAGCACATTGAAACTCTCTGACCCATCGAAAACGTCAACCATTACGCCAACATCCTCTAACACCTTAGATACTGTTACAGGTATGCGTTCTCCTAAACCTATCCTACGCAATAACCCAAGGAACGGATCATGTTCTATCTGTTTTACACCCAAGTCTATCTTGTTCTTGTTTGTGTTGACCATAAGGATTTTGGCCTTAAGACAATCACCAACATTGTACTTTTTCAGTGCACTCTCAGGTGAACCACTCCAACTTAGTTCCGTCGAGCGTATAAGACCTTCAATACCTGAATTAGTGTCATCGTCAATAAGTGAAACAAACATACCAAGGTTGCTTATGCTCTTCACCTTAGTATCCACTATGGAACCCACAGGGTGTTTAGCAATGAATGCTTCCCAAGGATTTTCCTTGCATCTCTTTATACTCAGACTCATACGGTTCTTAGCTGCATCTAAGCTCAGAACCTTAACCTCAACTTCCTCACCCCGCATGAATATCTGGTTCACAGGCAGATGACTCCTAACCCAGCTAACTTCTGATACGTGTATCAGCCCTTCAACGCCTGTTTCTAATTCAACAAATATTCCATAGTCCTCAATGCTTGTGACTATACCGCGGTGTATACTGTCCACAGGGTATTTCTCCTCGACATTGGCCCACGGACTTTCCTCAAGCTGCTTGACACCCAGCGATATCTTCCTATTTTCCCGGTCAATTCTGATAATTTTTGCCTTCACAGTCTGTCCACATGAGAACACAGCTGATGGGTGGCTAACACGGCTCCAAGAAATGTCAGTGATGTGCAACAACCCATCTACAACACCAACTGTTGGTGACTCATGTATCTCAATGAACACACCGTACTTCGTAATGCTCTTAACCTTACCCTCGACGATGCTGCCTTCCTCAAGCTGACTCAAGAAGGAATCCTTAGCATCTGCAAGTGACTCTTCGAGGACAGCCTTACGAGATACAACCACATTGCCCTGTTTTTTGTCCATCTTCAGGATGCGGAACTTCTGCTTCTTACCGAGCAAAGGAGTTATGTCCTTTACCTGACGCAGACCAACATGACTCGCAGGCAGGAACGCCACTACACCGCCAACATCGACCGTGTACCCACACTTAATGGAACCGAAGATGACCCCTTCTATATCCAAGTTTTCTTCTGATGCTTTTTCAAGCTTCTGCCACAACTCATCTCTAACAGCCTTTTCACGACTCAGTATGACACTACCGCTCTTGCCTTCAGTCTTCTCTAAGTAAAGCTTAACTTTTGAGCCTACAGAAACCTCCTGCTTGCCCTCACCAAGCTCGAATTCTCTTACAGAAACAACGCCCTCTGACTTCAGCCCAGCGTCTACAGTTATGTATCCGCTATCCATGCAGATGACAGTTCCTTCTATGATGTCACCCTCACGAGAGCCTCCGTCTAAGAGTTCCGACAGCATGCCCGACAGGTCAGTCTTTTCCAAATCCGCTTCATCAAACCCATGACTGACGAATCTATTAGACTGCACCACACTGATGCTACCAGAGGAATCACCCCGCAAACCCACACCTGATGACATAAACAGAGCCCGAAAAACCACGAAAGGCAATCATATACTCTACAGACAGTTTTACAAGAAGGTTTTTATTTTTTTCATCAATTCTTGCAACGATTCTTCTCTATTCAGGTGTGAGTTATTCAGATATAAGGACCCCTCTGAGCGTCGCAATGGAGCGACTTTTCTGCATGAATCTCGTATGTCCCTTTCGAGAATACTTGAGAGCACTTTCCTATACATTGTTCTCCGACGTCCACATGTTGAGCGGAGCTGCTTGTAGCGTCTCAACGCTCTTACCGAAGCATGTGCCGTGACGAATATTTTGATATCAGCGTCGGGACACACAACTGTTGCTGTATCCCTTCCGTCCAGAACAACGCCGCACTCAGACGTACGCACAAACTCTTGCTGTATCACTAGCAGTGCTTCGCGCACCGCGACATTCCTTGCTATTATGGAGGCGGCATTCCCTATAGCCTCTGTGCTATATGAGGATGCATCCCCCTGCAGGTGATTGAGAATCTCGTCCTTATCTTCAGGTTTTATGTCTAGTTTACCGGTGTTGTACAGAGTGGGCATGTAGCGTTCTGCAAATTTTGCGGCAAAAATCCTGTAGAGCAACCCTGTATCTAAGTGAACAAAATTCAAAGTATCAGCTATGGACCGAGCTAGCGACCCTTTGCCCGAGGATGCAGTGCCATCTATGGCTATAACTACGCGTCCACGAATGCTTTGCGTGGGAATACAGTGGTTCATAAATTTCATATACCTGTCAGAAAATTATGTGTGTTTACCGTGAGCACGAAAAAGTCAATAACGTTGGCGCTGAGACCCATGTTTTGCCACGATGTAATGTCCATACAGTTCCACAAAATCACGTATGACAACATGCATTGCCTCGCCCATAAGCGCAACAAAACCCCTCTATTGTACCACTGTATGATTTTATACAAAAAATAAACAGTTACTGGGCTTCGCAAAGCTCATCTTGCATCCATGATCCGCAAAGTGTTTTTGTTAGCATGATGTAACGCCATCAAATAGTCCTATGCGTGGCATAAAGAGCGGATGTAATTGTTCAGCGACTCAATCAGCTGGAACTGTATAGCTATGAAACAAAGAAGCGTGATGAGCACGAAGCTATAACAGGCGGCTTATCAGGTTCGCGCCTAGGTATCTGAGGAGTCCTTAGTGAGTGCGGAGATTATTCAGTTGAAACAGCAACATAGATTACACAGGGCAGTATAGAAGAAACTTGCCTAGAAGGCACAGGCGCCATGTATGCGACTACCACTCAGGTGCCATTGTGGAGGCATGACCGTTTGTCATTCTGCAAGTTACGCGGCAAGTCTACATCAGTTCCCCTGCATACTGGTCCCCACAAGTCGTAAAACATCGTTACTCAACTTGATCCTATACTGCGTTCCGTATAGTGCCCTATCACAGTCAAGATGTGTGTGAGGCAATGTTGCCTTATTCTTTCTGAAGAAACATGGAATACATCGCAATAGCAGCGGCATTGGACACATTAAGACTTTCCATTTTTTCTGACATTGGTATATTGACGAGATAGTCGCAATGCTTGCGCGTCAATTGACGCATACCTTTCCCTTCGGCGCCCAGTACTACGACCCTACGTGCACTGAACTTTGTTGCGTGAAGAGATTGTCCTTCTGCGGAATCTAGCCCATAGCACCAGTAGCCTTCATGTTTTAGGTATTCTAGAGTCTTAACAAGATTTACTACGGATACTACAGGAACTACATCAGTGGCTCCGCTCGAAACTTTCGCCATACCGCAGCTTTCTGAGGGGGAATTATGTGCTGGGAGCACCACTGCATCCACGTTAAAACACGCGGCAGAACGCAATATTGCCCCTACGTTGTTTACGTCAGTCACCTCGTCAAGGATCAGAATCGTAGATGTAGCTGAAGCGTTAGCACACGATACTATGTCCTCTATCCTTGTGGTAGAGCTCCCATAGCGTCCAAACAAAGGAACTGCTCTGAGCAGCACTCCCTGATGGGATGCCTTATAGCCTAGCGCTGTATCAAGTTTACTTATGTCAACTTCACGTACTGGTACACGTCTGCTACGCGCTAACGTCGATATACTACCGTTCTTTTGGGTTTGACCCTGGGCGAGTAGCACTTCTGCACATATTCTGTTTGGATTTTTCAGTGCCGCTATACATGCGTGTCTCCCGTAAATCCATACGTACTGCCCATCTTTTTTAGAGCGATTCATAGTTTTTATTGTTGTAAAGATAATAATTTTTGCATAACTTATGCAGTGAGCATTGTAGGGGCAATTTTTTTTGAGGCAACTCGGGAAACTGTGGCGGTTTTTTTGTGTTGCTTTTCTGAATTATGTGCTATTACAGGGGACGTTGCTTTGGACCTAGCCTCAGGAGGAGGGGTGGCCGAGTGGTTAATGGCAGCAGACTGTAAATCTGCCCACCTAGCGTGTTCGTAGGTTCGAATCCTACCTCCTCCACGGCTATGCGGGTATAGCTCAGTGGTAGAGCACCAGCCTTCCAAGCTGGGAGCGTGGGTTCGACTCCCATTACCCGCTCTTTATTTACTTTTGTGGGATGGTTTTTAGTAGAGTGTTGATTTTTCGTTGTTTGGTAATGATAGTATGACAGAAGGAAGGAAGCCGCATATAAACGTGGGAACGATAGGGCACGTAGAT
>NZ_JAQLOH010000026.1 GCF_028204095.1 Candidatus Anaplasma sp. TIGMIC
GTGTTTTCCCTTCTTCGGATACCACTCCGTCGTGCGGCCAGTATTCTCCTTGTTCGACAAAGTACGTCCCTTTGATATCGGCATGCGGTATGTTGATGCTCATCACGGATTGCCTATTCCACCGTTCATCGCTCAAGAATGATTCTATCATCCCCAGCAAAACTTTCTCGGAGTTTTTCCAGTTAATCTCTGAAGCGCAGTACTCTTGGCTTATAGCAATTGACGGTACGCCCACAGCAGCTGCGGCAGCAGCTGCAGCAATCGTCCCAGAATACAAGATTCTGCTTCCAACATTAGACCCGTGATTTATGCCCGACAGTACCAAATCAGGCTCAACGCCAGCAACGTTTCGCATTGTCAACATGCCTAGCACTACACTGTCTACAGGTGTACCATCTACGGTGTACTCTCTATCACCAACGCAGCGTACAGTAACGGCCGAATTTACGGTAATAGATCTGCTCATTCCACTGCAGTTCCCCGCAGGGGCTGATATCCACACTTCGGAAAAGGCCTGCGAGACGATATCTCTTAACACTTTAATGCCATGAGCGTGAAACCCATCATCATTTGTTAGTAAAACCCTCACGACTACCCCATCGTACAGTAAATAAACAGCGCCCAAGCCTAGCACGAATCACCTCATTACGTAACTACCTTTTTAGGACACAGGCACGTGTGGTCCAAGGGTATTCAAACTATAAAAAGCTCCGGGAATCGTATACAGGTATTTTGTTATCATGCTGAACATACCTTTAGTACAGTGCACAGTATGCGTAATTTAAGAGCTTGTGGTGCACCGTTCTCCCAGATGCTTGTTAGAGGAGAGCCGTGCCATTAATGCATGAAATATTTGTTGTGCTACAGATTTCATAGTCGGAAGCTGAAGGAAAAAAGCTGCATACTTCCGTGTATTTTGTGCACAGTTTGAAGCGCCAATTTGAATCGGTATAAACTTTGCTCTGTACTACGTAGGTACGAGACGCAGCAGTAGAGTTTCTTTAGGGATAATGCAGATTTCTCATTTCTTGTGTGTTGTCACGCAAACAAGATGTACATTGGTCGTGTATCATTTCACTTCTCCAACACGTACATAATAGCACGGAGTTGGAAGTTGGCGATCTGCACAATGAGTTAGATCGCTGTCGGGCATTTTAAGACTTGCCAACATGCTTTCATATGAAATGATGCGCGTTGCCGCCATCTTACGGCTGCTGCGTGTACTTAATTTTGATCTTTTGGCTCATGTTGTGACTCGGGGGAGGAGCCTTTCCAAGGAGACATTGAATTAAAGCGGCGGAAATTTTGCTGCAAATTGACGGGCTGGTACGTGACTTTCCCTTTTCTAAAGTCGTACTGCACCTCTTCATATCCAGTTAAGGGGAAGTCTTTCAGCATAGGGTGCCCGGTGAAGCCATAGTCGGTCAGAATTCTCCTCAAGTCGGGATGGTTGCTGAATTCTATACCATACATGTCGTATACTTCGCGCTCAAACCACACAGAAGAGCTGAACACTGAGGAAACAGTTGGAAGGCTCTCACCCTCGACTACAGCGACTTTACAACAAAGCCTAATGTTTTTTGCAAGACTGAGCAACATATACACCACTTCAAAGCGTGGCCTGCGGTTGTGATAATCAACTGCAAAAACGTCGGTTAGGACCTTAAGCCTTAGCTTTGGATCATCACGCAGTGTTGTCAAATAATTGAGCAAATGCTCAGCGTCTAAGCTGCATTCAAAGACTCCGTCACCGCGTAGGATAACTTGCTTGCCAAGTAGTCCAACAACATGGTCGATAATGCACTCTTCTTCGGAAGTCATTCCGTTATCCTCAAGACTTACCTACTGTTCCGTAGAATTTTTTGTTGCAAGCAAAGGAGCCCATACAATAGAGCTTCAGCCGTAGGTGGACAACCTGGAACGTAAATATCTACCGGTACCACCCGATCACAGCCACGCACTACAGAGTAGGAATAGTGGTAATACCCGCCACCGTTAGCGCAACTTCCCATAGAGACTACGTATTTCGGGTCAGCCATTTGGTCATAAACGCGGCGCAGTGCAGGAGCCATTTTATTTGTTAAAGTACCAGCGACTATCATGACATCAGCCTGCCTGGGACTGGCACGGAACATAATGCCGTATCTGTCGAGGTCATACCTGCTGGCTGCTGTGTGCATCATCTCTACGGCGCAACACGCCAAACCAAACGTCATAGGCCATAAAGAGCCGCTTCTTGCCCACTTGACAACCCGCTCCACAAGGTCATTGAACTGAGTTACTACAAAACCCTGGTCTTGGTAACCTTGCCATAGCTCCTTCTCCAGCATCGTATTGAACTCGCCCATATTTACTCCCACTCCAAAGCGCCACTGTTCCACTCGTATACAAAACCAATTGCCAATATGCACATAAAACTGAGCATTGACCAATAACCAGCTGCGCCAATAGCGCCCAAGCTTACTGACCACGGAAATATGAAAGTTACCTCTACGTCAAAGATTACAAACAAAATCCCCACGATGCAGAACTTTATGTCAAACACCGAGCTGGAGCTTTCATCCTTATCGAACCCGCACTCATAGGGAGATAACTTCTCCATGGAATCCCTGCGTCTCGCTAGGAAGAGCGGCAGCACAGCAAACAACGAAGACAACACCGCTGCCAATGAGAAGAAGACTAAAACTGAGGAATACTCACCAACATCAAACACGCAAATCAATACCACCCATGGCGCGCCGAAATTGTGCCAAATTTCTTCAAGAATGTCAATTTGCTAAAGATGTTAGGACATTCTGTGATACATAAAACAAACTAGAATTTCATATTCAGCCATGTTGTAATCATATTACTTGTATCTTGCCCTGGAAGGAAAAACTATAGCGCTGAATTTTTTAGGAACGCTCATATTTTTGCGCACAAGAACAGGCATAGAATCCTCACTTACTAATTTCCATACTGTGAAAAACTATCGAATATTAGAGTGTGTTTTTGTCGATGGTACCGTATTTACAGACAAAGACTCTTTCCTTCTCCGAGATGAGTTCTGTATTCAGCTGTGTTGCCGATTAAATAAATTTATCGTGGTCTAATAGATGGGTAGTGCAGCTGTTATGGCTACGGTCGGTTATAGCTGGATATAGCAGTTGCAAGCTTTTGGCATTGATAGCGGCGATCTGGCGTGTCACTAGGCAAGATAAATCACTATGTCGCGGCACTGTAGCCTTAGTAACGTGGGGTCAAGGCGCTGACTATGAGTGACCACATGAGCTTTCTGGAAATTGTTGCTATAGTCTGCACCTTTCCAATACTACTGACACTATGAACATAGGACCCGAAGGAGGCGTAAATGGAGGACAGGTTGAGGGGTACGGCATTCTACAGGAGCTTATAATAAATTCCTTACATCCATACTGACACAGTACAGGGGCTTTGTTTTGGTGAGTGGTCAATGCTGTAGTATTTCACCTCAAAGCCGTGTGCGCAGTATACTTCTAGAAGTTGCGGCATACTTTAAAACTTGTTGTGTGTATGTGGAATTGGCATTATGCGCCGTACCACTATAATTACCCTATAGCGGAATACCTTATTACGATGGCAGAGCGTGAGTGCGGGCTTTTAGTCAGCAATGCAAATAAAAGTTTGCTATTCAAATCTGTACGGAAAGCAGCCATGCAAAGTACGATGAGTTTATTTCAGTTTTTAACTGAAGCATATAAAATGCTGACCTAATAACCCTTAAGCCCACAGCGGGGAAACGGTGTCCCAAAAATTTCTGAATGCAAATTACATATGACGCCTTCAGCCCATGCGGCAAGTAAGATTTTTAGAGCTAGTGGTTTTACAATTTTTGCCGAAAAAAACATTGCTAGTACCAATCTTTGCTACATTATAGCCTGCGCGCTGGAAGAAGTGTGAGAAAAGCAGTGGGTAAACATTACATTGTTCAAAGTAGAATTTGGTTCGTTAACGGCTTACAGTAGAGTTACCTTCGGAAAACAATGTGGTCTGCGTTACATGTATGAGTCAGTTTTTTTTGCGAAGACACAAAATTTCCTCACTTAGAAAGCGCTGTATAAATCGCATTAGGTCAGTTCCGTACGTACGGCGAATCAGGCTCGGCGCGTACAAAGCTTCCGTAAAATAACCTCGGGAAAAGAAACACGGTCTTGAAGTGTCTCGCCTGTCTGAGACATAGGCATTTTGCCAATACCCAAGACTTCTTTCGAGCCTCTATAGAAGGCGCTGTGTAAAAGGAGATCACAATGTCGGGAAGAGGGGATTTGGGTGTAATGGTTGCCTATTACTAAGCGTAAAGTTTGGAAAATGCCCTTGATGGCAGGATAGGGACCAAGTTAGCTTGCATAACAAATACACGTAAATTTACCCAGGGCCTTGTCAGTGTTCGGTGGTACTAAGGCCTTAAAGAGTCGCTTTGTGTTAGTGCGCTCAAACCTATAGAAGTTTTTATTGTAAGTGGAAATGCATTGCACCATGCGTTGATATGTAAACATGCCTCATATCTATGTCGCGATCGATCTACGCGTCGTTGGGAATAGTAGCCGCACTGCTTACAGATGATTGTGCAACACAAAATACACATCTACAACTTATGCTGTCGGATCACCTGTTCCTGCAGGTAGGGAGCTAGATACTGAGCAGTAGAGCTGTGTGGGTAATTTCTTACAAGCTCCTGTGGAGTGCCGCATCCCACAACCTGTCCCCCATTTACGCCTCCTTCAGGTCCTATGTCTATTATGTAGTCAGAAGTTTTGATCACGTGCAGATTGTGCTCTATTACTACGACAGTATTACCCATGTCGGAAAGGCGATGTAAAATTTCAAGCAAGTTGTGAATATCGGAAATATGAAGGCCTGTAGTAGGCTCGTCCAGGATATACAATGTGTTTCCGGTGGAACGCTTTGATAGCTCTTTTGACATCTTTATTCTTTGTGATTCACCGCCAGATAGTGTTGTTGAGGGCTGCCCTATCTTGATGTACCCCATACCTACACTTTGCAGGGATTCTAGCTTCTCTCTGATTAGAGGTATTGATGCAAAAAGATCGAGAGCTTGATCAACAGTCATTTCCAAAACATCGGCTATGGATTTGCCCTTGTATGTGACCTCCAAGGTTTCTTGGTTATACCTTAACCCGTTGCATTCCTCGCACTTTACGTACATGTCTGGCAAAAAATGCATCTCTATCTTTACATACATATCGCCCTTACATGCCTCACATCTTCCACCCTTGGCATTGAATGAGAACCTACTCATCGTGTATCCACGCGACTTTGAAAGTGGCAGCCCAGCAAACCACGATCTAATGTGAGAAAACAAACCTACATATGTCGCAGGGTTGGATGCGGGCGTTCTACCTATGGGTGACTGGTCTATTTCAATGACCTTATCTATATTCTCAAGGCCAAATATAGCGGCACACTCCTCGGGTGGGGGAGTGACACCGTAAATTTTGCTCAGTGCATAGGGATACAATATGTCACTGATAAGGCTAGACTTTCCGCTACCGGAAACTCCCGTAATACAAGTGAACCCCCCAATCGGAATTTCGACGTCCACATTTCTAAGGTTATTTTTGCGAGCTCCTTTTATTTTTATCCAGTTTGAAAATACTTTTTTGCCTTCTGAAATGGGTATCCGCAATTGCCCACTCAAATATTTGCCCGTTATACTCTGAGGATTTGCTAGCACATCATCTAATGAGCCCTGTGCAACAATTTCTCCACCGTGAATGCCAGCTCCTGGACCAACATCCACTATGTAGTCGGCACGTACGATTGTTTCTTCATCATGCTCTATGACTACAACGGTATTTTCCATATCCTTAAGGTTATTCAAGGTTTCTATAAGTAATGCATTGTCTCTCTGATGCAGACCAATAGATGGCTCGTCGAGCACATACAACACCCCGGTCAGACTCGACCCTATGTGTGATGCTAGCTTAATGCGCTGACTCTCGCCGCCAGAAAGTGTTCTAGATTCACGATCCAAAGTTAGATAACCCAGACCCACGTTACGCAAAAAAGTCAGGCGTCGGATAACTTCCTCCAAAAGCCTGCTGCACACAGCGTTTTCAAATTCGGTAAGTCGCGCAGGTAGGGCTCTACACCAGTCTATAGCTTCTACTACAGTCATGGCACACACCTCTCCCATGTGCAAATTATCTATCTTTACCGACAATGCCTGAGGAGATAACCTATAGCCGTTACAGTGGCTGCATTTGCTTGATGTAGAATACCTTTCCGCTATTCTCTCCACTACGGTATTACCAGTTTCACTTAGCAGACCGACAATACCCCTAAAACCTCCGGAATTTCCCGAATTCAACTTGCCTTCTTCATTCCCGTACAACACAAGATTGCGGAATCTCACATCTAGCGAGCGCCAGGGTTGAGATATATCACAAGCACACCTCTTCGCGAGAGCAGTTATTTCACTCCTGCATTTTTGCATGAACACAGATTCATGTGAGGAGTAACACAACGACTTTAGTGGCCCAACTGGGTCTATAGCTCCTTCAAGTATAGATAATTCCACATCAGGAACAACCAAATTTGCATCAATAGTACGGCTCTTTCCCAAACCTAAACAAAACTGGCAAGCGCTGGTTACTGTATTAAACGAAAAAAGCTTCGGTTCGAGTACGCCGACACTGAAGCCGCTATCTGTGCAAATAAAATGCTCAGAAAACGCCAGAATCTGCCCTACGGCGTACTTGTCGTCCGTATAACCTTCTGGCAGAGCCACGATCTCTGCCTGCATGACGCCATTACCGATCGCCAGAGCATTTTCCACACTGTTTGAAATGCGATTAGATTTTTCTCCAGTAATAGACAAACGGTCTACGACGATTGCAATATCATACTTTCTGTTGTGCTCCAAAGAGGGTATGGCGTTTATATCATATACTACACGATCAACTGATATTCTGGCATATCCTTGTTTTCGTATAGCAGAGATTTTTTTGGAGTACTCAGTAGGGCGAACATTAGCGATAGGGCCCAGAAGATGCACTTTGCACCCAACTGGCAAACAGGCAATTTCATGGGCGATACGCGAAGCCGACATCTTTATAATGGGCCGCTTTGTTTTTGGAGAGTAGGGGACCCCGATGCGTGCAAACATCAAGCGCAGATAGTCATGAATTTCCGTAACTGTCGATACCGTAGAACGCGGGTTTTTTGATGTCGATTTTTGGCTAACAGATATTGCAGGAGACAACCCCTCTATAGAATCAACATCGGGCTTGGCATGAAGATTCATGAACTGTCTTGTGTATGATGATAGACTCTCTACGTATCTTCGCTGCCCCTCAGCATAAAGGGTATCAAATGCAAGACTCGACTTTCCAGAACCACTGACCCCAGTTATGACAATAAGCTTGTTCTTGGGCAAATCGACATCAACACTCTTGAGATTATGTACCCTTGCACCACGGATGCTTATGACCCCTTTAGCCATAATCAATCACTCCCTAACAAGCTACAAACTAGCAACCTACAGAAAATAAGTCCGACGCAACTGACCCAGTTGCAGTATTCGCGGTTACTGATTCAGGTACGGCACCAGCATCAGATTCCGAAACTCTCTCTGACAACGCTATTGCGTCCCCAGAAGATGGATTGCAATGTGTATGCAGCTCTGATGCGTCAACAGTGCGCACTGCCTTTGCCTTATTCAGAACAGCGTTTACAAAACTTATCTCAGAAGCCTCAAGCACAGACGACGCTATACCTGCGTATTCATCGATAACGATGCTTTCATTAGTGTTTAAACAAAGCAACTCGCACACACCAGCCTTGATTATAGCAAGGCTAACAAGGTTTATCCTATCTATGGTCCATTTCTCACTTATGTGCAGCGTGATCAGGGCATCCACTTCAGCCTGTCTTTCAAGCATGCACTGTAGAATCTTCGATAAAAGCTTCTTGTCCACTTTTTGCAAATCCATGACGGTCCGCATTTCGCCTAGGTATTCCAGTAGCCCATCTAAGTCACCCAAAGTGTAGGAGGCAAACGTCATTGCATAAGCCCCCTGCGCAGCGAGAAACCTCGCCACAGTCCTCCCTGAATGCCAGGGTGTATCATTAGGTTGCTCTATAATTTCCTGCATATTACTGACCCAAAAACCTCCTATAAAGCTCTACCATACGGAGCATAGCGGAAGCAGCACTACCCCCCACGTTCAGCCTGTTTACATCAGCTCTCTCTAACGCCAGTTCGATGTTTTCGGCAGTAATCACTCCTGTGCCAAGCGGCACTGCATGCTGCACTGCAATATCTCCCATGGAGGAATACACGGACCTGGCTACGTGGTCATTGTGCTGTGTTTTTCCTTTTAAAATACATCCTAGCGCTATATACCCGTCGTAGCGCTCACGATCGCTCATTATAGCAAATGCTAATGCAGGTGGTATCTCCAAAGCACCAGGAACCGCAACTATCTCGTACTTTACATCGGAGCAATATGACACAAGCCTGGACACCGCTCCATCAACTAGAAACTCACAAACCTTTGCGTGAAAATCCCCAACGACAATAAGGGCACTCAAACCGTTATCCATAATCCCCTTTAACTATTATGCAGAACTCCCTGAGAAATCCTTATCACACACGAAATGCCGGACCATCAACTGTTGCGCGATCGTGATGACATTGCTACAGATCCAGTATAACACAAGACCCGAAGGAAACGATGAGAATATAAACACGAATATGTATGGCAAAAACTTCATAACCCCGTAGCGATCGTGATCTGCATTATCTTTCTGCATTACCTTTTGCTGTAATATCATAGTGACGCCCAAAATAACAGGCAACACTCCGATGCAAATAGGGGGCTGAAACGGGATCATACCAAAGAAATTCAGCAAGTTGGCGCTGTCTTGAGTTGAAAGATCTTTTATCCAACCAAACAGGGGAGCATGACGCATTTCTATTGTGACAAATAAAACTTTGTATAGCGCGAAAAACACCGGAATCTGCGCTAATACAGGCAGAAAACCTGAAAGAGGACTGACTTGGTGTTTCTTCAGCAACGCAGCTATCTCCTTGCTTGCTCGTAGATCATCAGACTTAAACAGCTCTTTAATCCTGGCGATTTCAGGTTGTAGCTTCTTTAGTTTAAACATAGATACATATGACCGAAGAGACAACGGAAAAACCGCCAGCTTTATGGTCACAGTCAACATGACAATAGCTAAGCCAAAATTGCCCAATATCTTGTTAAAATACTGCAACAGCAGGAACACAGGCTTTGTTACGAAATACAGCATACCAAAGTCTACTGCCTTATCAAACAGTGGTATATTTAGCTCTGCCTTGTATTTATCGAGCAAATCTAACTCTTTGGCACCTATAAACAAGTTAGTGACCGCACGTGCTGTGCTGTGCGCCTTTATAACACCATGAGACCTGCTGAAATCTACCTGATAGCGATTCACCCCGTCTCTGCGCAAATTCTGAGCCCTATAAGCTACCTTTCGGTCTTGCGGATCAACTGGTATCAATGCTGAAAACCAATATTTATCTGCAAAGCCAATCCAGCTGTGACCGCTATCACCACTGGCTATCCCACTCAATCGAATGCTACCAGATTCTTCTATATCCTTATAAGTCCACTCTTTCACTCCGTTACCGAAGCTGCCAATTGCACCTTCGTGCGATATCCAGAATGACTTTTTATCCTTACCATGCGTCCTATTTATCCTACCGTAGTGCGCTAGTGTAATATCGCTCTCAGTGTTGTTTTCCACTTCCTGAGTCACGGTAAACATGTAGTTCTGGTCTAAGGCAAATCTGATTTTGAAAACCAGCCCCTCACCATTATCCCACTTTACGGCGCAGCACTCGCCCTCATTATCTGTATCAACATCCCAAACTGTGTCGCTACGAGGCACCTTTATATTGTTTTTTGGATCAACCCAGCCGAATGCAACAAGAGAATCCTCCATTGTTCCTTCTGGGGACATTAGCCGTACACTTTCTGCGTTGTCTTCTAGGCTAACCAGGTAGTTTGTCAATGAAACATCGTCTACATATGCACCGTTAAGAGACACCGACGCAGAAACCCTCGAGTTCCGCAGCTTCACTCTTGGTACTAGTTCTATGGCATCGCTGTACGACCTGTGCTCAACTACATCATCTACCTCAGGTATGAGAGATTCCATATCATAGGCAGTTTCAGTTACGTGTTTGTCTACTAAAAACTTTTCATAAACAAACTTCCATCCAATCATAATAGTGACGGATGTAACCACTGCCAGTATCAAATTACGAGCTTCTGACATAATAACAACAAAACGCAATGTAAGTGACTTCAGAGCACGCAGAACCGCGTGCAACCGGATTGACCAGGCTATCACATAAAGCATCACAAAGCAATACAGATATGCTGAAGTTGTATGGGCTTGTGAAAACGGTGGTTTCTTGCGCAAGAAAGGGATTTTTCCAGTTCTCCCCACAACATGATGTGGGGCACAACATTGCAATGAGGCTAATGCTAGGCTTATGGCACTAGAAGGTTTCTAAAAGCGCAATGGGCGCGATGCTAACATGGCATGAGTGCGCAGTATGCTCTGCGATTAGGGTTTGTGGCTTCGCTCACGCTAGGCATTGCGCGAAAGTATGCAGTGCCCACAAAAGTGTATTGAGCTCCTATGAGTAAGATCCTTATTGAGTAACGCTAGATATGCTGCTCTGTGGACAATTCTATTTGTCTATTAGGAAACAATAAACGTACTAACTTAAACATGTATCCCAACGACGCGGATCTACAGCTCCATAATAGCACCATAGGCAAGCCAGAACTGCACAATCCCAGTTTTTACTCTTTGGAGCTACAGCAGGTGGTTTTACCGATATACCTCGCTGTCTAGAAGCACACGAGTGGTTTCTGAGTGTTACTCTTTGCGCACGTAGAGCACAAAAGACATTTGCTTGTGACATCGTATGGACAAAGGACGCATGAAATTGCCCTTTCCAAGGGCAATGTAAAGCCAGTTTATAAGGTCTTGCTAAGGCTGTTCAAACACGATTTCCTACTTAATATATATGCGGTGAGATGGCGCAAACCACTGTTTCAGCATATGTGAGTATATGCAGGCAAACTTATAACGATAATTTTACGCAGCACTGATAGTGCAGTATAACGATTTAAGCGACGGTTCTATAGGTCATCATCGCGCGCTGCGTCAGGAACGCCAGATACTGCAACATCTTCTGCCGGTTTTTCGATTAAATTTATGCTCCTCGAATTTACGTACATGTAATATGCCACGCCTATTGGAATGGAAACAAGATACAGCAACCCCATTACTGGGAAAGTAACCCAGGGGTTTGTAATAGCCAAGACCATTAAGAGGGCGAGCAGCATTACAAACACATACGACCACTTTTTGGGTATTTTGTGATGTTTTGCAGACATTGTAGGAATATTGCTCACGGATAGGAAGGCTATGAATAGAAAGTACAGTGCCACCACGTTCTTCCCTAGTGCAGTGCTTGATATCCAGAAAACGTCCAAATCACTGAAGGTTAGCATGACAGGCACCAGCGACAGTAGCGCTCCGATGGGAGCAGGTACTCCGACGAAGAAGTATTTCTTCCAACTATCTTTCTCGTCTCCATAGCACAGGGACACATTGAACCTGGCTAGCCTTATCGACATGCAGACTACGAATACCATAACGAGCATCCAGCCCACAACTTTCATGCTGCGCAGTAGCCAAAAATATAGAAGGAAAGCAGGGGCGACTCCGAAGTTTAAAAAGTCTGCTAAGGAATCTAGTTGTGCACCAAAATCAGTAGCAGAATTCAGCAACCGTGCTATCCTGCCATCTATTCCATCCATGAAAGCAGCAATAATTATAAAAGTGACAGCGGACTCCCACTGCCCAGCGAAAGTGCACTTGATTGACGTTAGGCCAAAGCATAAACCCAACATTGTTATGACACTGGGAAACAGCTTCACTATTGGCAAGTAGCTGTCACTTCCTTTTCCTTTCCCATCGCTTTCGTCCATAGACGCACACCACGAAAATCACAACACGAATTCCCGATGTCGTATTTACACCTTTTCGAAAACCATACCATGCCGGCCTGGAACACGATTGACGTCAAAGTCCGCAATAATGGTCTCTCCTCCCACCACAGTGTGGCCTTCAGATATCAAAATAGGAACATCGACAGGAATGTAGACATTCATCCTGCTGCCGAACCTTATTATTCCCATTCTCGACCCTAGCTTTACCGAATCACCAGCCCTTACATCACATACCACCCTGCGGGCAATCAAACCAGCAATCTGCTCTACTACGACATTGTGATTCCCAAACGTGGTTTCAATAACTGACCTTGTTCTCTCATTCTCATTAACGGAACCATCAGTACATGCAGGGGTAAACTTTCCGGCACGATGCTCTACAGATTTTACTACCCCTGAAACAGGTATACGGTTTACATGAACGTCGAGGACACTGAGATATATGCTTATACGTCGCACAGTCTTACCATCTTCCACAGGAGATTCAACTTCTGCGATTGAAGTAACAACCCCATCGGCAGGGCTGACAACTAGACCATCGTCCACGGGAACAACACGCTCAGGATTCCGGAAGAAACATACGCACATCACAGTGATGATCTGGAAAACGACCCCCAATCCAATAGAGAAAGCAAAGCCGACGCATGTCAGCAGGAACGCTATCCCTATAAAAGGGTACCCTTGCTTATGAATATTAGGAAAACACATAACACATCACTGGCTACTGGAAACGTGTTGATTGTAAGGATTTGTTTTTTAAATTGCAATGCATCTTTTCGTTCGCCAGTACAGCGCATAGGGAGCATAAATTACGCGTGTTCATTTTATAACTTCATGTTACTTAAAACCTATTTATGGGCATATTTGTTATGCTTTTTGTAAGACGAAAAGCCACCTGCTTGCGTAATTTTGAGTTGCTATTTGCACAGTGATAGTAGCAATATATTCCGTGTTTCTCCCTTCAAGAAATTGTTAGGGCATGCAAGGTATTTGAGCCTGAGGTACTGTGCAGCACTTGCTGCAGAGCAGCTCTATGGTACTGTGTGGTAATTTTCGCCTGTCTGGCCCTTTATTACCGGCAATGTAACATTGCGTTATAGAGATAATGCGTTCACCTAAGTAGAAGCTTATTTGTTGCGAACGTAAGTGCATATTAGGGAGCTTTGCCTTTAGTTTACCTTACGGTATGTCAGCCACTAAACAAGAGTTTAACGTCTGTGAGGTTTTGTAATACTGGCTTAAAAATGGATATGCTTCGCTATACCCGTAAATTTTGATTGCTGGCATAAGAGGTTCATAGTCCAACACACAGACCCTGCGGATCTCTGGTATGTGGATGCTACAAGCTGCAAGGTTTGCGGTAACTTTCGTGGCACATTGTCCAGACATTTACAGGTTTATAGCTGTGCACTAACCGCTACTGCTGAGCTCAACACTGACCGTTTACGTTTCTACGCAAGTACTTCTTACGTGCTCACTTAGACAGTGGTTGACCCACATGGAGGCGCATTTTTCCAAAACGTTGTTTTGTTTCAGCCTGTTTTGTAGAAAGTCAAAGTCCACCTTCTTGGCGCACTGGTCTTGATTCACACAGCTATAAACGAAGCTTTCAGCTCCGGTTAAAGGATCTACATGTTTTTGTATGCACTGCCCGCATATTTCTTTCATCATGCACTGCATTGGGGAATTTATTGAAGCTATTATTTCGATATCAGGCCTGAATAAATGCTTCAGCTCACAAGATATTGCTCTGTTTATTGCTGCCATCATCCCGCATGATCCAACCATCACCACTCTGTCTATAGTGTTTAAAGCTATCGCAGCCTTTGTATCCGCGCCGTAGGCCAACAGTGCATGAACTATGTTACTCTTGTAGAAGAAATCTGATTGTCTGTTAGGTACGAGGTATCCATCTTCACAGCATAATACAGCAACATCAGACGCAGCTTCTATGTGTTGTATACCAAATACGCTGTTGAGGAATCTAAACCCCGCAAAGAATAGCACATTACACTTTCTGTCCAGCATTTCCTTGCCTATGGAGAAAAGAACAGCATTACCCACACCTCCACCAATGAGAAGCACGTTTTTCTCATTCGGTATGTGTGTGGGAGTTCCTGTAGGGCCCATCAGGCTTACTAACTGGCCACTTTTCAGCTTCCAGCACAGTCTAGAAGATCCTCCTACATCAAGTACTACAACGGTTACCGTACCGCATTTCTTGTCTACATATGCTCCAGTGACTGCAATACATTCCATCTCCATTCCGTGCCGGTCATTTTCTCCTATGTTTTGCAGTCTGTAGAACATTCCTGGCTGAAAATTTGCAGAAGCCAACGGTGAGTGGATTGTAATTTCCACTATCTTATCTGCTAGCTCAACAACAGATACCACTCTTGACAGTAGTACATTGTTGATCTCGGAGAAGAACTTCCCATTGTCAGGGCATTTTGGATGTTTCTCCAATTCCTTTGAGATGGATGAATATCCTGTTTTCGCGCTTGCAAGAGCTCTAACAACGCTACCTTTGTAATGTGGATGAATGTCCCCGAATATGCTGACGGTTCCTTCTTCAGAGATATGGAAGTTGTTCTCATCTATCTGCACTGTGGCAGGGGAATCAGTGTCTGCATTTCTTTTGTACTCTCTGCACTCCTCTAGGGTGATGGAATTTTCATGCGTACCCGTAGCTATAATTATGCTCCTGGCAGCCATATATTTCTTTTCATCATTTATAGTAGTAACAGTAATGCCAGAAGCCGAGTTGTACCTATCAACCACCACTTCATGTAGGTTTAGATTTTCAGCAAAGTATACCCCTTCTGATATTGCCCCCTTCAGTTCATGAACATTGGAACGAAAAGCAGTGGAACGAGAGATTGCA
>NZ_JAQLOH010000027.1 GCF_028204095.1 Candidatus Anaplasma sp. TIGMIC
CTCTATAGAGGATTGATTGCGACCTACTTTGGCGTAGAGGAGACAATCTTCTGCATGCGAGGCAGCATCACTCCCATGAATGCCCTTATCCAATCTTGTTGGAGCTTGTTAGGGTCTGAAGTGTCCTCACTAGCAGCAGTAATAATGGGAAGCAACGCTTTGGTTAGCTCAGGGACGGCTGTGGCAATTTCTTCCCGCATAGTCTTTTTTATCTCACTGGAAAGCTCGGCCCCGTACGACTCTTCTGCACACCGAAGTACCCTCTCTATTTCATCCGCCGACAATAGAGTAGTCGAATCATTATGTAAGGGCTTCTTTTGTCTATTCGTGCCATCATGGGGCACTCCGGCGCGTTCAGCTCTAGATGCTGTCTGTCTCTGAGGTGTGTGATTCATCGCAGAGGTGTCCGCCGTAGAGTCATGCCGTGGATCGGTCTTCATGTTATTAACCAATAGTTTCCTACCCTAGAAGAGTACGGGAAATACATTAATAAATTCATAACTTTAAGCATGTGCGGATGTGCGAAAGGAGAGTGTGCTCTTGTGTTGTGTTACTTAATATACAGTGCAAAGTACGTGCGTGCCCTTTATATAACAGTGCATGTTTAAGGAGGTTGCATATAAATTTGCGCCCTTACCGCGGGTTTTCGATGCGGTTGCGCACGCATATGCGGTTTCAACCTGCCTTAGGCTGCAAGGTAAGAGCTACTCTGCAGGGTGCTACTGTTGCAGTGAATGTTTCCAGACAAGTGGCAGCGTTTTTTTTTCGAGATCATCTTTCCGGTATTTCTTCCGTCTGGGGCCTAATTCTGAGTTATTTTCCATTATAAGCACCACAGAACCTGTGTATGTCCATTGTCCGCCATTCATGAATGCCTTACAATGTTGTGGAGTATGTAGGAGTGATAAGTGTTTACAATCGCCATAATTGACTTTGGTTCACAGGTTACGCAGCTGATCGCGAGAAGAGTGCGGGAACTGGGTGTGTATAGCGAGGTGTTCCCCGTAGATACAGATTTTTTTGCCCTCATGAATACTGGCAAGCAAATTGCTGCGTTTATACTTTCAGGTGGTCCGGACTCTGTGGCTGATTTGCAGCAATTACCGAAGGTGGTCACAGATGTGCTGGACATAAACGCAAAGCTGGGCACGCCCGTGTTGGGGATCTGTTATGGCTTTCAACTCCTGGCACACAACCTAGGTATTAGGGTTGAACAGGGCAACAGACGCGAGTTTGGCAATGCACAGTTGGCAGTCGTTGCTGAGTCAGCGATAACGAAGGGAATATGGTCAGTTGGAGGCACTGTGCGTGTGTGGATGAGCCACTCTGATAGCGTAGTAGACAACATGCCCGAAAGTTTTCGTGTGGTGGCGCGTAGCGCAGAAACCGGAGCTGTTGCATTTATAAGTAATGAAGAAAAGAAAATTTATGGCTTGCAGTTCCATCCGGAAGTTTCCCATACTCCTGACGGCAGGGATATATTGAATAGCTTCTTAACTGTTGTTGGGTGTACCAGAGATTGGACCGTTAAGACATTTTTACACACACAGATAGATGATATAAAAAACACGGTTGGGGGCGAGTTGGTGGTAGCTGCCATTAGTGGCGGTGTTGACTCTAGCGTATCATCAGTTCTGGTACACAAGGCCATAGGTGACAGGTTAAAGTGTGTGTTTGTTGACACAGGCTGCTTGCGGAAAGGGGAAGTTGATGCTGTGCAGCGCCTTTTCGTTGATAAGCTCGGCATGTCTGTTTCTGTTGTCATGGCATCGTCTTTGTTTTTGGACCGGCTTAGTGGGGTAGTGGATCCGGAAGAAAAACGCATGATCATAGGGAATACGTTTATTGAGGTTTTTGAAAAGGAAGCTGAGAGATTCGGAGATGTCAAGTTTCTGATGCAGGGGACCATATACCCAGACGTCATAGAGTCCGGCGTAAGCGGCTCCGGTGTAAAGATTAAGTCACACCACAATGTTGGGGGGTTGCCGGACCGAATGAAGATGGCACTAGTGGAACCCATTAGATGCTTGTTCAAAGATGAGGTAAGGTCTTTGGGGAGGGAGTTGGGGCTGCCTGATGTGGTGCTTGAACGCCATCCTTTTCCAGGGCCTGGGCTAGCGGTGAGAGTCATAGGAGAGGTGACAGAAGAAAAACTTGCGCTTTTAAGGGAGGTAGACAGCATATATATAGATGCTCTTTTTGACAGTGGGTTATATCACGATATATGGCAGGCATTTGCGGTGCTAATGCCTTCTCGCACTGTAGGAGTTATGGGGGATAGCAGAACATACGGATACGTGTGCGGGCTTAGAGCTGTTACCTCTAATGATGGAATGACAGCGGATAGTTTTCCTTTCGGTGAGCCGCCCGAAAAACAGCTGAAGTTTTTGGAATTTTTGCAGAAGGTTGGTGGTGCGATTGTGAGGGGTGTTCCAGGCATCAACCGCGTCGTGTACGACATTACCTCCAAACCGCCTGCGACCATTGAATGGGAATAGTAGTAGTTGTCACTTATTTAGATCTGGGTTGTATTATGTTAGAAAAGGCTGTTTTAACGTGTGGGGATCTTAGGATAGGTCTTCCGGTCCTACATGGCGTCGATGGAGCGCAAGCTGTAGATGTCACCACTCTGTATAAGGACCATAGAGTGCTCACGTATGACCCGGGTTTTATGTCAACGGCGTCGTGTAAGTCAGGAATAACTTTCATTGATGGGGATGAGGGAGTCCTCCGATATAGAGGAATTGACATAGAAGATCTAATAAACATACCGGGCGGGTTCGGAAGTGTAGCGCGGCTTCTTCTATACGGTGCGCTGCCTAATGATACTGAGTGCCAGGAGTTCCTAAGGGCATTGAAAGACGAATATCATATACCGTCGCAGGTTCTGGACGTAATACGGTCGTTCTCGCACGATTCGCAGCCTATGGCAATATTGATAGCAGCAGCAGCTGTATTAGCGGACCAGTACCAGAATTGCAGTGAAACACCCTTGAAAAGGGCTATCATTGCGATTGCGAAGATGCCTGGTATTGTTGCGGCAACATATAGACATCTAACAAATTCTGAATGCATAAGTTCTGACTCGTCTTTGGAATATACACAGAACTTTTTGCACATGATGTTTGGCCCTACGGACAGGGCATTAAACGATGTGATATGTAAGGCACTTGATGCAATTTTTGTGATGCACGCTGATCATGAACAAAACGCTTCAACGACAGCGGTGAGAATGACTGGCTCATCCGGTGCGAACCTTTTTGCGTGTCTGTGTTCGGGCATAGCTACGTTGTGGGGGCCGTTGCATGGAGGAGCCAACGAGGCCGTAATAAAAATGCTAGAAGAAATAGGTGATCCTGGGAACGTCGATGCGTTTGTATCACAAGTTAAGGAGAACAAAAAAAGTAGAGTGCGCCTAATGGGGTTTGGGCATCGCGTTTACAAAAACCACGACCCAAGAGCAAAAATTTTGCGCAAAATGTGCCGAGATGTGTTGAATGCTCTCGGGAAGAAAGACCCTCTGTTGGATATCGCAGAGGCATTGGAGCAGAGGGCTCTCCATGACGAGTATTTCATAAAGCGCAAGTTATACCCTAATGTTGACTTTTATTCAGGGATAGCTCTAAGAGCCATGGGAGTGCCGGTAAAAATGTATACAGCGTTGTTTGCCCTAGCGCGTACTGCGGGGTGGGTATCTCAGTGGTATGAAATGATCCAAGATACAAGCGGTGTGAAAATATCGCGGCCACGGCAGTTATATATAGGTGAATAGCACATGTTCTGCCGGGTGCGGCATCAAGCTATGGAAGCTCTTTGAGCGTTGCGTCGTGCACTTTGACGTTGGAGCTAAGTCTCCTTGGCCTGAGGCCACGTGCGTTGTCAGGGAATAGTGCTTTTATAATTATGTGCTGTAGCCACGGGTAAATGGTGCTATGATTGTTGCACGCGCGTGGAGTGGCCTAGCCATTGTTTTGTTGGCATAGTGGCTGAGAGATGCAGCTGAAGCCCATAGTAAAGGACCGGGGCGGCTGCGTGTTCATTCGGATAAATTTATTGTTGCCGTCCATAAAGATGGTATAGTCGCAGCTGATTTTATGATTGGTCGGTTTTGCTTTGATTGGCCTTGAAGTATTGCACGATATTTTGGAGCGAAGCTCTGGAGCTATAGAAGACTGGTTTGGATGCTGGTTCTCAAAATTTCCCGCAGTTTTTAACTCTTCTGTAGATTTACGCAGTTCCGCGTACAAGGTTTCTCCTATAGACGTGAACTTTTACCCTGCCGGGTATAATAACTTGAGTGAATCGTCAAAGGCGAGGACTATAACCCTGCTCCGTGAAAACCTTAGCAAATACAAGGGGGGCAGGGTACTTGTTGTTATTGAGGGGCATACTAGAAACAAGAAATATACGGATAGCGTCATAGTTCTTAAGGACATGCTTGATTCTGCAGGATTTTCTACGGATGTCGGTATTTGTAGCGCAAACGGTAATGATGAGGTTGCGGCATCGTGTGGAGGTTCTATATGTGTCAGTAAGCTAGTAAATGATGGTGGGAGAATAAGCACTACTACGGGCTTTATCCCAGATGTTTTGGTGCTCAACAACGACTTTACCAGTGGTGTCCCCGATGTCTTGGCCGGGAAAGTATTACAGGAAGTATTGCCTTCACAGCATCTAGGCTGGTTTCGTAGGCGTAAGTCCACGCACTTTAGAACGTATTCCAGGATGATAGAAGAATTTTGTCGGGAATTTCATATCGATCCATGGCTTATTTCAGCATTATTCTCTCACTGTGATAATGTGGATTTCGCAAATAGTAAGGGGGTAGAAAGTGTTGCGGAAAGAGTTGAGGATCTTATCTCTGCGATTCGCGACAAGTATGTGCTGTACGGGATACGGGATGCTCCGTACGTTTTCATAAAAGCAGACAACGGTACTTACGGCAGAGGTATTATCAGCGTCTGTAGGGGGGAAGATGTTTTACAAATCAACAAGCGTGATCGCAACAAAATGCGGTGTGTAAAAGAAGGAGTTCCTATAGCAAGTGTTATGCTTCAGGAAGGCATACCTACGCATGAGTCGTTCAATGACCAGGTTGCTGAACCTATTGTATACTATGTCGGCAAAGATTTGGCTGGGTATCTATATAGGTACAATGCTTTGCGGAATAGATTTGGAAACCTAAACGTTCCCGGTTGTGGATTTATTGATATTGAGTATTCAATACCCGAAGAGAAAAAACGCGTATGGAGTACCATAAGCAGACTTGCAGTGTTAGCAGCTTCTGTTGAGGCTTATGAAATGACCTCAGGCGCAAAGTAACATCATCGTGGCAGTGTTGTCACAGCACTTTTGTTCGTCACGTTCCTTGTGATGCCTGACGTACGCTCAGAACTAGAGAGTACATTAGGAACTTGAATGTGGACTCAGATGAGGATTCTGCAAGTTTGCACTGGGCTTCAGCATCGTGCAGTCTGTGTATTACTAGCTGCAGCAATTTGTACGGCATTGACGAAACGTGTTTTTTCAACTGAGGTATCAACCTAAAGAATACTGGTGTTGGGTGGGACTTTATAGCCGCATTTATGTCATCACCGAATTTGACTCTGCGTGCTAGGTACTCCAGTGTAAGGAAATACTTTATGCTAGACCTAATTATCAGGACGGCTGCAACTTTGTTCTGCAACAGGGCATCTGAAATCTTGGAAAAGGCTGCAACGTCCCCGCCCGCGATAGCAGCGCAGATGTCATCAAGTGCTGGGTCTAGGTCCGCGGCGAAGCTCTTTTCTAAATCAGCACTCGTTAATGTCTTTCTTGAGCCAAGAAATAGAAGAAGTTTTTGCAGTTCAGGTTTTATACACGCGTTACTCTCCTGCATCAAATCGCAAAGTAGTCGGAACGTCTGCCTGTCGTAGGATATGTTATTGTCCGAGAGAAATTCAGACACAATGCTGTCTACGCTATCCTCTTTATACAGTGCTATAGCAGCAAATGTTGGGTGATTATTGTAGTATGCCCGTAGTGAGGAAGTACTAACGAGTTCTCTTGCCTGCATAATTACGTAACAGTGTTGGCGATCTATTTTATCAAGAGCAGATTTTAGCTCGCTTCCCAGGGTATCTTTTGCATCCGTTATTATCACCAGGGATTTTTTGTGGAACATCGGGATTGTTGTCAGGTCAACGAGCAGTTGCTCTGGTTCCTTACAGGCATGTGTAAACTCCATTCTGAGAATAGAGCACTCCTGGTCTTTTGTAACCAGCTGCGCAATTTTATCTTCATAGAAACTAATCCTGCTGTGGTCATTACCGTAGAGCAATACGCTGCCGTAGGCTCCAGGATTACTGAAAAAGTCTTTGATTTTTGATGCAGTGAACCTCACGTTACCACCATGCCTCCCATCATCATAGGCACCTGCTTAAATTCTCACGGAATGATAAGCGCATTGTAGCAGCGGCGTGAAGCGAAAAGTTCATGAATAACACTACGCGTAGTTCATAACCGAGGCGCCAAGTCGCGCGCAAGTCTGTAGCACATTGGTAAAGGCTCGAAGAAGTTAACTGCGCTGTTACCAGTTGATGATTCTGGGGCAATTGTAACTGTGCAAGAAGCATGATATAGATGAACCCGCATTGTAAAGCGTGAAAGTGCCAATGGGTTTAGAATGGTGGCTTGCGTGTAGGTACCTCAGTTCTAAGAGGGGGCGGTTTTTGCGATCTTCTATGAGCGTGCTGTCTATTTTGGGAATAGCCATCGGGGTTGCTACTCTTATTTCTGTTATGGCAGTAATGAGCGGTTTTTCTTCCAAGTTGTTACATAACATATTGTCTATGAATGGCCACGTAACTATCCACTGCAAGGGTGCTGATTATCACGATGTGGTTGCGGAAGTCGTAGGTACCGAAGGAGTGCTTAGAGTGGCACCTGTTGTAGAAGGACAGGTTCTGATAAAGTCTCGTACTGGTGCCTCCGGAGCTGCCGTACGAGGTATGGAGACACACGACGTTGCGGAGAAACTCCAACAATATATGGTTGGTGGAGATCTTCAAGCTCTGGAAGAGGGGATTGTCATGGGTGCTGGCCTAGCAGACGCTTTAGGTGTGAGTTATGACGACGAGGTAACGGTAATATCGTCAGTGAATTTGTGGACGATACTTGGAGTTACGCCCAGTACACAAAAACTCAGGGTTGTTGGGATTTTTAACGTTGGAATGTATGAGTACGACGGTGCCTTTGCATATGTATCCTTACGAAATGCTCAAACTCTTTTCGGCTACAAATGCGATAACGTTCGATACTTGGAGGTCGAATTGCAGGATGCTGCGCATTCTTCTGATGTGGCTGTGAATCTCGCAAAGAAGACTGGAATGAGAGTAGAAGACTGGAAGACGCAACAGGGACAATACTTTTATGCTCTAAAACTAGAGCAAGACGCCATGTTTTTTATCCTGGTGCTTATTGTAGTTGTGGCAGCATTTAACATAATTTCTGGCCTGTTTGTTCTTGTGCATGAGAAAATGCGTGCCATAGCTGTTATGCGTACTATGGGCCTCAGTAGATTTGCTGTTGTACGGATATTTTGCATGTGCGGCGTATGCATAGGTCTTATTGGTACTTTGATCGGATGTTGTATGGGTGCAACGTTTGTGTTTAATGCAGTAAGCATTGGTAACTTCTTGAATGCATTTGGTCGAGGGGCTCTTATAGAGTCAGTAGCATACTGTCTAGAGGGTATATCGTACAAGATGGTTCTGTTTGATATTGGGCACGTAGCAATGTTATCACTATGCATTTCGCTGTTATCTACATTACCTGCGGCGCTTAAGGCGGCGGGCCAAAATCCTGTTGATGTTCTTAAATATGAGTGAATAAATGCGAAGGGAAACTTGCGGTTGGTTGTGTATATTCTGTATTTTTGCTCTATGGATGGGTTGCGTGGTTTACTATGTGCTTGATGTGCAGCAAGGGCTTAAAGGGGCGTTTGCTGGGATAGAGAAGTTGGCAAGCTCCAGCGATAGGCTTCGTGAAGCACTTGTAGATGTGTCGGCTAAAACTGACCATGTTAAGTCTCTAGTGGGGCAGTTAAAGTCTTCCATGCCTCCGAAAACAGTTGTCGTAAATAAAGACGGCTGCGTTCCCGCCGAGTGTTTAGCCAGGGTGCTCTTGAAGGTTTGGGAGTTGCGTAGGTCTTTTGCTTTAGGTGCGATGTCCAGTGATTCTGTCCGTGCGATCAAGCCCCTGCTCGAAGAGCTACATGATGAGGAGATAGACGAGAGTTTGCGCGTTTTGGAAAGATTTACTCACAAAAAAGGCTACAGGGAGCTAAAGGAAGAATTGCATGCACTAAAAAAGACGTTACATTTTGGTAAAAAGGGCCCATTGCTGCAGTATGTCTCCAGATGGGTTACAGTTGAGAATCGCAACGACAAAGTATGGCAGGATTTTGCCAACCTAGAAAATCTTGTTGATACTGGGGCGTGGTATGATGCGCTGGAGTTTGTTGAAGACAGTACTCTGCGGTCTGTGCCTAGGCTAAAGCTATGGGCGCGTGACCTGGAGTTTATACTCAGTGTCGAAGGTCATATAACGCTAATTTGCAATAAATTAATTGAACGTGTGAACAGGAATCCCGAGGGCATATGATTACGTACTTTTTGATTTTCATAGTTGTATCCTTGGCTATGGGGTTTGCAGTTCAGGGGTATGAAGGGTTAGCGCTGAATCTTGAGTTAGCTGGGTACAGTGTAGAGATAAGTCTGTCATTTGCCGTGTTTGCTTTGTGTGTAGTTGTTCTTCTACTTGTTGTGCTGGTGCGCGCGTGTTTAGCATTAGCGTTGGTTTTGCACAGGATCCGATGTAAGGCTATATACAGGCGCTATGATGCTCTGGGCTATGGCTTCGCTAGTTTAGGGATTGGAGATGTAAAGGACGTCCAGCAGATTGTCAGAGAGTCGGCGCGGCTGGCCAAGCTGAATAGTCCGGTGCTGAATCTGCTACAAGGCTGTGCTTGTTTTCGTTTGGGCCAATACGAAGTTGCGGAAAATTATTTTTCGTTAATCCCGCGCAAGAATGTCCCTGAAGAGGGATTGGGGATATGGATGCTTGAGGTTTTGGCACAAGAAAGCAGCAAAGACTGTAAGTTGCGAGTTTTGGGCAGGCTGTGTGAGATATTTCATTACAAGCGATGGTCTTCATTGCTGAGGCTTGAGATCGCACGTATCAAAGAGGAGTGGCATGATGTACTTGCCGAAATTAGGTTTATTTCAAAAAGTAATATACGTCGCGCCTACGATAATGATTTGGAGATGATAGCGTGTGTAAAGCTTGCTGAGGAGTGTTACTCCCGTGGTGACTACAGCGGGGGCCTCACCTACGTAAGAAAAACACTTGGACCTCAAGCTGCATTAATAAGGGCAAAGCTAATTGCAAAATTAGGAAACACAAAGAGGGCCTTAGAGACGTTGGAAACATACTACGCAGAACATCCACATCCGGAAGTGGCGGATCTGTATGTTGACATGGTCTCCGACAAATGTGATGGCATGAAAAGGCTAAGTTCCATCGCCGAGGACAGTTGCGTCAGTATCGTACTGTCAGTTCGGATGTATATGGATTGCAAGCAGTACAATGCTGCGGAAAAGCAGTTGAAAAAAGCACTCACAAAATACAAGTACATCGAACTATACAGTTTGATGTTGGAAATCATGGTGCGACTCGGAAATCTTGACGAGGTTACATACTGGGTAAACGCGATGCGTGAAGAGTCAATTCCGGACAAGAGATGGGTATGTGTAGATTGTTGTAGCGCGACAGACAAATGGCAGCATGAGTGTTCTGTGTGCGGACAATTTAACTCTGTCCAGTGGGCATAGTGCATTGGAGTACCCAATTTACGCAGGGGCACATGTTTGTACAGGTTTGTCTGTTCCTGTAAAAGGGAAGTATGGGCTGCGTGTGTGCAGAGATTTAGCAGGAGTGGTTCTACTTAACGGCCCGGTGGCTGGGCCACTGTAAAGCGCTGTGCTTGTTTCCATTTAAATATGGCGCTGAAATGTTGGTCCTTACGCTGTTTATCTGGTGCGTCTTTGAAGCAGTTTAATGCGGATTGTTTTTGTTGGCACCAGCGTTAGCGGTTAAGCTACACGTCATGAGGTTCGAAAAAGCGGTGTCAGACACTGTTTAGGTTAGCGATGGCAGATGGGAAGGCGTAATTACCTGTAATCTCAGGTCAGATTTCATATTTAATACCTTAAAAATCGCGCTTTTCTGTTATTCTTAAAAGGACCATTATGGCAGAGGAACCTGCAGTGATAGCAGAGGCGCTACTTGTATTTATCATTATATGGTGGGTTACCCTGTTTATAGCGTTGCCAATAGGGGTTGAGATGTATGAATCTGAGTCCACCCCCGCGGGATGTGCGAGCAGTGCGCCAAAAAAAGCTTACCTCGCCCTCAAAGCCTTAATAGTTACGGGTATAGCGATAGTCATGACTGGCTTGTACTGTTACCTGAAGATCAAGGGGTACGTTGATATTGTTTTTTCCATAATGTTCGAACTTGCGCCTTAATTATATCCTGCGCGTCATAATTTCGAGGAGCCGTGTACGTATTTGTAATGGGCATCATGGTACGATAAGTTGCATGATGGTGCTTACGCACCTCAGGGAAACTACTTGACTGGGTATGAGGTGTACGTAATAATACGGCTGTTGTTCCTTGCTTGTTTTTTGTGTTGTGAATCATCGGGGTGGTGGGCGTGCTGCGTATGCTTACGCGCGCGTTTTGTTGGATTTGTCGCGGGATAAAGCGGACAGTATCTCCGCCGAGATTCGTGCAATGAGTCAAGTGTTTGAAGAGGCTGACGTTTGCAGGTTTTTTGCAAGCCCGGTTGTTTCTGTAGAAGACAAGGTGTCTATTCTGAAGGATATGGGGCGGCGGTGTGCTTTGGATGGCATCTTAGTAAACTTTATGTGTGTAGCGGTAGCCGATGGGATGTCGTCTGTACTGTGTGACATTTTTGAGGAATTTTTTGCGCTTCTAAGGCGGGCACGTGGGATGTTCCGTCTTGAGATTACGACAGCTGTGCCGATGTCTAAGAAGGAAGAGAAGAAGATATTAGATGTGGTGCTGTCGAAGTATGGGAAACCTGAGGCAATAACGAAACGTGTCGATCCCGAAATACTAGGTGGTTTCGTAGCAAAGGGTGACTCTTTTGTTATCGATGCTTCGTATGTGGGGAAGCTGCGCGAGCTTAGCAAAGTTTTCAGGGAAGCTATTATTGGTATCTAGTGATTTATAGGAAAAGACATGGGTTGTGTATCTTCGGGTGAAGTTCTCAAGGTCCTGAGAGAAAGAATAGAGAATTTCGGTGATCCCGTAAGAACTAGCAGCGTTGGGGAGGTCCTTTCTGTAAGAGATGGGATCGCTGTAGTTTATGGGCTCGATGGAGCAGGATTTGGTGAGACAGTTGCTTTTTCATCTGGTGTACGTGGTGTTATTTCCGGGCTGGAGAGGGATGTAGCGAGTGTTGTGATTTTCGGTGAAGACCGCGAAATAAGAGAAGGGGATGCCGTAGAATGTACGGGTGAGCTTATGAAAGTCCCTGTTGGGTTTTCATTACTGGGTCGCGTAGTGAGCCCTCTTGGTAAGCCCTTAGATGGTCTGGGGGAGATTGCAGGCTTTGATGGCGAGAATGCAGTTGAGGTGAAAGCTCCTGGGATAATGGCGCGCCAGCCTGTGTGTGAGCCATTGCAGACTGGCTTGAAGACAATAGACATGCTGATACCTATAGGGCGTGGCCAGCGGGAACTGATAATAGGTGATAGAAAAACCGGAAAGACCGCAATTGCAGTTGATACTATTCTGAATCAGAAGAAGATAAATGATACCGTTAGCAAGGAGCATAAGGTCTATTGCATATATGTTGCTATAGGGCAGAAGAATTCTTCTATAGCCAGGGTGGTAGACAAGCTGAAAGAAAAAGGGGCATTAGACTACACGATAGTAGTAGCAACTGGAGCTTCCGATGCTGTGCCGCTGCAGTACTTGGCGCCATATGCGGCATGTGCAATGGGTGAGTTTTTCCGTGATAACGGTATGCACTGCCTTATAGTCTATGACGATTTGTCCAAGCACGCTGTTGCGTACAGGCAAATGTCGCTGTTGTTGAGGCGTCCGCCTGGTCGTGAAGCTTACTCTGGTGATGTGTTCTATATACACTCCAGGCTGTTGGAGCGAGCTGCGAAGCTTTCGGATAAGTTAGGTGGCGGGTCGTTGACTGCGTTGCCGATAATAGAGACGCAGGCCGGTGATGTGTCTGCGTACATACCGACAAATGTGATTTCTATTACTGATGGGCAGATATTTTTAGAGTCAGAGCTATTTCATAAGGGTTTCAGGCCTGCTATCAACGTTGGGCTTTCCGTGTCGCGGGTGGGCTCGGCCGCGCAGGTAAAGTCTGTCAAGAAGGTGGCTGGATCTATGAAGCTGACGCTTGCGCAGTACAGGGAATTGGAGGATTTTGCCAGGTTCGGTTCGGATTTGGATGGAAGCTCCCAGGCGATGCTTGAAAAGGGGCGGAGAATGATGGAGTTACTAAAACAGGGACAGTACATGCCTTTATCTGTGGGTGAGCAGGTTGCGGTTATACTTGCAGGCTCCGACAAATGCATAGACAGCATTTCGGTAGGGGACATGTGCAGGTTTGAGCAAGGTTTGTTGCAGAAGCTGCGAGTTGATCATGAGGGTCTCATGGCTTGCTTGTCAGAGGATATCACAGATGATATAAGAAGTGAGCTATTAGAGGTGATTAGGGGGTTTGCGGCGAATTTTAGACTGTGTTAGTGTAGGTACTGTATGAGCGACTATGTGACTACCAGGTTTCCTATTACAAAAAGAGGCTATCAGAAGTTGGAATCAGAGCTGGAAGCGCTCAAGAGTGAGAGGCCAAAGATAATCAAGTCTATATCGGATGCAAGGGATCTGGGTGATCTTTCGGAGAACGCTGAATACCATGCTGCTCGTGAGCGTCAAGGTCTCGTTGAAAGTAAGATCATGGAGCTGGAATCTAAGAGGTCCAGGGCAGAGGTGATCGAGGTCTCGGAGTTATCTGGTGACACCGTAATGTTTGGCGCTACAGTGACAGTATCGGTATACGATGATCAAAGTGAAACCTCGAGTGTAGTTAAGTACCAGATAGTTGGCGAGTACGAGGCTGATATCTCTAAAAACATGATATCAATAAAGTCGCCGTTGGTCGTAGCGCTTTTGGGTAAGAAGGAGGGAGACAGTGTTGAGCTCAAAACACCTAGGGGGGACTATAGAGTGTACCAGATTATGAAGATTGAGTTTGTATAGGTGTTGGGTTCAATATGAGTTTAAGGCCGAGTGCCGCCGCTTGTGTTTTTTCTTCCATTGAGGAGGTGGTTAAAGATGCTGCTGCAGGCAAGGTTTTCGTTCTTCTCGATGATGAGGAGAGGGAAAATGAGGGCGATATGGTGGTTCTCGCAGATAAAGTGAGTCCTGAAGCCATTAGTCTTATGGTTAGGCATGGTAGCGGCATAGTATGTTTGGCGCTGTCAGGTGAGCACGCTGAGAGATTAGATCTTAGTTTGATGCCACGACGGAATGCTAACGACGGTTGTCCTTCTTTTACGGTATCCATAGATGCAAAGGACGGGATAACAACGGGTGTATCCGCACAAGACCGTGCTGCTACGATACTGTTGGCAGCGTCTAAGTCAAGCAAGGCGTCGGATTTTGTTACCCCTGGCCATATTTTCCCTATAGTCGCGCATCCAGGCGGTGTGAGGAAGCGTGCGGGCCATACAGAGGCGGGTGTGGAAATAGCTGCGCTTGCGGGTTCTGAGCACGCGGCGGTTATATGTGAGCTTATGAATCCAGATGGCAGTATGTCGCGAGGTCAGGAGATATTCGAGTTTGCGCAAATGCACGATTTGCGCGTAACTACTATCAAGAAGCTTATAGAGTATTTGGGGGGCTCTTGAGAAATGTATGGAGATCATTGCTGAAAACCGCAAGGTAAGGTTTAACTACACGATTCTCAACGAGTATGATGCTGGTATGGTGTTGCTTGGCAGCGAGGTAAAATCGTTGCGTCAGCGCAGGGCTAGCATAGGCGACGCGTATATTCTAGAGTCTGGTATGGAGTTGTGGGTACATAACCTACACATTTCCGAGTACAAGCAGTCCAATAAAAAGAATCATAATCCGCTTCGGGTTCGCAAGCTCTTACTCCGCAAGCGGGAAATTTACAAGATCGCTGGAGGAATAAAAACTGCGGGTATCACCGTTGTGCCCAGGCTTGTGTATTTTAATGATAGGGGGTTGGCAAAGATTAAAATTGCGCTTGTGAAGGGCAAAAAATTGTACGACAAGCGTGAAGCCATAAAGGCGCGTGAATGGGACAGGGAAAAAAGCCGCACTCTTAAACGTGGCGCATGTGAAAAGGAGTAGGGCCGTGCTATAGGCGTTAGAAATGAGCGTCCGGCAGGTTTAGTTTTGTCGGGGTGACAGTTATTCAGGTATCGAGTGCAATTTCGCATAATGCGGTGAGAGCGCTGAGCAGAATATACCGGTTATTTTAACATATAGTGGATTAAGGGTTGTTTTTATTGAGCATCATCGTACTACATAATATTGCATAGGAATCGCTTTCGCTCAGGCTCTTA
>NZ_JAQLOH010000028.1 GCF_028204095.1 Candidatus Anaplasma sp. TIGMIC
CGCTACTTAATGAAGTTTCATGACTCCTTCTTCCTTCTGCTTCAGAAATCGTTTTTTCAAGTAAAAATCTGCTATAATTCTCCAATAATCTCTCAGTTACTATGCAAGTAGCGCGCACAATATCTGACGAAATAGCAGAATACTTATGAGTGATGTATGTGAGATAGTCTGTAGTTAAGCTCTGCACCGTATATGAAAAATATGCTCAGAATATAGAAGAAGAGCAAAGCCGCAATAACTCCGGTAAGATTTCCATATATTGTGTCTAAAACGTGAAAAGTTGATAGATACCACGAAAACATCGTGGATGATAAAGACCATAAAATGGTCACAATTACGGCACCGGGAACAACAACAAGGATTTCCTGCTTTAAATTTGGCACAATGAAGTATATCCAAGCTATAGAAAGGAAAAGCATTAATTTGATTAGGGCAAAGCGAAGGATTGCCCAATGCACATCAACCATTTCAAATATAATAGGCAACAGTGTTATGCACAATGTGCTCAACATCATGAAAACTACTATTACCAAGAACTGCAAAATGCTGAACATCCGGCCTAAGATATACGGAGGTGGTGCTGAGACTCTGAGCGCCCTGTTTAGAACATTTCTGATGCCTTCTATGACGGATGACGCAGTCCACACGACTCCAACAATAGCAAGCGTTAGTAAGCTCTGAGGTGGACCAGAAAGTATTTCCTCAATTCTAGGCAACAGAGCTGCCATTGTATCATACGGAAGCTCCCAAGACAGAAAATCAAAAAGCTTGTCATACAGAACACTGTCCTTGTCCATGACACTCAATATGCTTGAAGTCAATGCGTTGAAAAATACCAGAAACGGAAATAACGACAGAAGAACCATAAAGGACAAATACCCAGCATATTCCATCCCAGCATGGTCGCGGAAATCTATAATCGCTTTCCGGGCACAGTAAAAGAACAACACCACTCCGCGTGAAGCTCTTGTTAGCATATGCTGAAAAAACGCCATATCTTCTTTTCTCCACTAACAGTGCATAGAAAGCTGCTTTTCTACAGCACTGCAAAAGCAACACACCCCCTTTGCCTCAAAATGTCTTTGAATGCTAGTTAAGTGTGAAATGAATACCTATTAGCAGCTGTTCCTCAAACTATTACCAGCAGCAAATCCTTATACAAAAAACAACAAAACCTATTATGCCTAGCCACTCTCACTCAAACGCCACTCATAAGACAACAAATTTTTATAGAGCAACTGTCAAGGCATGTACAAAGCACAGAACACGATGTGCCCTAACCTTTGCTTCCCTAACTATATAAATAAAAAGGCATAACATGGAAAGATTGTACATAACAACAATGTTATACTAACAGTGACTGACTATAGCTAAAACATGCTATGGTACCATAAGGTATGCTGTAGGGGTACATACCTTATGGTACCCCTACAGCATACCTGAAGTGCGAGATAGTGAACCCAAGTTATGAACGAGTTCGAGTTTTTAAGCAAATACATACGTCCCATTTTACAAAGTGGCGTGGATTCTGAAAACGATGATGCTGCACACGTGTACTTTCCAAAGTCTTATCTCATTGCAACAAAAGACGTGCTTGTAGAAGGCGTGCATTTTATGAAAAGCGCAAAACCCACGCTTTTAGCCAAAAAAGCACTTCGGGTCAGTTTATCGGACATCGCTGCTATGGGAGCTATACCACATTCTTACCTCCTGGGCATATCTCTTCCAAAGGGTATAACTGAAGAGTGGTGCGAGGAGTTTTCATGCGGGCTAAAAGAAGATAATGATAACTTCGACATTAAACTTGTTGGAGGAGATACAACTAGTAACACATCTGATATTATTGTAATTAGCATCACTGCACTTGGTGTTCCAGGAAAGAGTATTTTATCTAGATCTAATGCAAAAGTAGGAGATTCACTATATGTTAGTGGAACAATCGGAGATGCAGCATTAGGTCTTTTATCCTACCAACAGCTAATCTCCGGTGAATATCCGTACCTGAAGTATAGGTATGACTTGCCAATTCCCAGAGTTGGTTTGGGAAGACTTCTCTGTGGCGTAGCTTCTTCATGTATTGATATTTCAGATGGATTGCTGCAGGATGTAGAGAGGGTATGCAAGCTTTCAGGTGTGGGTGCGAATATCTACGCAAGAGCTATTCCACTATCTGAAGAAGCCCAGATAATAACCTCAATCAACAAGAACATGTTTGAGCATGCCATAACCGGAGGAGATGATTACGAGCTTGCTTTTACTGTACCTGAGGAAAACATCCAAACCCTACTGGGAATAGAACGTAGTACAAATGTAAAAATAAGTAAAATCGGGACGATAACTCCAGAAAAAAAGGTTCGTATATACACACAGGATGGGGCAGAAATACACGTAAGCAAGAAGGGCTATATTCACTCTTTTGATTAAATTTAATCAATAATTAGTTGAAAATCGCCATATTAAGATGTAGGCAACCCCTTGGATGTTGAATATTGAAAATTAAATGGAATTTCAGGAAACAAAACGCAGCGAATATCTTGGCACGCGAGTGCAGCCTCTGAAAAGCCCACAAGTATTAGCTTGATTTTACCTGTGTATGTGGCTATGTCACCAACAGCATAGATCTTATTTCGTATAGTACGACAATTGGACTGCTGAACTGGTATATGGAAGCCGTCTACACCCAATCCCCAGTTTACTATAGAACCTAGGTTTGCAGATATACCGAAAAACGGCAGTAAGAAATCAGCTGCTATTGATATTTCCTCTTTGGTAGATATATTTCGCACTATAACACTATCGAGATTCCCTTCGCTTCCTGTCAGGTTAGCAAGTTGGTATGGGACCAATACTTCTATTTTTCCTGCACTTGCAAGCTCTTCTAGCTCCTTCAAAGTATTTGGTGCACAGCGAAACGACCTTCTTCTGTGAACCACATACAGTTTTTCAGCCACTTTTGCTAAGTTTACGGCCCAATCCGCTGCGGAATCACCTCCTCCCGCTATAACAACTTTCTTGTTACTAAATGTGGAAATCTGACCGACACTATAAAGCACAGACCTACCTTCGTACTCGGCTATTCCATCAAGTGGGGGGCGATTTGGACCAAAGCCACCAGCCCCGGCAGCTATAATTACGGCTTTACAGCGGATTTGTACGTTCTTATTTGTTTCCAAAATAAAGCAATCTTCTTTTTCTACTATATTTTCGACAGTTTGCCCCATGATATACGTAGGCTTAAAAGGTGCAGCCTGTTCTTTCAGCTTGTCTACCAAAGCACTTGCTGTGATCTCAGGATATCCAGGGATATCGTAAATGGGCTTTTCAGGATACAGAACAGAACATTGACCTCCAAGTATGTCAAGAGAGTCAACAACACATGTACTCATTCCCAGCATTCCTGCTTGGAACACAGTAAAGAGCCCTACAGGACCGGCACCTATTATTGCTACATCGCAAGAAGAAATAATCCCCACCTGTTTCTCCCATTTCTGTCAAACACCACTAAAGCACTTATACAAATCACAACAGAAGCCGTTTCTTGTAATATGTCAAATTTGTTTTATCACATAGGCAGTATGTTTGTCATCCTGTACTTCTTACACGATAAGTTCTTAGATACGTTTCAGTACAAGTGATGAACTATGCAAAATGTAGCATAGGCACCCTCGTACCTTTATTACTCTCTTCGAAGAAGTAAAACATGTATAAACGCTACGCAATTCTTGCTACACCAATCCTAACCTAAAACCACTTCTGTCGTGATGCTGTTAACAGTACAGGGTATGGCTTGACCCTTTCTATCCAGAGCAGGATACAGAGTAATATAGACTACATTTTTCCAAAAATCGCAAAGATATACCATAGATCAAGCCAAGCCTGCATAAGACACAGACAACAGCAGTAAAGAGCGACCATTACGTAAGTAAAAAGCGTTTAATCAACGCCTGAGACAACCATATCACCAAAGCGTAAAGTCGGAGAATTCACAGATCTAAGAAACACTAAATCGTTTGCGGGCACAGCGCTAGCAAACATATCGCGCAAATTTCCCGCAACGGTAATTCCGCTGACAGGATATGTAATCACCCCATCCTCAATCATGAAGCCAAATGCCCCTTGGCTATAGTCACCGGTTGTGAGATTGACCCCAAAACCGAAAAGATCAGTAATATATAGTCCCCTTTTTATATCTGACATTAAACCTTCTACAGAATTATTTGAGCCAAGTAAGAAGAAGTTACTTACTCCTGGAGAAACAGAAGCGTTATCGCTCCGGCATGCATTTCCTGAAGTGTTAAGGGATAGCTGCTTGGCTGTACGCATGTCAAGAATCCAGCTTTTCAGAATTCCGTTTTCTACGACATTTTTTCTTTTGCCCACAATACCCTCTCCATCAAAAGGCCTTGATGATATTCCACCTATCATAGTTGGATCATCCACAATGCATATGTCACTACTAAAAAGTTTTTTACCCATGCTATCAGAAAGAAAAGAGGTCTTATCAGCAATGGAACTGCCATTTATTGCTGACGCAAAATTGGATATAAGAGAAGAAGCAACTCTGTTTTCAAATAGTACAGGAATTTTGCATGTTTTAAACTCACGAGCGTTTAGCCTCCGTAAAGCCCTGCGAGCAGCATCCTTACCAATAGACTTTGGATCCTCTAGATCGGAAAAACGGCTTTTAACAGAAAAACTGTAGTCAACTTCCATTTTGTTATTATCAGACGCAACAACAGACACGGAAGTGGAAAAGTATGTTTTTTTATACGAACCACAAAAACCCTTAGTGGTCATTAAAACGACCTCGGATGAGGTATGAGAGAAACTAGCGCCTTCGGAATTTACAACTTTATCACTTGCCTCCAACGCTGCACCTTCCATATCTAGAAGTATTTCCCTTATTCCATCAACTTCTACTGTGGTATCATCAAAAAGCTCCAAGTCGCCGCCACTATCTGCATAAACTCCCACTTCTTCACTTACAGAAAGATATGGATCCTCCGGGGACAGTTTTGCCATATTGATTGCAGCTTCCACCAGCGCCGAAGACCTATTTAAATCATTGGAAGAGATGCACGAATACTTCTTTCCATCAACAATAACCCTTATTCCAACCCTATTTCCGCTATCTTTTAGCATCTCCTCAGGCTTCATCAGCCTCTGTGATATAGAAGTAGACTCATACTTACTTAGAACTACTTCTCCCTCTACGCCACGAGCCTTTACCAGCTTTATTATGTCGTCAGCCACGTTTAAAGCATCCAAAACACACTCCCCCTTTTACTTAAACTTTCAGCCTATTAAAGAACTCATCACGCAAGTAACTGCTATTCTCAAATTCACCAAGCATCTTACTAGTTTGCACCCTTAAGCTGCTGCACCCAGTTATATTCGCATAACATTCTACGCATCTATGCTTAGCTTCAAGTAAGACTGCTACTCCTCTCGGTTCTAGAATATCAACCATACACAGTGCTATTTGCTTGGTAAGGCGCTCTTGAAGCTGCAACCTACTTGCAAAACCGTCAACTATTCTTACTATATCACCTATGCCAATCACCTTTTTGCCAGGAATATATGCTACATTAGCTCTGCCTCTAAAAGGGCTCATGTGATGCTCACAACTGGACGTGAAACTCATGTCTCTAACGACAACCATTCCCTCCGTGCACGAGTCATTTGCAAGCAATTCTTGCTTTATACTTCTGCGATCATCCTCCCCGAATTCATATCCCCGGAAAGATCTTCTGTATGCATCCAGGACTTTCTTAGGTGTATCACGGAGACCTTCTCTCCCAGGAAAGTCACCTATCCACCGTATTATAACCCTTACAGCTTCTTCTGCTTCCTCTAGTGTTGGCCTATCACTACCTTCAGAACCCATTATCTACCCTGCAGCCTCACATCCACTTACAATCTCTATCAAATCTCCCGTGATTGCGGCCTGTCTTGAGCGATTATAGTCAAGAATTAGCTTCTTAAGCATAGACTGCGTATTCGTGTTTGCGGATTCCATAGAAATCATCCTGCTACAGTGCTCACACGTTACACTCTCACATAAATACAGGTAAATCCTACCAACAATGCTATTAGCCCATAGTTTTCTGCCTATCTCCTCACGACAAGGGTCATAACTCCATGTAGAACTATCTTCCACATCCTGTTCCTCATCATCTTTCTTACGGCCAGCACCCAGTACCTCTCCCACTACGGGCTCATGCAAACTTATCGAAGTAAACTTGCAATAGAGGGCAGAAACAGTGCTAAAGCTTGTTAGATCAACTCCAAGTTTGTAGAACAAGCCCTTAAATGAGTCAAAGCTTAGACCCTTAGGCTGTTGTACTACACCTAGCACCCTAACATTCTCACCTATTGATCCACGCACGGAATCATATGCCTTCCTTCCGACAAAGAGTAAGTTGAGCTCAGTCTCACCACTGTGACTACTTAGATATCCACGCAAAACCTTTACTATCGAGTGATTAAAACCACCACATAACCCTCTATCAGAGGAAAAGACGATAAGAAGGCTACTGCTTGACTCATCATTAACTCGGCTATACGGATGGGAACCTGACATTTCCATCACCCTATCGCAATACTGCCGCGCATTTACCAAGCTACCACGTGCAGCACGAAATTTTGATGCTGAAATCATCTGCATCACTCTAGTAGTCTTCTGGATAGATTTAACACTTCTTATCCTTGCGATTAGCTCTTGCCGTCTTGTCATTCACACCACTCCTCTTTTCGTCCACAGTATATTAAGTTTTGATACATTCACAAGCCCTAAAACATCAAAACAGAAGTTACTTTTACCGTATAAGATAACCTGATTTTAGAAAGAATAAATTGCTATATCCATTAACTCCAATTTATATCTCACAGATGCTATAATCCAACAATAGAAACAAAGTTACAGTCCCTCTCTGCCCAAAAAGCAAAACCTAATCTCTCTGATTAGGTAATACCCCAGCTCACACTTTGAGTAGAAAATGGCACTGGCACTTGAATCTCACTTTCAATTCACAAAAATAAAAATTAAACTAATTAATAGTGGAGAACAGAAATAATCCTTCATCCTATCACTGCGTCGTTTCAGGTGGAAGTTATATGTTCCATGTCCTTTCGGCAGTTTCTACCCTTAATCTTGTAATCATCACTTTGAAATAATGAAGCAGCGCCCGTACAAGTTAATACAACACATAAAAAGTAGAACAAGCTAGTCGCATATAAAGATAAACAGAAGAAATCCACAAAACCATTAGAAATGGCAGGTAACACACTTCTTAAAAAGTATTTAATCCAAATTAAAGGAGTACAGGAACCTTAGGAATGTCTGATACAGACCAATGTCTATAACATGCCGTTTTCCTTCGCTTTAAACTTACTACCAATCATTTTTAGTTATTGAAAGTACACAACTCATACTGAACTTCTGCATGAGTCATATTCCTTAAGATTGTCGTCAGCTTTGCCATTTGTAGATTAATTTGCGCTTGACATCTGCCTCCACTCGGTAATACTTGACCTTGTTCTTTAGTAGCTTCAATGTCTGATAATTCAGATGGCCACGCCCGGCCGATGACCATAAATTTTGGTCCACAGCATCCTGCTGCGCATGGGGTGATGAGATTAATACTAGAAATGAGTGGCGAGGTAATAGAGAGGATAGATCCTCATATAGGGCTTCTGCACAGAGGAACCGAAAAACTCATTGAATATAAAACTTACATGCAGGCACTGCCATATTTCGACAGGCTAGACTACGTCTCCCCAATGTCGCAAGAACATGCATATGCTTTGTGTGTGGAGAAGCTACTTGGCTGCGATGTCCCTATTAGAGCGCAGTACCTTAGGGTTATATTTTGTGAATTAACAAGGCTTCTTAATCACCTGCTAAATGTCGCTTGCCAAGCACTAGATGCTGGCGCAACTACGCCGCTCTTATGGATCTTTGAAGAAAGGGAGAAGATACTTTCTTTTTATGAAAGAGCGTCAGGAGCAAGATTTCACTCAGCGTACATAAGACCTGGAGGTCTGGCTGCTGATGTCCCCGAGGGGCTGTTGGATGATATACACAAGTTTGTAAGGAAATTTCCCAAACTATTAAATAAAGTGGATGATCTACTGACAGAGAATAATATCTGGAAGCAGCGCAATGTTGATATAGGAAAAGTGACGAAACAGCAGGCGTTAGATTGGGGTTTTTCTGGCCCAATGTTAAGGGCATGTGGCATTCCTTGGGATTTAAGAAAGAGTCAGCCTTACGAGATATACAGTATGCTGGATTTTAAAGTTCCTGTAGGAAACAATGGGGATTGCTACGACAGGTATCTTGTTAGAATGGCTGAGATAAGGGAGTCCATTCACATACTTGAGCAATGCCTCGAAAACATCCCTGATGGGCCTATCAAAACCGATGATAGGAAAATAGCTCCTCCAAAACGTGAGGAACTGAAGTATTCTATGGAAGCGTTGATACATCACTTCAAGCTATTTTCTGAAGGGTATAGAGTCCCTCAAGGAGAGGCATATGCCGCTGTTGAGGCTCCAAAGGGCGAATTTGGGGTATATATAGTTTCTGATGGAACTACTAAGCCTTATAGATGCAGAATAAGGTCGCCTGGGTTTGCGCATTTACAGGCAATAGATGCTATGGCGCGTGGGCATATGCTTGCAGATTTACCCTTAATCATAGGATCATTAGATATTGTTTTTGGGGAAATAGATAGATGAAACCCACTGATCAAGAGCCATTCAGATTCACCGAAAGCAATCTAGAGGAGGCGTACAAATGCATAAGTAGATACCCTAAGGGTAAGCAAGCAAGTGCTGTTATGCCACTTTTGCACCTTGTACAGAAACAGTCTGGTGGGTACGTACCCAGCTCAGCTGTTGAATATGTTGCAGATTTTTTGAGCATGCGTCCTGTGCATGTGCGCGAAGTTGTTGAGTTCTACTCTATGTACAACACTAGCCCAATCGGGAAGTACTTCGTGCAAGTGTGCAGAACGACGCCATGTTGGCTCAGAAAAAGCGATGACATACTCAAAACCTGTAAGAAGATCCTCAATGTTGATGTAGGGAAGACGACAAAGGATAACCTATTCACGCTTCAGGAAGTTGAATGCTTGGGTGCATGTGTTAGTGCTCCTGTAGTTCAGATAAACGACGACTATTATGAAAATCTAACTGTAGGGTCAATCACTGACATATTGCATAAACTAAAGGAACAAAATGAAGGTTAGAGAAATCGTACTTGATACAGAAACTACTGGCCTGGATGCCGATGGAGGCGATAGGATTATTGAGATTGGATGTGTTGAGCTCGTTGATTTTGTAGCTACAGGACAGATTTTCCATGAGTACGTTGATCCGGAACGTGATATATCCATCGCCGCAACAAAGGTGCATGGGATTACGAAGGAGACGCTCCTAGGCAAGCCTAAATTTAAGGAAATAGCACAAAAGCTGCTGGACTTTATTCAGGATAGCACCCTGATAATACACAACGCGAGATTTGACCTAAGGTTCCTTGAGGTTGAACTTGAGCGATTTGATAGAAATTACGTAATCAAAAATAAGGTAGTTGATACTCTTGAGGTAGCGAGAACAAAGTTTCCTGGCATGCCTGCTAGTCTGGATGCTTTATGCAAAAGGTTCAATATATCGACTCAGGATAGGCAGTTTCACGGAGCGCTGAAAGATGCATCTTTGCTTGCAAAAGTATATATTGAGCTCCACGATGCATCACAACGCCGCCTTATGTTCTCTCAAGAACAAAAGGCTACTGAGGATTCTAAGGAAGAAATTACTGTATCCCCATCACTAAGGCGCGAATTTCCGGTATGCGAAAAGGAAATAGCGCTACACAGGGAGTGTTTGAAGAAGATAAATAACCCAATTTGGAACCTATATCTTGAGAAAGCGAAGGCTTAGTATTCTTTTCTTACTCTTTAATCTTTACTTTATAAAACAATTTATCGCTATTTTTCAAAGTAATACATCTATCTTTCTAAGACATTAGATTAACATTTGTTTCTGTTCATCCGTTCTAATATCTTGCTTAATTTACCCCTCTCTTAGCACACTAAAATTAGTACGAGATAAAGATCATCACTCTGAGCAGGATAAAAACAATGCCAAATTATGGCATGTGACATCATGCCATTATGTTTGTACTCAACTGAACTAGCACGTTTTACAAAAGTTATCTCGTAGTGACTTAAATTGTCGTTGTAATCAAACAGTGACTCTGTATCGAAAATCTCATACTAGACTTGTTCTGCGAAAAACTGGACTTGTATGCGTACACAAGAAGTTTTGCTATACTCCAAGACTGCGCTATCCCCTTCAATGAAAGTATGGCCCATCTCAATAATCCTATCGCCTCCATCGGCATCCAGGCCAGTAGTTTCTGTATCAAGTACGATTTCTCTAACCTTCATTTTGTTCCTTTAGTTTATGCAATATGTCAGTGATTGACCCTACAGTTAGATTTTCATAATAGTCGTCGTTTATCTGAACTACAGGAGCACTAACACATGCACCCAAGCATTCAACTTCCTGAAGCGTGAATAGGTTATCCTTTGTCGTCTTCCCTACATCAACATTGAGGATCTTCCTGATCAGGTGTTAGTACTTCTGGTATTCCTACTGTAGAACATTCAAAGTGACAAAATAACTTGAAGCTGTGCAGTGAGGAGGATAAGGTTCTTTTATCACATAGTGTCGGCTAAGCTAAAAATAAGCCTATTCTTGAACTTCTGAGTTTTAGATCATCATTGCTATATGGAGAATTCAATACCTATAACCGGTAGTATAGGATACTTTACCCCTTCCGCGAATTTTAACGATGGTAGGCTGGTAGGTACATGTAAACCTATGTATATCGAAGTGATGTCCCCTATTCCGTATCTGATACTGCAAGACATGTGTAACGGGTATCCCTGACCCTTTTCGTCTTTTATCCATAAGCGCATACTGCTTCCTAGTGATAATTTCCTCAGTAGGAGGATTCCTTTCTTTTCCCAAGATAACTCGGCATACGGAAGTGCATCACGCATCACCTTTTTACTTATGTCTTTTAGCATATCCCTGCGCAGGTAATTCACTCTGTATGAGTATCCCATTCCCGCAGAGAAGTTACCAAAACTGCGAGTTCTCATAACATAGCTGATACTCGCTAGTGCGCTGTAGTTCTTTTCAAAATGCAATGTGTCTTCTGTGGGCGATGAGCTATTATTAGTCGCATCAGAAATATCAGACTCTTGATTCGATCCAACCGCTTTCTTCTCTGATTCTGAAGCCATAAAAGGCAATAAATACTTCCCACCTTCTTGGTACAAGCCAAGAGTTAGCTGCAAATCAGCTTCGATTACGAGTGGATTACGTTTTGTTTTCTCATTAGCAGCATTACATTCGCATGATAAAAGCACGCTTGTAATTACATAAAATACAGCAAGCGACGAGTAAAGTTTTTCGCTTCTCATTCCATAAGTGCCATGTATTGCCCATCCTATAACACTGCGTTCCAAAATACGCAACCACAATAAGAGCATGAGAAAGAGGGGCAGGACGTTTTTAACTTGTTATACGTAGTAGGCGACAAATGCATTATGTTAATTTATTAAATAATTTGCTAGAAACCTCGCGAATTTTATTTAAACTCCATATTTTAAAAGTCATAGGTAGCTTTTTGTGCTGGCAGATATAAATACTGTAGCATACATTGGCGTGTGTACCGTAGATGTTGTCGCACAGGTACATATGTCTAATGGTATCCCAGCATTTAACATTGTTGGTATGCCAGATAAAATTGTGGGCGAATCGCGTGAAAGAATTAGAGCAGCACTGGCATCCATAAATGCCCATCTCCCTCCTAAACGCATTACTGTGAATTTATCTCCTGCAGGAATATTGAAAGAGGGTAGCCACTATGACTTGCCAATAGCCATAGGCATTCTATCAGTCATGAAAATAATAAAAAAGCAGGAAAGTCTTCGTTCGTTCATTGTGCTAGGCGAACTTTCCCTAGATGGCAGTATCTCATCAGTAAGTGGCGTATTAGCCGCAGCTGCTCTTGCAAAAAGAGAAAGAAAGGGAATAATTTGCCCATATACAAATTCCAAAGAAGCCGCCTTAGTAGGTTCTATAAGTGTTATAGGAACAAATCATTTGCTGCATACCATAAAGGCAATCAATGAGAGTATCGCAGATCACGCGTTAAACAGTAGCTCATGCTTGGTGCAAGATCATGATAAATCATATATCCAAAAGAGCAAAGCAGCGTCTATTGACATGAGTGACATCATTGGACAAGAAGTTGCTAAACGCGCTGCATTCGTTGCAGCAGCGGGAGGTCACAATTTTCTTATGGTAGGCCCTCCAGGTACTGGAAAATCTATGATAGCCAAGAGTATTTCGGGAATATTGCCTGATTTGAGCCATGAGGAAGTGATTTCTATAAATGTCATCTCGAGTATCACGCACAATGGTCTAGATCACTTAGTGACAACAAGGCCATTCCGCGAACCGCACAGTTCAGCATCTATGGCATCAATGATAGGAGGAGGAAACAAGGCTTTGCCTGGTGAAATCACCTTGGCTCACAATGGGATTTTATTTTTAGATGAACTACCTGAGTTTGGAAGGGCAACGCTTGAAGCTCTTCGCCAGCCAATGGAGGATAGAAAAGTAGTAATTTCACGGGCCAATGCGCATGTAACATATCCAGCAAATTTCCAACTTATTGCAGCAATGAATCCATGTAGATGCGGCTACCTTAATGATCCTGAGAAGAGATGCAAAAGGGCTCCGCAGTGTGCTCAGGAATACCAAGGCAAAATATCAGGCCCCATAATGAGCAGAATTGACATAAAAGTAGAAGTGGCGGCTATCAGCGCATTTACGCGAGGGCTGTGCACTGCAAAATCTGAAACCTCAGAGATGGTTAGGTGCAAGGTAATTGCTGCAAGGAAGTTACAAAAGGAAAGATACGGATCATGCGACATGAATAATGCCTCTCTCACTCCTAGCGAAGTGGAATCTTTCATAGTCTCATACATGACGCATGATGCTAAAGCTCTCTTTTCACATATCCTAGAGACAAATAAGCTTTCGAATAGAGACTCTGTAAAAATCCTAAAGGTGGCACGGACAATTTCAGATATTGAGGCTAATAAACATGTCCTTCCAGAGCATATAGCGGAAGCAATGAGTTTGTCTTGCAGTAAAGTTTTCTGTATATAACATGCGCCACAAAAGCGGGAAATGCGATAATTTGCGCTGCAGGGTAGCCCTTCAGCAGTTACGAATAGAAACTAGAAACAGTCATGCCATATGTTCAGATTCGCAGTATCCTTATTAACTAAAGTACAAGCAATAGCTTACTTACCAGGCATTAAAATATCACAGTAAATACCCGCAATTGCTTTCTCTAGAATTAGAAAAAGGTAGCTAAAACAAAAAATTTTACACTCGTTTTATCTCGCACTAAATTAAAGTTTTTCTTTAATTAAATCTGATAACTCATTTTAATACAATTTTATTGTATACTTTAAGTATAAGAAATATATACCTATATTTCCCCGTGAATTATATTTGTTTAATGCTCATTTCTATAAATCCTCATGCAGTTAATGCAATGATATAAAATATCCAGCTAACTGCATTTTAGTTTTTGTGCTTGAAGCATTGTGAACGTCTATTTTTCAGAATACAAACTTGGGAAAGTTGTGAATTTTTAATGGTAACCGCAATTTAAGTTACCATGAGATGACCTTCAAAAAGGTTCCAGTAGTTGATCACATACATGACGGGATTATTTCGTATACCGAATTCGGCATCATTTCCTGCTCAGAGTGAAGATTCCTATCCTATGCTGTCTTATTGTGATGAGAGAGACGTGAAATAAATTGGACGGGAAACGAATAAGCAAAATACTAAAGTACACAGTAAACTTTACGCTACCCTCCGTTGAGTATCATTGAATTTCACCAGGTTCAGCAACTAGATGTGGTAGAACCGAATAATCATCGTGAACACGGGTGCAATTTGTTTCGCAACATATGGAGATAGCAATGCGGAACAGACCCTATTTTTCAAATAGATAAAACAGATAGAAAAATATAAAGGCAACGCAAACGCGTGTGTCCATCTTGCGTCCATTAATGCAA
>NZ_JAQLOH010000007.1 GCF_028204095.1 Candidatus Anaplasma sp. TIGMIC
GGTCCAGAGGTCCAGAGGTCCAGAGGTCCAGAGGTCCAGAGGTCCAGAGGTCCAGAGGTCCAGCATCCTCACTTGCTGGAGAAACACAAGATATTATTAGGCAGTATTCCGTCCTACAAAATAATGTTTTATCGCAAAAAATCACTGTAGGACCTCTGCCAAGTGCTTGCCCACTGCACCTACATTTTTCGCATTGCACCACGAAAACCAAGCAAACTGCCCTTAATATTTGCCACGCAACCAAGGATGCTCTGCAGACTAGTGAGAGATATTGAAAAACATTACCCGGAATCTTAATGATCCGAGCTGTACAGTAGTGCTCGACGTGACGCATTGGGTGAAATCACGCTACCATAGCGCGATAGCACATTAACAGTTACCAAAACTGTGCTCAAACAGCAACTCTGGCAATATATCTACTTTCTTATTTGCACCACATTATAAACATGTCCCTCCATTCCTGCACTGAGTATTAGCGATGAGCAAAATGCACGCCGTGACGCGCACCTATGCTTTACTACCCCACAAATTCGTATCAGTGCACCCTATCATATACAAAGTGATCGCATTAAATGCCTTTTCTGTATCGTAAGGTTTACGTTTGATCAGCGTATTCTGGTAAAAATCGTGAGCGTGACGTATTCCCGCTGCCTTCAGCTTACTGCACCAACCAACGCTTTATCCCGCAAATATACCGGTGCAGAGACATTGATGACATGCGTTGGACATTTGGCCTGGGCAAGCCAAGCTATGAGTCAAGTACCTTGCACTATGCTATACGGCTCTGAGGCTTATGCGCTAGTCGTCCCTGTATAGCAAAGTAGAACATGCACTGTACCCCATTTAATATTAAGGGATGATTCATAAAACAATAAGTTGTCTTTCCTGTATGCAGAACAAATTGGCGGTTATATGCAAAAAATGGAACGTGTACGAAGAATGTTGATCCATAGCAACCTGTCTCGTTCGAATTCTCTGCGACTCTCTCAGTTTCAAGCTCTGAAGATAGTTTTGCACCCCCAGCGCTGTTTCTGAGCAGGATAATTCACCTGAACAGTGTTGACACCATTTCTTTATTTTGCTAGCTTGGCCTGGAGTTTTTTGGGACGTTCGATGCCAAGTACAGTAGTGGTGGGGCTGCAATGGGGTGATGAAGGAAAAGGTAAGATAGTAGACTGGCTGTCGGAAAACGCCGATGCAGTAGTGAGGTTCCAAGGCGGTAGTAATGCCGGGCATACCATAGTGGTGGAAGGTAAGGTGTACAAGTTGAGCTTGTTGCCTTCGTCTGTGCTACGAGAGGGCAAGCAATCCATCATTGGTAATGGCGTGGTGTTAGACCCGTACGTACTGGTCCAGGAGATTGAAAAACTCAAAGACAGTGGCATATCTGTTACCCCTGGTAATTTATCTTTGTCGGAGACGTGCCCACTTGTACTTAGTGTCCACAGAGAAGCGGAGGCCCTGCTTGAGCGCCTACGAGGCCCTCACGCGATAGGAACAACTTGTATGGGGATAGGGCCTTGCTATGAGGATAAGATTGGGCGCCGTGCTATACGGCTTTGTGATCTCATGGACGCAGAGTCGCTGCGTAGCAAGGTAGAATGTTTGCTTTCCTATCATAATTTGCTTAGGAAAGCTACTAACCAATACGATCTGCAAGTAGATGCGGTAATGGATGAGCTATTAACGATAGCACCAAGTGTTCTGCCGTTTATGAAGCACGTTGCCGGCTTAATCCGCGAACAATTACAAGGAGGGGCTACAGTGCTTTTTGAGGGGGCTCAGGGTGCATTGTTAGACGTAGACCATGGCACATATCCGTATGTAACTTCAAGTAACACTTTGGCTGGTTACGTGCAGGTTGGCTGCGGGGTTGGCACGCTGGACAATGTGCGCACGCTTGGCATAGTTAAGGCGTATACCACAAGAGTGGGAAATGGTCCATTCATAACAGAGCTATCTGGTGAGCTTAGCGATCTTATGGTTGAAAGAGGAAAGGAGTTTGGTACCGTGAGCAAAAGAAAACGCCGGTGCGGCTGGTTCGATTCCGTTCTGGTGCGGCATACTGCGTTGTTGTCCGGCGCAACAGAGATAGCCCTAACAAAGCTTGATGTACTCGATGCTTTTGATGAGATAAAAATCTGTGTAGGGTACAGACATATGGATCAGAGCTATAGCTATCTGCCCTCAGCTACCCATATCCAGAAAAACCTTGTTCCTGTGTACGAAGTTTTGCCTGGCTGGCGTACGAGCATCCTAGGTGCTGTTTCAAAAAATGATCTGCCAAAAAACGCACTGAGCTATATAAAGAGGATCGAGGAGCTTGTTGGTATCCCGGTAAGTATAGTCTCAACAAGCCCTGACAGGAATCATGTTGTGTCTTTAGGTAGCGCTAACTGCTAAAGCCTTTTATAAGGGCACACGCTCTCCATAGGGGATAGTGCGCAAGGGTGCAGACATATGTTGCAGTGGGCTCTATCAGAGTGTAGCAGGCCGTTAGTAGGTTGCGGTGCGAGAGCACACGCAGAACATGCTGTAATGCAAGAATCGCTAAGATACTCTGGTTCTCTTGAAGGAGAACATTGCGTAAAAAATGAAACTAGGGTTACTCGTGCGTAGAGCAAAAATAGTTTCAACCCACACAAGTATCGGTACCTAATTGCACTTGCTGATTCTTGTTGGTATCGCGTAATACCAGCCCATTGCTGGGGCCACTCCAACTTAAAAACTGGGACTGCGCCGAGGTTCAGCATACTAGCCATAATTTAATTAGTCAAAACACATAACAGTGTGTTATCGCACAGGAGACCTAACATCGAATACTGCAGGCATTTAGCATGGGTATCATGTTGGTCGGAATGGAGGTAGAAAAATCTATTTACACATAATACAAACAGCATGAGCATCAACAGCGTTTTCGGTATTGATAGATAGAAAACGTTAGCCGACTCGGGTATGTATGCTACCAATAGCACCATATGAATCCCCAGATCCATGCGGGCTGAGGAATGCAGGTTTGAGCATTAGCCTTGTGAGCAGATTCAGTTCTTATAGCATAACCACCATGCAATCTGTCAGCAAAGCAGCGTATATCACAATCAACTCCCTCCAGCACAATTATACCCCTCATTGAGGCTGGTGCGCAGCAAAGTGTAAGATAGGAGTAAAGAAGCTATGCTCATCTCAGTGAATTACATCCGCGTAATTACCAGATCTTGCCAGAGTAATTCATTGCTCAGCTAGCTCCCACAGCGATGACCGCAGTGCGTGAATTCGTAGATACACTGTAGCCGCAACAGCCCAACATAAAAAAGGTCCGTGCTCTAACACTAAATCACTACGTGAATAGCACAACACTACTCACAGCTTAGGTGCGCATCACGCAGCGGTACCGTAGGGCTTGAACAAGTACCACCAGTCGATATTGGCTCACTCCTCTGTACAAGCCACCGTATTCCCGCTCCAATGGCGGTAACTGCAGTACGTAAATCGCAGATACGCTGTCTCGACAACAAATACAAACAAAGGTACAGGTAGTCCGACTGTGCCACAACATGAGCAGTGTAATACCGAACGTAGATTATGCGAGCATCATAGTGTTTACCACAGGTATTTTAGCCAATCCAGAACATGGCATAGATCACAATCTCACCAGCACAAGAAACTAATCACAATTCTTCAGCTACGTGCAGCTGATTCTAAAGCCACTTCCTGAGTGCAAAACTCGCAAGATCTCAATTTTGAAACAACCGGTATGATTTGTGTGCAGTGGTCAACAGTAATGACAGTGCCCTTGCGCAAAGCCATTGAGAATTAAGCACCAGTGCACATGGCTTCTTCACGGTAATCCCTGAAGAAATGCTACCACGGTTATGGAGTGCAGTTTCTAATGCACTATAAACGGAATTTAAGGCCCAGCAGCTGCGTTGATCCCCATCTCGTTTGCCATATCCAGTACTTGCTGCAAAATAAGCGCAGCTGAAACTTTGTCATCTATCTGCTGAGATGCTTTCCTTCGCAGCCCCGCTGTCATAGTAGCGCGACTTGCCATAGCAGTCGTATACCTTTCATCATGAAGATATACACATACGCCTGACTTCCGAATTAACTTATCAGCAAAACTCCTAACCTTGGGACACATATCACCCTCTAGCCCATCAGACTGCAACGGTAAACCCATAACCACAGCCCTTATATCTTTAGCCTTCAGTATGGAATTTAGTTCCCCAAGATCCTGACGCATGTTACGCCTCTCGTATACGGCAAACGGAGAAGCTATGAGACGCGTCGCATCACTAAGCGCTAACCCCATTTTTCTTTCGCCAAAGTCTATGCCCAAAACCCTACCGCCACCTGGCAATAACGAAAAAAGCGTGGCTATATCGGCACAAAGCATAAACCAACGTACTACATAACCTCAGTTAGGCAAATCACGCCTACCATACTTCGATACCCAGCACAAACCCTACTGACACGCCAAGCACTCATCATAGCTAAAATTAGTTATCTGCTTCCGTGGCACAACAGCCTTGTCCCCAACATCGTGCGACACTTTATCAGCACGCTGCACGGACTTGGATCTCAGATAATACAGGCTCTTCACACCCTTCTTCCATGCAAGGAAGTGCACCTTGTGCAGATATCTCTTGTGCACACCTGCAGGGAGGAATATGTTCACCGACTGCGCCTGACATATATACGGAGTTCTATCACCACTGTGTTCGACAACCCAGCGCTGATCCAGCTCATATGCTGTCTTGAATACAAGCTTTTCGTGCTCGCTAAGGAAATCAAGATGTTGAACGGACCCCTCGTTTGTCGATATCGTCGACCATACTTGATCGTCATCCTTGCCTTTTGACTTAAGCAACTCCTGCAAGAACTTGTTTCGCACTATGAAAGAACCTGTCAGGGTCTTATGAGTAAACACATTCGCTGCATACGGCTCAATACCAGGAGACGTGTTTCCAGCTATGATAGATATGGACGCCGTAGGCGCTATCGAGAGCTTATGCACAAACCGCTCCATCTTATTGGCGTCTATAGCATCAGGACATGCTCCCCTTTCCAGAGCCAGCTTGTATGACACAGCATCAGCCTGGCTCCTCAAATGAGCAAAAATCTTCTTATTCCACATAGTCGCAGCAAAAGACTCGAAAGGTACCATCTTACTCTGCAGGAACGAGTGGAAGCCCATAACACCAATTCCTATACTGCGCTCCCGAATCGCAGAATATCTGGCACGCTCTATCTCAGACGGCGCCTTGTTGATAAAATCTGTCAGGACATTATCGAGAAACCTCATTACATCCTCAACGAACAGCGGGTTGGAACACCACTGGTCGTAGTACTCAAGGTTCAGTGACGCAAGGCAACATATAGCTGTGCGCGATTTGTTGAGATGATCTTCTCCCGTCGCTAGAGTTATCTCCGTGCACAAGTTGGACATCTTCACTTCTAACCCCAACTCTTTGTATACGTCGGGCTTACACCTATTAACAGTATCGACGAAAATTATATACGGCTCTCCTGTTTCAACGCGCGTAGTCAAAATTTTAATCCATAGGTCACGGGCCTTGATAGTGGAGATAACGCTCCTATCCTTAGGACTCACTAAATCCCATGACAAGTCCTTCTCGACCGCCAGCATGAACTCATCGGTCAAAAGCACACCATGGTGAATATTTAAAGCCTTCCTGTTCGGATCCCCTCCAGTAGGCCTTCTAATATCTAAAAACTCCTCAATTTCCGGGTGCCACACTGGAAGGTATACCGCGGAGCTACCCCTGCGCAAAGACCCTTGGCTTATAGCCAAAGTAAGCGCATTTTGCACGACAATGAACGGAATGATACCCGAAGTTTTCCCGCTACCTCTTACTTTCTCCCCTATTGACCGCAGGTTTCCCCAGTAGCTACCTATACCTCCACCACGTGACGCAAGCCACACGTTCTCATTCCACAGATTCAATATCCCCACAAGACTATCTTCAGTCTCATTCAAAAAACACGAAATCGGCAGGCCTCTACTCGTACCACCATTGCTTAGTATAGGAGTCGCAGGCATAAACCATAGCTGGCTCATGTAATCATACAGACGCTGCGCATGCTGACTGTTATCAGAGTAGTACTGTGCAACACGCACAAAAAGCTGCTGATAATCCTCATTCTCCATCAGGTACCGGTCGGCCAAAACCGCCTTACCAAAGTTCGTCAGGTTATTATCACGAGTATAATCTACAACAATCTGTGACACTTTATAATACCCCCAGTTACCACTTACCACGGCTAAAATACAGAAGCCGCAACCTCTCCATATTCCATATACTGTATCTATATCATCATTTTAGCACGATATACAGTATGTACAGAAAAAAAGATCTCAACACACCCCACACCGGTAACAAAACGTTAAAAGAGACATAAACGGAAACAGACTCTGCGAACCCCTACGCTGAACACAGCTTAGGAAGTGACTCCCACGGGAGTCGAACCCGCGTTACCACCGTGAAAGGGTGGGGTCCTAGACCACTAGACGAAGGAGTCAAAGTCGCTCCAATATATTCACCATCTCAAACGCAGTCAAACAAAATTCCTGTAACCTTCTTGCCACACAACAGCGAGCTCCTACACGGTACAACCAATGCGCCTTACACTCGTTTTAAGAGATAAAGTGAAAGCTCACACAACCTAACGACAGTGTACGTAAAAAATTCAGAAATAAAAGGGGAACGTAAAACTCGGCCATACACCTGGAATATCTGTCAAATCAGGAAATACAAAAAGCAAAAATCTGGTAATACACACAAACTCCTGTATATTGTTCGTCTTGTAAGTGAGAATTGTGTAATAATGCGTTACCGCCTGCCAGAACTCATGAAGAGTTTTTCTGTCGCTATGGGGGCGGAGTTGGCTGGAATAGTAGCTCAGAGATCTGGCAGTTCCCCACAGCTAGCAGGCGCGTTGCGCTATTGTGTTTCTACACCTGGTAAGTGTTTGCGTGCATTTCTCGCCGGGACGATAGCAAAGATTTTTGGCGTAGCCGAAGCACGATTCTTCCCTATGTGTGCAGCTATAGAAGCGATACACACGTATTCGTTGGTACATGACGATATGCCGTGCATGGATGACGCTGCCACAAGACGAGGAAAAGCTAGTTGCCATTGTGAGTATGGAGAGGCCATGGCGCTTCTTGTGGGCGACTCTTTGCTGACACTAGCCTTCGAGTTATTATCTGCAATGGAGGAGGATTGCACTGTAAAATGTGAGATCATAAAGGTAATTTCAAGAGCCTGTGGATGTTCCGGCATGGCTGCCGGTCAAGCCCTAGACATGGAAGGTAAAGCAGATTCTCAACTGGAAGCTGTAAAAAGGATACATGAGCTTAAAACCGCATGCTTGTTTGCTGCAGCGTGCGAAAGCGGTGCCATCTTGGCTGGAGCCTCCGATGATACAAGAGAAACCTTGGCGGCCTACGGCAAGGCCTTGGGATGTGCTTTCCAAGCGCAAGATGACTTGAACGATGTGGGGGAAGATGTTCGACGTCCTAACATAGTTAACGTGTTGGGCGCTGATGGAACCGCAAAGTACGTAGATTCTCTATTGCACCAGTGCGAAGCGCACCTAGAAAGCCTGAATGCAGACACTGTGGTCTTAAAGGAACTTGTGATGTTTGTGAGAAACTTGAGTCTATGAAGAAAATTGCCTGTATTGCGCTTAACATCTCAGCAGTTGTTGCGATTTGTTGCCTTGTGTTGAAGGTAGCATCATCTGTAGTTGCCGAGAATGGCGTCGATGAAAGCGGCAAGCCTTACACGCTGAAGGTGATGGGATCAAGTGGAGTTGGATACAGGTTGGGAGCAACCATACTGCGTCCGCTGGTTGAATCGCGGATCGATTACCACATAAAGGAGCAAGGCCTTGAGGAGTACTTTAAGAGTTTGAAGGCAAAGGCAATCCCTAAAAGTAATTTCACCTCCAATGATATGCTACAAGGCTCTGGTTCTAAAGCAGTGTGTGGGCAGCAAATTACCGCGATGATATTTAGTTTGCCTTCTCCTAAAGGTTCACATAATGCCATTCCTAGCGCTGTTGAAATCACAAAACTGCTTACCAACAGTGCTTCGTCAGTAAGCTTTCAGCTGGGCTCGTACTCAGTACCTGAGGTAAACTACGGTGTAGTAGGAATGAAAAAGGAGGGAAGCAGAGTTATTTTGATAGAAAACGGAGAAAATGCCGGTAGCCACTACGTAAGTTTAATCTCTATCGACTCATCCGAGCCTACAGAATCATCCCTTGAGCGCTTTTTTGTGTTTGACAAGGCAAATCCTGACTATTCAGGCTCAGAAGTTCTGTTATCAAGATGTGGTGATGTAGTGAATGTAGGGTATAATCTCCGCGATTCCTCTGGAAACATGCTATTGCACAATCAAACAGCAACTTTCCGCGTAGGAAGCCGGCAGGTTCCCATTGCTCTTGACTTAGCCGCAGTTGATCTTAGATCCGATAGTCTCAGGTCAGTCATAGTTCCCCCTGAGCTCCTTACCGGGTTTGACGCAAACTTGACAGATTCTGGAGTAAAAATACTCGATCTGTGGGTTGTGCCAACAGAAGGTAGCAATGCTGGGAACCCGGGTTAAAGACACTTGAGGCTTGTCCCCTAGCAGGCATAAAAATGACCTTGTCATAATGATTACCCCCTGCCACAGTCCCTACGCAGGGCATCTTATGCTGCTCTCAAAATCTCCGTCACCCTGGCAGAAATACCTGCAAATGGTGGTAAAACACGCAAACAGATCGACAATATAATTTGCAGCATAATCAAGTACTGTGGTCACACGGCGCATAAATATGCGTGCCTAACATGTTGGCCACAAACTCCTTATCTTTGTTCTCTACCGTGTTCTCGCATGAACACACTTTAATGCATATGGAGCTACTGGTGCCACTATCACACATACAAATTCATTTGCAGCTACCGAATTACTGTCTGAAAACGCTAGTTCCACTTCTGGAAGAATACAATAATAAGCCCCGTAAGGCGATTATGCGCTATTATCGCGCCCCATAATCATCTCGTACTGGTACCTACCATGCGCCTGCATACGTTGCGAAAGCGCCATACAGATTCAGAGCCTCATGGCCTTCCAATATAAAGATGCTTGAACCACTGTAGTGTAGTTCTATACATCTTCCAAAGAAGGTATTTTCTGTTTACAACACGCAAAAAAGATTTTTACGTGGTTTCCGTTCGGACATGTTCGTAAAATAATACAAAATGCCTACAAAGTGCGTGATAAGACTAAACTAAATCCCACGTATCAATGGGCACGATAATTCAACAAAAGGAAACATGTACCGCATTTTTTGATACTTGCACAACGTCTGCAGCAAGGAGTTTATTTCTTCTATCCTACATAAACTCAGAGCACAGACGATAAATCACGCGTTACAGTATGTAAAAATCAAAGCACATCACTACGAAAAAGCTCTCCGCTGTGTACTCGTGCAGGCACCGTTATATAACAGCATAACCCGCCACCACTTGCAGATTACAGGCTATACTACACATGACCACATTTCGGACCAGATATATTCAAATATCCAAATACGCCATGTTCCAAAGCGAAGCATAATTTTTCCATGTAATACATAAATACTCCATAACCGCATTTAAAACCTTATGCTGTCGTACAGGAATGTAAAATTCTGAGGGCTTTATCCCTGCAAAAATGTTCATTGGTTCACTGGTGAGCAGGTCCATCAATCACAAAATCTACAGCGCAGTATAGTGATCCAGAGCTATGGATATCCCAGCATTACGTACTATCACGACTCACAAAACACTGTTTACGTAATTACGCATCTACCTCTTTCCAGTACATTAAAATACAACTGGGCGCTAAAATACAGCGTTTTAGCGCAGGTGTAATAATAAAATTCTCCCCTTTGGATGCGGATAATACTATATCCTTGTAGCTACGCTATCAGTAAATCATAATTAATGTCTGGGAGCTGTTCTGTGCCCAAAAATATTTCTGTAGCACATATGCGAGGTGTGACCAGGTAGTTTTTTAGGCAAAACCCATCGCCTCTGCACGGTATAGTTTTTTGCAGACCGAATTTGTGTTTTATCCAATACGCGATTCTAACGGTTCCGCACATGAGGGCAATATAGCATAATTAGACATGAAAACTGCATCGGTCACGCATAAGCATGCAGGCTTTCATAGCGGGGATTACCACCTTTAAGCAGCGAAACAACCTCTTCTACAATTGCAGGAATACTGAGATAGCCATATCTGTACAGGCCATTTATTCGAACAATTTTATTACCAAATAGCACTCTGGGCAGGTTATCTCGAAAGGCGGGCCTGCAAGCGGACAGCATGTCCAGTATTCTGGCTTCAGCAAACCCCTTGTGCAAAGAATATAGAGCTGAAAGCATCTCCAAAGCTGACTGCACGGAAACTTCGGAAAAGTCGCAACTCTCTATCTCTGATGCCCCTACAAGGAATAGATTTCCCTTCCGTGGCACAACATATATGCTATAGCGCGGATGCGTCACCCTTATAGCTCGTTTGAAGGATGCTCCTGGAGCGTATACCACTATTGATTCTCCTCTTACACCACGCAAATACGGAATGTCACATTTTGCCCCAATTCCTCTGCAATCGAAAACAACATCAAAAGTTCGCGATATTCCCTCAGCTACTATTTCTCCGGATGATACTCGTGCAACATTCGCATTACTATACCAGGTAACTCCATGAGCCATTAGGGCGTGTTCTAATTTACCAAAGAGAGCTACATTGTCTATGCTACCCTCCCCCTTTATGTACATACCATATGGCGCTGACAGACCTGACTCTAGCTCACATATGTTGTTCGTAACATATAATTCGCCGAACATGTCAGGAAATCGCTTTCTAATTATTTCGCATCTTCGCTCTAAATCGGGCAAATCAACTGTGTGCGCCACTATGATGCTCCCGTTGGTCTGCAAACAATCACTTGCGTCAATGTAGCGCAGAAGTTCTGGCCATAGCTCCATAGATCTGTGACCAAGTTCCACAACTAAGTCACCAATACTTTCGGCCTCTGAATACAGTGAGAGCATACCCCCAGCCGCGTAGCCACAGCTCCTTTTACCTGACGTGTCATCTTGGTCGAAAATGGTTACATCCCATCGTTCTCTTAGCAGGCACAGAGCTAAAATCCTCCCGGCCAACCCTGCTCCAGCTATGCCCGCAGTTTTTACCATAGCGCTTTCCATCCTATAAGGTCATAGTCTGCCTGATTACAAAACCAGTAGCTACAGAAGCCTAACCATTTTGTTACTATTACGGTGAAGAGCAAAGCAATCAACTCCCAAAATTACAGATTACTGCTGCCGTGAACTTTTCACGCACCATACATTTCCAACAAAACGTTGACCCACTGCTGATCACGTCAGACACGCGTGTAGCAATATGTGCATTGAATACACAATATTGCCTTTACGCATATAAGAAAACATATTTCCTTTTGCACCTTATGGCCCAAATCAGCCTCTAGAAAACGCAAGTACACCAGTGCGGTACAAGCTTTACAGAACTAAAAACCCTTGCCAACCAACTGAGAACCCCACAACTATCCCTTATAAATGTCATAACGGGTAGTGTAGTCACGGAATTTACCCTTCTCAGGCTCGAAGTATAGCCTTACATTTCCTATAGGGCCATTCCTTTGCTTGGATACCAAAACATCAGCTAAGTTGCTTATGGAATCCATCTTTAGTTGCCACTCCGCGTGTTTTGAAGTACCCTCAGCGGGTTGCTTTCTTAGTTCGTAGTATTCTTCTCTGTACAGAAACATCACAACATCTGCATCTTGTTCGATACTACCTGAATCACGTAAATCCGATAATTGAGGCTTTTTATCATCACGTTGTTCAACCAGCCGGGATAGCTGAGACAATGCAACAAGTGGAACATTTAGCTCCTTTGCAATAGCCTTCAAACCCTGAGTCACCTCAGAAACCTCCTGCACACGATTCTCACCACTACGCTTCGTCGTACCCTTTATGAGCTGTAAATAGTCGACAAAAACCACGCCTACGTTATGCAGCTGATGCATACGTCTGATCCTGGTCCTCAACCCACTTATAGACAGAACTGACGAGTCATCTATAACCAACGGGAGGTCACATATACTCTCACTTGCCCTCAGTACCTGTTGCAGATCACTGCTGCTTATCTTACCAGATAGCGCCTTGTATGAGCTAATTTCTGACTCTATGGATATAATCCTGGATGCAATATGCTCCGCCGACATTTCTAGTGAAAAGAACCCAACACTTTTGCCCTTGTCCTTAAGCGACTTACATGCATTGAGAGCCATGTTCAGCGCTAAGGCCGTCTTTCCCATTGATGGACGCGCAGCTAATACAATTAGATCCGAGTTCTGTAGACCATTTAGTAGCTGATCCAAATCCTTTAGACCAACAGAAATGCCCTGCAGCGCATCTCTATTCTCTCTAGCAGACTCAATCTTCTTCCTAACGTCACCTATGAGCGTGGAAAATAGGTGGTAATTTCTATCCGCTTTTCCCTTATTCCCCAACAAAAAGAGCTTTTGCGATGCACCTTCTATCTGGTACTCAGCAGGATTGTCGGAATCGTAGTCGTACGCATTGCCCACAATGTCATTGCCTAGGGATATCAGACACCTTCGTAGATGCGCATCGAAAACTACCTTAGCAACGCTTCTGATATCAAAAACAACGCTGGCCTTAGCAGCGATCTTAGCCAGGTACTCACCACCACCACATTCAGCAAGTGCCTCATCGTTATCAAAAAACATTTTAAGGCTTATCTCATTTGCCGAAAGTCCCCTTTTGTTTATCTTTACTACTTGGTCAAAAATCCTGCCGTGCAGCGGATCATAAAATACTTCCGAGCTTATTATATCCTCCAGGGCATCACATATCCTGTTATCCCTGAGCATGGCACCAATAAGCATTTGCTCTGCTTCAACATTGTTAGGCAGATGAGTAATATTACCAAGCAAACCCTTTTCCGCCAAACTTTGCACAAGGCCCCCCCAATACAATAGACCACTAACAGATATAAAGGTGAAAAACTCCGGCTTCTACCTGGATCTCCCCCTATGTTTACCCTGGTACATCCCCTTCATACTCACAAGCATTTGCCAAAACCCGTTTTGCAAAGTGCTCGGCTTCACGCCAATAAGCCTGCTGCGTTTTTCTGACATGACATACCTAGTCCACCTACCGATGGGCTCCATAAGCCCAATAATTCGTACCGGATTTTGGTACTCAGCCTGTGTACCAGCATCTTTTTGCCTGATCTGTGCAGCGGCCCTCTCCTTTGCCAATTCCCTGTGCTTCTTCTCCAAATAGCGTCTATGCTTTTCCTCATTGGTGAGATTTTCTTCCTCATCCTCAGCACTAAAAAACGCCTTTATGTACCTACGAGCCTCATTGAAACACAGCCTGAGCAGACCAAAAGCCAAACAGACAACAATAAAAACCAAAAAACCCGTTAGAACTTTCAGAGCCATGACTCAAACGAGATAAACCCATGCCAGGTATTCTAACACAATGTAACAAAATGAGGAAGATATTGGCCATCGGTCATACCCACGTATACTATAGCTTAGGTGCAACACAACGTGGTATTGTGTACTTCCTATTACCTGTAGTGAAATTACAAACTTGGATATGCGAGCATCAACCTACATGAAATCAGCTATGGAGGAAGCAAGACTTACTCCTAATGAGGTACCTGTGGGCGCTGTTATAGTGAAAGATAAGGTTATAATATCACGGGCGCATAACCTTACAGTGAACGACCTAGATCCCACAGCACATGCAGAGATTTTGGCTATACGCCGTGCATGCTCGCTCCTCTCTTCCCACATACTGAGTGACTGCGATATGTACGTAACTCTGGAACCCTGTGCAATGTGCGCACAGGCAATATCCTTTGCTAGGATCAGAAGACTGTACTTCGGAGCATATAACGAGAAGCTTGGCGGCGTAGAAAACGGCGCACAAGTATTCAAGCATTGCACCCATGTACCCGAAGTGTACGGCGGATTTTTCGAACAAGAGAACTCTAATGTGCTAAAAGAGTTCTTTCAAAAAATACGCTCATCTAACTCTCAATAGTTCGTCACAAATACGTGAGACAGTACGTTATCCGTTTCCCAAGATATTTCTGAGTAGAATTCCCAGAACATACTATACGATATAAGCATTGTTCAATGCGCACCCAGCGTATAAAGCAGAACAAAAAATCTATACTTGTGGTATATGAAGGCTGCAGCAAAGTTCAGCACAGCAACATTCGTACCTTGTCTATTACCAACTACGATAATTCAGTGAAAAAACTTCCCCACTGCTCCACAAAATTTGCAACCTACTTTTTCGTAAATCCATAATTTGAAAAGTCGCCTATTCGGCACTCGGCAACCTGTAGAGGTATTCTCAGAAGTAACCATACCTCATTACAAAAGCTCCTAGCTCTGTGATAACGCCCATGTGGCCTGCACATTACAAATAAAAATACATAGCATGTAACTTGCAGTGGGAAGTGCCGAAAACGCCGGAAAGAGTCATCCAGAATATTAACATCGCACAGTTTAAGCTCTTTATCCATAGCACTGCCATTTAATACATGCATACATGTACCGAGACCTGGCGCAAGTAAGATTTACACAGGGCAAGAGCTGTACAGTTCACAAATAGCAAAGCTTCTCGCATAACTCGATCTGCATACATTGCGCCACGGACAGCTGCCGTTACCCAATTGCACGCATGTTCGCACGGCAACAAAAAAGTTTACGGTACCACCAATCAGAGCGTAGAGTCAAAACATCTTGGCGCTCACTCTTTTCAGAACGTATATCAGTAGTAGGTTTTACGTAATACCCCTTGCCGGCAGCCTAAAGCAGAAAATTCGAAAGAGCAAAATATACATTAACCCTGTACCCGAGGAAATAAGCTTTCATAGCCCAAGATATGTGTAATTACTGTCTCGCAATTTCCGCACTGCCATGGTTTACCATGAACAAAAGCACAGGCGCCTTTTTTCGAAGGCAAATTATAGTACATGAGGAAAGCCCCAAACATCACTCCACCCACCTCTAGCTTTCACGGCATAAAGCGCTTATGCATAACCCAACCATTACCACCTATGCTTTTCAACATTCGGAATCAACTTACCCTTTCCTTCTTTCATGTAACAAGCCTCTATACTCTATGGTCCAGCTGTTACCGCGTTCGTGCCATAACAATTTTTTCCGCTAACATAGCGTAAATACGTTACCCACAAATAAGTGCATTACCTTCTGCATCTAGAATAAAATATCTCGCGTCTATCGACCTAAAGAAAGAATTGGCTAATGTGAAATGAACTCAAAGAACAGTTGCAGCATCAAAGCCTGACAAGGCCGGCTCCCCATGTCAGACCAGCACCCATAGCCGCAAACAAAACAAGTTGACCCTCTCGCAACTTACCATCTCGTTTTGCACAGCTGACAGCTAAAGGTATGGACGCGGCAGAAGTATTAGCGTGATCCTCTATGTCTAGGATAACCTTTTCCCTTGGGAATTTTAGTTTTTTTGCAACCATATCAACAATACGAATGTTTGCCTGGTGGGGAACAAACCAGTCTATATCGTCTATGCACACAGAGCACTTCTTCAAGACCTCTGAAATGGATGAGCAAAGCTTCAGTATGGCATGTTCGAACAGTACTGTGCCCTGCATACATATGTGTCCGGCAGTCTGCGTAGACGCAACACCTCCAGTTGTGTACAAAATATCATTTAGGCTCCCATCCGCATATAGCAACACAGATATGATGCCACGATCTCCTTCAGAATCGTCTGCTTTGAACACGCAAGCACCCGCACCATCGCCAAACAATATGCATGTAGTCCTGTCGCTCCAGTCGACTATTCTAGACATTGTCTCAGCGCCTATCAGCAATGCAACTTTTACCTGACCCATCTTTATAAGGCTATCCACAATAGAAACACCGTATATAAAGCCAGAGCAGGCAGCATTAATATCGAAAGAAAAAGCACTGGAGCACCCCAGCCTATTTTGAACCATAGAAGCACAACTCGGCAGCGTCTTATCAGGAGTAGCCGTGGCAACCACTATAAGATCCACCTCTGTCGCAGAGATCCCTGCATCAGCTAAAGCACGCTCAGCCGCTTTTGTGGCCATATCCGCTGTAGTTTCACCTTCCCCAACCAAACATCGCCTCTTTATACCAGTCCTGCGAAATATCCACTCATCGGTAGTATCAACAATGAGAGAAAGGTCGTCGTTAGTGACGACTTTACCAGGCAAACAAGAGCCCACTCCTCGCAAAACTGCTCTCATGACCCGATTTCGCTTATTTCCGACACGATTTTAGAAACAATATTGTAACGCACCGCGTTAACAGTTGCCCTGATAGCATAAGCGAAAGCTTTAGCATCCGCCCCACCATGGCTTTTAACCACAACTCCGTTAAGGCCCAATAACATGGCACCATTAAAGGTTTTAGGTTCCACTACACGCAACACTCTCCTGAAGTTAGGCCTTAGTATATAAGCTGCTATCCTGGAAACCAAAGAAGTCTTTAAAGAATCCTTAAGCATGCCAACAAGGGTATTCGCAACTGCCTCGATAGTTTTCAGCATCACGTTACCTGAAAACCCATCAGTAACCAGGACATCCACTTCACCTTTCAGTGCTACATCAGCCTCAACATACCCATAAAAGTCCATCTTTGATTTGGCCTTTCTTAGTAATGCAAACGCTTCCTGTACTACATATGTCCCTTTTACCTCTTCTTCCCCTACATTCAGGAGACCTACCTTGGGGTCACTTCTCCCCATTACCGCCTTGGCAAACGCAACACCCATCACTGCGAATTGGAACAAGGCTTCCGCACTGCACTCAACATTAGCTCCCAAATCTAGAATAAGGAGGTCCTTGCCGCTTCCAGAAGGTATTGCAGAAGCGATCGCAGGCCTATCTATGCTCTCTATCGTCCCCAATAAATACCTAGAAATTGCCATAACAGCACCAGTGTTGCCAGAAGAAACAACGCCGCCAACAAGACCCTTCTTAGCGTCTTCCACCGCTTGCCAAATGCTAGAACGCCTTCTATGCCTCAATGCATACGAGGGCCTGTCGGTAGAGAGAACCGCATCTGGGACATCAATAAATATGCTGTTTTCCTCAACCAATTTGTACTTAGACAAAACCGGCAATACGGCATCCTGTTTGCCATATATACTGAAGTGAACCTTCCCCGGGCAAGGAACAACGCCCGACAGAAACATGTTCGCACCTTCAATTACTGCTTCAGGGCCTGCATCTCCCCCCATAGCATCAAGTGCGATAGACAAACTCTCACTCTGACTTTCTGTCATCAATAGCTACACTTTAGATTTTGCCACTTGCTTACCGTTGTAGTATCCGCCCAAGCACACATGGTGTGACAGTTTATACTCCCCAGTGGTGGGATCAATAACAACGTTTGGTGCCTCGAGCCCTAAATGAGAACGGTGCATATTACGACGCGACTTAGACTTCTTTCTCTTCGGCACAGCCATGATACAACCCTCGTTGACGAAAGCCCTTATTGTCACAGAGAAAACAAATATTCGCAACAGCAATTTACAAGTTCGCAGCAACGCCACGACTCATGAGTGGTCTATATCACCAAAAGAAATCATTTCAGCAAGCCACAATTTCTGTATCTTGCAAATAGCACATGATACTCGCATCGCACGCAGTGTAGACATACAACTGGTCCACAAAGCAGCGCGCTACAATAGATTCAAATTTTTGGTGCAAGATACCAATTAATGGCCTACCATTACCAGCATTTCTTTAAACTTTCATAAACGTACTGTATGTACAAAAATTTTAACTTTAAGATTCTGTCCGAGACAGGTAAAGCCAGGGTGGGAATCATTCGCACACCACATGGAAATATATACACTCCTGCTTTTATATTTTGCGCCACAAAGGCATCCGTTAAATCCTTAGATACGCGTGCGGTAAAGGAATGTGGAACACAAATAATTTTGTCCAATACATACCATCTCATGCTTCAACCAGGAGAAGATACAGTTGAACAGCTTGGCGGCCTACATGGTATGACCGGATGGGATGGGCCCATGCTCACTGATTCAGGTGGGTACCAGATCTTCAGCCTGGGATACGGGTCAGTCTCGCAGGAGTTAAAAGGTAGTCTGCGACAGTCCAATGCATCGCTGATAAAAATAGATGAAACAGGCGCAAGATTTAGGTCATATATAGATGGCCGAGAGTATCACTTAACCCCAGAAAGATCCATGGAGATCCAACGCAAACTAGGAGCTGATCTCGTCGTTGTACTTGATGAGTGCACGCCATTCCACACAAGTTATGAGTATACAAAACGGTCTATGCTCATGAGCATACGCTGGGCAGCAAGATCTCTGGAAGCTTTTAAGATGTCAAGTGCAGGCACCCAAGCTTTGTACTGTGTAATCCAAGGAGGCGTATACGAAGACCTGAGGCAGACCAGCAGCGACTTTGCTAATGAATCTCCGTTTTTTGGGTACGCTATAGGGGGTTCCTTGGGCTCATGTAAGCAACAAATGTATGACACCGTATCTATGACAAATGGCATGCTTGAGAAAAAGCGCCCTGTGCACTTACTTGGTATTGGAAATGTTGTAGACATATTTCACGGTGCTTTAAACGGTATAGATACTTTTGACTGTGTGTATCCGACAAGAATTGCGCGCCATGGCGCCGTTTTGGTGAAACCAGAAAATAGAGACATGCCTGGAAAAGAGTATATAAACCTCCGCTCTCCAAAGTTTAAAAACAGCTTAGATCCCATAGAGCATGACTGCACGTGCTATACGTGCAAAACCCATTCCAGGGGGTACTTACATCATCTTCTAAAAGCACGGGAACTCCTTGCTTATTCGCTTGCCACAACGCACAACATTCACTTTATGAATAGCCTCATGCAACTGGTCAGAAGGGCAATAATGAATCATACGCTGGAGCAAGAGCTGAAGCGCTGGGCCTTAAACTAACGATGAGCAAAGTCATAACACGCGCTTTACGTCGGATTTAGGCCCCACCACACACATCCAGCCCCTATTACCGGAACAGCAGCCCTTTTAAATAGGTTGATGTGGTGGAACGCCGGTTACACGGTACAGGCCCGAGCGTGATCTGTGTAGTTATGGTCTGGGTTAAACACCTTCAAGGTAACAATGCCCTGAAACCATAAGCTAAACCATAATAGCCAGGCGCTTCTCCATATAGGCCCCTTTAATACACCCTGCAGCCCATATGTAGCGCATAAACCATAACCAGGGTGCGGTGGAATTCAGAGCGCCAAAACCGGATCCCATTTCACTGTACACAAAAGGTGAGTGCTTATACGCCTGGAGCCTAGTAACAAAGCACGTTTATAGCAGATATCTACATGGTCAGGAGCTCCGGTAACGCATTTCCGCACAAGCAGGTGTCTCTCTATAAAAATCGTGACCAGCGATGTGGCAGAATTCAAAACGCCAAAACTTGATCCAATTTCACTGCACACAGAAGGTGATCACTTATGCACCCGAAACCCAAAACAAAGCACATATACAGCATTTACATAGTCATGTGTTCCTGTAACGCACTCCGACACAAGCAGGTGTTTCGATAAAAACCATAACCAGTGTTATGCAGCAGCATCCTAACGGGCTACACTGGAGCCTTTTCCACTGCACACACAAAATAATACTGTGTTTTTTGTTTATGCACGCAAACCTTGAAATGAAGCTTGCGCATGGTAGATATTCACATATCTGTGGACGTTGAGCTAAACCATATCTAGTGGCGCGATAGAATGCCAAACAACAGAACCGTATTAAAGTAGTTACTACCTGCAAGAGCTACAATACGGTTGAGACCTAAAATAGTTATAATAAACACCACACAAGGCATGAGCCCCCTGGGTATCCTAAAACACCCTTCTGTGTCGATAGGCATATGCTCGATTCAGCATAAAAACACATTCAAACACAAGATACCACAGTACAAGTCACCTGCTCACACAGTAATTACCACATTGTACCAAGCACTGGCCTATGGACACATAACACGCGCATCTGCCCTAATTATGCTCTTCAAGGTACCCTTTAACATCAGCAGATTTCGGGCTTTGGAACACCTCTTGAGTCGAACCATGCTCAACAATCCTACCACCAGAAAAGAACACAACTTTGTCGGCAATCTTCTGCACCTGCTTAATCGAGTGCGTAACCACTACTATCGTAAAGTTCTTCTTCAGGTCCCTTATAAGATTTTCCACTACCCCTGTCGCAACAGGATCCAGCGCTGAACACGGTTCATCCATCAGCAGCATAGTAGGCCTCACAGCGATAGCCCGTGCTATGCACAATCTCTGTTGCTGCCCTCCAGAAAGCTTACAAGCGTTATCGCGTAGCCTGTCACCCAGCTCTTCCCACAGTCCCACACTTCTAAGACTTTCTTCAACCACGATGTCAAGCTTCCTTTTACCTCTTGCTATCCCATGCAGTTTGGGACCATAAGCTATGTTTTCATATATTGACTTTGGAAACGGATTTGGCTTTTGAAATACCATTCCAACCTTGGCCCTCAGTAATACTACGTTGGTACTTTCCGAAAAAACGTCCATACCGTCAACAACGATACGACCCTCAACCTTACAGTTTGGGACAAAGTCATTCATACGATTAAAACACCTTAGAAACGTGGATTTTCCACATCCGGAAGGGCCTATAAGCGCCGTGACTTCCCGCTTGCATACATTCAGATCCACATCAAACAAAATCTGCTTATCGTCGTACCACAGATTAAGTTTCTCCACCATGGCATGCATATCAGACATATAAACACCGTATTTTCAGCAGCTTGGCAAAAACCCCGGTCCGTACCGCAGCACATACCGTATCTACCATACCACACCCCAGAACTTCTCTGCACTGCCCCACGTTAAGTAATCTCACTATCCCCTCTTCCACCAATAGCCACATAACTTTTACTCTGACTACGCCACGTCCATAATTGAACAGCCATACAGGCTTCTATTATATCTACACAAAACTCATATTCGCACTAATAGGCCATAGTAATATTTTACATTCGCCAAACGAAATAACAAAATCTTCTATAGCGATAGCGACCTCACGGTAACAAAGTCATCCACCCTGATCCTTCCAGGATAACCTACAGTAACGGTCATAAACAGCGGTCTGAACCCGAACTACAAAGCCATGCTGCCAAGTTCGTTGTTGTACCACGTGCGAATCTACCACGGTGCACCAAGAAATACAAACAAACCTTGAGGAACACCTGACGACTCTTTGGAACACTCTACGTTACTGCAACTAATAAACTAACCACATATCCCGAATCATCACATATACCTAAGTTTCCCATGTGTACCACATATTTCTGACAACAACATATCAATGACAACCCTGTCGGCATGACATCCGTGGCAAAACATTGAATCAGGCGAACTATCCTGCACGCAGCATAATACCATTGCACAATGGCAAGGTTCATACAAAAAGGTACATCTAAAGGCAATTTAAGGAAAGGAAACTTACACTACACACATTACCATGATGCACAGCTACACTTGGATGACACAAAAACTCTGCGGTAAGCACCCTATGCTCTAATCCAAAACCGCTACAGCTCCCGATCTATAGACCAATATTTACCACGAAAATATAACAGTGGGTCATCATCTTCAAGTGTTGCACAGTCGAGCACAAGGCCCACAACGATTTCATGGTCGCCTCCATCATACATCCTGTACTGAGAACAGTGAAAATAGGCAATTGCTCCACAAATAACGGGAAGCTCGGATAGTTTCACAAAATCGTGCTTATCCCAGTGATCCTCACTTCTACATGCAAAATCGTCAGACACGTTCTTCTGCCTGTCACTTAGCACATTAACAACAAACTCCGCACACTGGCTGAAAGCACTAAATCTTGAAGCAGACTTTTGCAGTGAAAACAAAATCAGCGGTGGATCCAAGGACACCGAATTAAAGGAATTTACAGTGAGACCATACTTCTTACCGGCGCTGTCAACAGCCGTGACTACTGTCACACCTGTAGCGAACCTGCCCATACAAGACTTGAAGCGCCCCGCCGATACATTTCTTCCTATCTGCATCTGAAAAGCACGAAAGGCACCTGTGAACTATATAACGCGACCCAAACACACACCCAAGAACAGCAATGCCCCCACGTATATATTGGTCTTGAACATATACATGCATCTAGCAGGATTGTCAAAATCTGTCTTCTTGCACTGGTAATAAAACACCCCAGCATTCGCAATTACAAATGCGTGGTATATCCAGCTCAATGAAGAAACTACACCAGCGCAAATCCACATTGTCACGGTAAGTAAATACAGACGCCGAACGTACAGACTAGCATTATTTCCAAATGTTATGGCAGTGCTACCTAGCCCCAGTAGGGCGTCATCCTCTTTGTCTTGGTGTGCATATATTGTGTCAAATGCTGTGGTCCAAAACACACAACCTATGTACATCAATACAGCACCCGGTACAATGCGGTTCGCAGCCATGGCAGACCCTATTAGTACGCCTAAATTCCACACTATACCCAATACAAACTGGGGATATGAGAAAAACCTCTTCATTAGCGGATAAACAATAACACCCAGTGCACAAATCAAGCTGAGATAGAACGACAACTTGTTCGTGAACAATAATATTAAACCTGCAATACAAACCAACGGTACAAGCGCACACAGTGCGTTATACACTGTTAGTTTTCCACGCGCTATGGGCCGGTTTTTAGTCCTCTCAACATGAATGTCTATATTCCTATCGAATATGTCATTGATGATACATCCAGCTGTTCTGAGGACCAACGCACCGATAGCACTGAGTACAAACAACCCCAGCACCTTGTACAGGCTATCCGACGCAAGCACTATGCTGGCACATGTAGGAAAGGTCGCAAGCAAAGATATCTCAGCACTTGGAAGTCTCATCAATTGAGCATATGGTACAAACCAACCTAGCGCTTTCTTTATTATATTCACGGCGAACCTCTTGCTTAGCATACCTACACTACTAACATTAAGACGACTAAAGTACACGCCCGGCCCAGCCGTAATTGCTGTGCCGTAATGCCATGAGCCTCACTTTCAAATCCCTCTTCATAACACAACGTCTACCCCGTAAGAACGACATGTATCTTACCGACAGGGGCCTAACATTGTATTCCTAAAACATTATAAAGGGAAACTGTACAATGTTGAGTGTACATTAAGGGCTAACTATACACCAGTATAGAGACAATGTATCATGCGGCAATGCGCCCCCAATGGCTATTAACAACAAATTATATTTTGCCAATGCACTGCATAAAACGCCTTCACGGTGTAGGTTGAGATAACGCGTGCTGACCAGTGCCACATAAAAGCACTCAAGTGCGCGCCCTGGTACTTTAGCGCTATGGTGTCGCCATGAGTAATATCATGGGGGTGATTGCGCTTGACAACATTACGTACTGGCTGTAGGCTGAGTACACGTTAGCGCTGATAAATGGCTAGGTACAATGAAGAGAACTTTTCAACCAAGTAGGATCGTAAGGAAGCGCAGACACGGTTTTCGTGCTAGAATGTCCACAAAGTGGGGCAGGAAGATACTTAACAGACGCCGCGCTCAAGGTCGGGGTGTTTTGTGCGCCTGAAAGGGCTAGTGACTCTTAAGAAGAGACAGGAGTTTGCACGTGCTAGGTTGTCTGGTAGCGCCGCGAGTAGCGGTGGTTTGCTACTACAAGCGGTTGGTTATTCGCATTCCTCGTTAGACGATGGATTGATTAGAGTGGGGTTCACTGTAAGCAGGAAGTCTGGCAATGCTGTGGTGCGTAACAAGATAAAGCGTAAACTTCGTGTTGCTGCCGAGGGCGTGTTGCCTCAGAGTGCGGACAGGGGGTTCTGTTACGTGCTGGTAAGTAGCCGCCGGTTATCTGATGTTAAGCTTGACAGAGTGCAGCGCAGCCTTACGGTTTGTCTCAAAAAGTTAGGCTTGTATTTGTAGGTCACCTTTTCATTTAAGACGCGCGGGTTATGTACTTCATAAAGCTGTTTTTTTCTGTTCCGGCTATCGCACTGTTGCTGTTTACCGGGTTTAGGTTATCGTTCGCTTCACGATGGCTTCAGGTGCGTAAGTTCAACTCCACATTTTCAAACTTGTGTAATGGCAACGGTGGCGGTTTTAATTCCATCACGGCGCTTTGCGCAATTGTTGGCGGTAACCTAGGGGTTGGAAACTTGTCTGGAACAGCTGTGGCTCTCAGGTCTGGGGGGCCCGGATTCATAGTGTGGATGATCGCAATCATAGCTTTAACTTCCATAATCAAGTACGTTACCTGCTATCTGAGCATAATGACGAAAGAAAACGTAAATGGCAGAGTCTACGGCGGCCCCGTGGTTTACCTACAGCGCGCGTTCAAGACAAAATGGGCCACATACGCAGTGGCCACTGTTACTGTTATATGCGCCGTCACGGTGGGGAATTTGGTTCAGGTAAATTCTTTATCCATATCAATGCACCTCATAGGCCAGCCACCTATAATGGCTGGGATAATTATGGTTATCATTCTGGCTTTTATAAGCACAATGAATTCAGACTATCTTGGTAAAGGCATCTCCAAGATAGTGCCGGCAATGACCGTATTTTACATTACATTGGCCACAGTAACTCTAAGTAAATTTGGACATAACATAGTACCATCGCTAAAGTTGATACTACACAGCTCTCTAAGTGTAGAAAGCTTCCGTCACGGGGCTTTTCTTGCTTTCGTCGCAGAGACTTTATCTATGATTCAGGTCGGAGCATTGCGCGGAATTTTTGCAACAGATATAGGTTTGGGCTTGGAGGGCACAGTTCATTCAATGGTAAAAAGCAATGGCCCTGCCGATCGCGATTTTGCCGTAGAACAGAGTTTAATATCATTAATATCACCGTACATAGTGGCCATGGTAACGTTTATAACGACTATGGTGCTGTTAACGACAAACGTGTGGACTGACCTCGGCCTTGAGAGCACTAATATGTGCTTTACCGCATTCACAAGGGCTCTTGGCAGTGGGCTGACGGAGTACGCGCTGATCCTGCTGGTATTTTGCTTTTCGCTCACAACAATATTAACATGGTTCCTGTGCTCAAGAGAAGTGATAGCATACGTGTCAAACGGCAACAATTTCTTGGACAAATGCTGGGCATCTCTCTTCGTGACAATGATTCCACTAGGGGCTCTTGGAACAGTTAAGTTTCTCTGGGATCTAGCTGATATCTCTACCTCAATTTCCATAATAATAAACACCCTGGGCATTCTCATAATGCTAAACAAATACCGAGACGCTATGTTTACCAACATAGGTAGAAGAAAATAGCTCTTTATGTTCGTATAGCGGAAACCAAGGCACCGACTTGCTGTACCGCGGACATAATTGCACAGTGCTAAGAGGGCATACTATCAACTTTTAAAACGGTCGGTAAAAGCTGTTATTAATGCTGTAGCGTAGGCAAAACTGAGTCACGGGAGAAAGCTCCTGAACTTCCGCCTTTGTAGCGATCCATGACAACGGTAACGTTCGCATGCCACGGTCGTTTGGTTTTAGTAATAGCAAGTTTTATTGATGATTCTCCTAGCCACACATAGTGGGTTCCATTGTTTCGGATCGCCCGTTGATCGACGTACCAAGCACTGCTACATTCAGCAGAACGCCTGCTCTCACCGTAGAAAACAGCAGCCTCTACACTGTTGCAGTGCTTCAACAAAAAACCTTCTGTTTGGGCCAATAGTACGCGTCCGTCGTACACACAGCCCCCTTCCACACACACAAGCCTGGTAGCAGTAGCGTTCTGGTCGTACGTCAGCACCTCATCCTGGGCGTTATCCCTAGCCCATCGCGCATATTTTAGACAACGCTTACTTTTCTCCCGCAAGGCAAAGTATAACTTTGAATCCCTTTCTTTAACTACCACAGAACCATAATCAAAAATGATGTCTGGTGTTTGATGGACATTTTCACATAGTATAGCAATGAAAAAACAGCTTGTTGCAGCAACTATTCTGAACGCTCCGTGACATAAAAATACTACCAGCATTCCTGCTGTCATCGACAATAACGTTCCGTTTGTAATATTGAGAGACGTAACGGAAGCCCATTTTATTTGAGCCGTGTATTTTGCGATTAACAGCAATGAATTCACTGCATGCTCGAGGAAATATCCTATACCTGCATCGAAAATCGTGTTACCAAGGCAGAGATAAATTACGCCTAGTGGAATTATAGCCAGCGTAGTAAGAGGAATTGCTATAACGTTCGCTATCACTCCTGCCATGGAAAAATAGTGGAAATGGTACACAACGTATGGAGCGGTTGACACGCTTGCAACAAGTGAGCTAGTACCCGTAGCTACAAAGTATCTAAGCACGCTATTTGCTGTAACCATAGCACCAAACAACCTTGGTATAGAGACTAAGGATAGTACAGCAGCAAAAGACATTTGAAAGCTGGGCGAGAGAACCGCTTCAGGAGACTGAAAAAGTATAATACTGGCCGCAGCTGCCACAGAACGTTGACCGTTGTGTTGTCGGTCGAGAATGATTCCTAAAAACGACATTGCCACCATTATAAATGCCCGACACGCAGAAATTGGCATCCCAGCAATAAGCAAGTAGAATAAGCCTGCTATTGCGGCTATAACCGCACACGGCTTTTTCATATTGCAATTTAAGCTTAGCACTTCCGAACATGCAAATACGCTTCTAGAAACAAGAAACACTATCCCCGCAATAAACGACAAATGTAATCCAGAAATTGCAAACAAATGTGCTAGACCTGCTTTTCTCACATCGTTTAGAACTTCTTCTTTTATCCCCAGTTTTTTTCCTATAACCAATGCAGACAGTACCTCAGCGCTGTCCCTACTCAATCCAGAGCGCAGTCTTTCGTATATTTTGAGCCTGATCCTCTCAACGAACTGTAGGAATTTTACCCCATCCGCTCTTTGGTATAACTGCACTTTCGACGTAGCAAAACCCACAGCCCCTATTCCCTTGAAGTATGCAGCACGCGCGGAGTCATATCCATTTATGGACATAGATGCTCTGGGGGGATACACAAATCCGGAAAATTTTACCGTATCACCCACTTTGATCTCTGAATCAATTGCAGTCCTCACAGTCATTCTCATACAGGTTTTCGCACGCTTTTTTCCTTCCACATCACAAAGCAACAGTTGCGCATATTGCGGCCTGAAATCAATCTCACGTAGAGTACCAACCTTGTCTTTTACGTATGTTTTCTGAGTTATGGCAAAGTCTTTAGGGTAAAGTATCCTGGTCTTCACGTATGCACATGTAAACCCAAAAATTATTACCAGTAGTGGGCTCAAGTATAGATGCCTAGACACCATAAATGTTAGAACCAAACCACATACGACAAGACTTGCCATCAGTAGCGCGCTTGGCTCACTTTCCATAGAAAAGTACAAAATGATGCCTATGGCTTGAAATATCGGTATCCAAAGTACGAAATTTCCTATTTGCACGGACAGTTTTTGCTTCACGAGAACGGCGAGTACTATTACCTGCAACCAGTACTCACGCATTGCATCTCGTGTAACTTAGCTAAGTAGTTAATTATTTAATATTTATCTCAAAATCAACCACTTTACGGACCTATACCAAATAAAAACGCTATACGAGTTCCAACACACAAAATTAGCGCAGCACACAGCAATGGACACCGAACCTGCAATCAAACGAGGAAATACGCACCAGGCACTTCTTGTCTTCCAGTAAATTAACAGTGCACCCTACCATTCGGGATATCCCAGCGTGTACGCGGTACAGGTCCGCATGTTTGAAATTAACTTAATGATCTCTGGGTAGAATCAATCAAGCCTCGGCTGCCCACCTAATTTGTCCTTTACAGCCTGCACTATGCCATCAGTCACTTCTTTTATCTCCGCATCAGTCATAGTACCCACCTTAGACGTTATCGTCACCATTATCGCCATGGACACCTTATCTTCGGGAATTCCATCACCTACATAGACATCAAATACCGCAACACTTTCCACATGCTTTATTGCTTCCACAACAGCAACGAGCGACCCAGCCTTGACATTCTTATCAAGAACAAACGCAAAATCTCTCCTGACTACTTGAAACTTGTTTACATAAAACCTTTCCGCTTTCACGGTATTATCAGCACAAGAAGCAATCCTGGATAAAAACACTTCGAAACAGGCTACCTGATGTTTTAACTCGAAAAACTCCGCCAATTCCGGATGTAACTCACCCACATACCCGCAAAACTTATTTCTGTAGTAGATGTCTGCCGATTTCCCAGGGTGCAAGTAAGTTTTAGAAGTTTCTTGCAATTCTAAATCCCGCCCCCGAATTCCAAACTGCAAAAACACATTTTCTACATCGTTTTTAACATCAAAAAAATCAAACTTGCGGACCATAGTATGCGGGTTTCTGGGAGCATCTCCGCCGGAGCGTATGCCACAAACCACTTGCTCACTTAGATCCAGAGCGGTATACACATCCCCAACTTCAAAAATAGCTATACTATCCCGGCCAAATGCATGGTTCGTAGATGTTATCTGCAACAAATTGGTAAGAACTGTAGGACGCATAGTATCGAAATGATTACTTATAGGATTCTCTATGCGTAAATCCTCAGCAACAAATCCCAGTTTCTCAACAACAGATGCGCCTAGAAAGGATAATGTCACAACCTCTGTCAAACCCTGCGTGAGCATAGCTGCCCGGACCCTGCTATTGACAATATCCCTCTTCTCTACTTCCACTTTCCCACGCACTGGAAGAACTACCTGTTCTTGTATTTCATCATACCCACTTATGCGCAAAACCTCTTCCACAAGATCATTCGCGGATGAGATATCATTCCATCTCCACGATGGCACTTCTACCTTCCAAACAGTTTCTGACACGGTATCTACAACAAACCCAAGAGACTGTAACACCCCCAGAACACGATCGCGGCCCATTGCCACACTGCCAATGTCCCAGATGCTCTTCGGATCAAAATCTATCATAACCCTTTCTTCTGGCATCTTTCCAGAAACAACGGAACCATAGACAATTCCGCCACAGTACTTGGTTATGAGATAAGTTGCGTAATCAAGACCAAGACTCACTGACCTAGCATCAGTACCCCTGGAAAATCTATAACTAGAATCTGTATTGAGTTTCAATCTCCTTGATGACAAAACAATATCAACCGGATCATACCAAGCCGCTTCTAAAAAAATATTCTGCGTGTCACACGTACATTTACTAAAGTCCGAGCCTATGATTCCAGCCAGACAATGAATGTTGCCCTCACGATCTTTGATAACAACATCTTCGCTATCTATATCATAGACCTTACCGTTAAGTGCAGAAAAACACCCAGCAGAAGCCTTCTCCACTATCAAGCATCCACCCTTTATTTTATCCGCATCGTACACATGCATTGGCCTATTGAGAAGAATAGTGACATAATTTATAATATCAACCACACAGGAAATCGTCTTTATTCCAGAAGCCTCTAGTCGCTCTCTGATCCACCTCGGTGAACGCTGGCTATTGTTTACAGCCTGTATGTACCGACCACTAAACACGCCATTAGCGCGCATATCTACCTTTATTGGCGCTTCAGCTAGCGATCTACCAATATCTGGCTCAGGTAACTCCTTTAGAGCACCCATTCCCGCAGCAGCCAGCTCTCGAGCAATACCGTATACACCCAGGCAATCGCCTCTATTAGGCGTCACACTCACTTCTATGACTTCGTGAGAAGCGAAAAAATCTTCCCCTATCTCATAGTCTGCGAGATCCGCAATGCCGTCGCTATTGTACTCTGAAGAAATACCTAGCTCAGCAAGAGAGCACAGCATGCCCTCGCTGTCTATACCCCTTATTGCTGCCTTGTTTATTACAATACCACTTTGCGGAACAACAGCTCCAACATGAGCCAGCACGGTCACCATTCCGACCTGTACGTTAGGCGCACCACAAACCACCTGCAAGGTTTTCTCCCCGTCGAACACCTTGCACACGCTCAGTTTATTAGCATTAGGATGAGCAGCAACCTCCTCGACCTTCGCTACAACAAAAGACCGAGTACATCGCGAACCACTCTCGACAAGACACGCCTCAACCCCAACATTTGTAAGCACGTCAGCGAGAGACTTAGCAGGATGCTCCGTACCCAGACAATCCAGCAGCCAAGAATACGTGAACCTCACATACTACCTCTTACTAGCTGCTGACAACCTTTATGTCTTTGTCTTTATCAACCAGTTCTATGATTGCAACAGGCGCGCAATCACCTCTACGAAACCCATTTTTCATTATGCGGGTATAACCCCCATTCCGGTTCTCATAACGCTTAGCCAAGATACTCATCAACTTGCCAGCAACTCCCTGATTCCCCATCAACCTGGAAAGTAAAAGCCTCTTCCCACACACAGGATCCTTACGTGAGTATTTCTTCGCTATCGTTATAAGCTTCTCTACAAACGATCTCAGGTCCTTAGCCTTAGGCAAGGTAGTCTCAATCCTCTCACTCTTGATAAGAGAAACCGCGAGATTCATCATCATAGCAGCCCTGTGCGCTGTAGGCCTGGAAAACTTCCTGTAACTTAAGCCATGCCTCATATTAAACTCCCCCTAGCATACATACACACAAACACGTACTAGTCATCACTGTACTGCTTACTCAGATTCTCAATAGACTCAGGAGGCCAATTAGGCACCTTCATCCCAAGATGAAGGTTCATACTCGCAAGTACCTCATTTATCTCATTCAAAGACTTCCTACCGAAATTAGGAGTCCGCAACATATCAGACTCAGTCCTCTGAACTAGATCTCCTATATAAGTGATATTGTCATTCTTCAGACAATTGTGAGACCTTACCGACAACTCAAGCTCATCAACTTTACGCAGCAAGTTGTGATCGTAAGGGAGAGCCCCCTCTTCCTTATCGATACTCTTTCTTGTTTCCTCAATCTCGTCAAAGTTTATGAACGACTGCAGCTGATCCTGCAGTATCTTAGCCGCGACCGCAACAGCCTCATCAGGAGTTACAGAGCCATCTGTCTCAACAGACATTATCAGCCTGTCATAGTCAGTGAACTGACCAATCCTACTCCTCTCTATCCTAAACGCTACCTTCTTCACCGGGCTGTACAAAGCATTAGTAGCTATAAACCCTGGCCCAACGTCGCCACCGCAACCCGACCTAGACGCAGCCCTGTACTCAGACGCGGGCACATAACCCTTTCCGCTACTAACGTAGACCTTCATACTGAATTCCACATCCTTGCCGAGAGTACATATATACAAGTCCTTATTGAGGATCACATGGTCCGCAGAATCCCCAATGGCCGCCGCAGTAATCTCCCCTGGCCCCCGCGCCACCAAGCGCAGAACCTTCTGCCCTGAACTCAACAGCTTCACCCGCAGCATGCTGAGGTTCAGCACCAAATCCGCAACATCTTCCCTAACTCCGGATAGTGAAGTGAGTTCGTGCGAAGCACCCTCAACCTCAATCCCGTAAACGGCAAAACCCCTAAGAGATGACATCATAACGCGTCTAAGAGCATTACCAAGAGTCAACGCAAAACCACTTTCCAGAGGCTCTACTACTAACTCCGCAGTGCAAGGGCCACTACCGCTTATAACCTTTATTGAAGACGGCCTCGTCAACTTATTCCAGTGATCTGCCATAGAGAAGCTACCCCCTCCATAACACACACCACCTGACCCATCGCCATTAGAAATCGCCATAAATCTCTCTCACTAAAAACTACACCCTACGCCTTTTTGGCAACTTACACCCATTATGGGGAAGTTTAGTGGTGTCCTTGATGGACGTAACATTAAGGTTACAGGTCTGCACGGCCCTTATAGCCGCTTCCCTACCCGCGCCAGGCCCGGATATACAAACAGAAACCGTTTTCATGCCATTCCGCTCAACAACAGCCCGCACCGCCTTAGCTACCGTCTCCTGAGCCGCGTAAGGAGTAGCCTTTTTGCTACCCTTGAAATTACAAGCCCCGGCCGAGGTGGTAACTAGCACATGACCTTGCTGATCCGCTATCGTTACTATCACATTATTGTAAGTGGCACATATATGCACCCTTCCTACAACAACATTCCTCTTCTTCTTAATTACCGCCATAAAACCCCACTACCTCTTCTTAGCGGCGACAGCCAACCTAGAGCCGCCCTTGCGAGTTTTTGCATTGGTATGCGTCCTCTGACCGCGAACAGGAAGCTTACGCCTGTGCCTTAGCCCCCTATAGCAGCCAATATCCATCAGGAACTTAATATTCATGGCCACTTCCTTACGGAGATCTGCTTCAACTACACAACTAGCCCTGATAAAATTCCTAATCCTTACTACGTCCTCATCACCCAAGGCAGATACCCGAAGGTTCTTGTCTATTCCACAGCCCTCACAAATCTTGTTGGCAAGCGACGGACCAATACCGTATATATAAGTCAAAGCTACCACAACACGCTTGTTTACGGGGATATTAACCCCACCTATACGCGCCACCGAAAACCCCTAACAAAAACACCAATAAGCCCCTGTATAACAAATGTACCACATACCGTCAACTAGTTATTTAGACAATCCACCCTACGTTTCACGTCTTCATAAACTTCATCCACGGTCCTATTCCCATTAATACGCACGACCTTGCCCTGATAGTATTCCTCCAGTGCAACGATCTCCCTTTCGTACTCAACAAGCCGCCGTCTTACCACGTCAACAGAATCATCATCACGACGCCTATATCCATCATACCCGCATACCTCGCACGCACCAGCGGCTAATTCCATGTTAGTAACCGCTCCACAGTTACTACACACCAGACGTCCACACAATCTACTTTCAACAACATCAGCAGCAACTTCAAGCTTGAAGACAATATCTATATCCCCATCAAGCAAGCGCATAGCCGCGGTTAAAAACTCCGCTTGCCGCAAATTTCTTGGGAAGCCATCCAAAAGAAAACCTGACCGAACTTTCGCCAGCCGCCCGAGAATCATCTGGCACACCGTAAGGTCACTGACCAGAGCTCCATCAAGCATAGCTTTCTTTGCCTCTTTGCCGACCTCCGTTCCAGAATCAACCTCGGACCTGAGCAAATCTCCCATGGAGATCACCTTCAAAGACGGAAGATATTCGGACAATAACCTAGCCTGCGTGCCCTTCCCGGATCCTGGAGCACCAAAAATAAGCAAATTCACTTGATCTTCTTCCATAACTCCGATTTCTTCATCAAGGCGCTATACCTCCCAGAATATATCTGAGTCTGCACCTGAGAAAACGTGTCGTTTATAACATTTACAATGATAAGGAAACTCGTCCCTCCCAAAGTAAACGACACCGCACAATACTGCCTTACTACCTCCGGCACTACGCACACGACAGAGAGATACAATGCACCCAGGACTGTGAGTCTCATAACCACCTGATCAAAGTACTCTTGAGTACTTTTACCCGGTCTCTTACCAGGCACAAATCCCCCGTTTTTCTTGAGCATCTCCGCAGTCTCCTTCGAATCAAAGACTAAGGAAGTATAGAAGAACGCAAAAAACATTATAAGTGCGACATACACCGCAACGTACAAAACACCCTCTGCGGAGAAGCTACCCAAGATGAAATCGGCCCAAGCCGACCCCGAATTGAACTTCGCCAGTGTCATCAGCGATAATAACAGCGCGTTCGCAAATATCGGAGGTATCACACCCGATATATTGATTTTCAGCGGCATGTAACTAGAGTCACTATTGTAGAAACGCCCACCAACCTGCCGTTTAGGATACTGCACCAACACCTTCCTATACGATCTCTCAAAAAATATAATGAGCAAGAATAACGCAAAGAACGACGCAAGCATTGCAAACACTGCAAAGCCCGAAAGCTCACCCCTTTTCCCCAACATAAACACCGATGACAGAGAACTAGGCAGCTCTGAAATTATACCTACGAAAATGATCAAGGAAATACCATTGCCTATTCCCTTGAGATTGATCCGCTCCCCGAGCCACAGCAAGAACATTGTGCCCGCCAGTAAGCTACTGATGCCAACCACTCTGAAGGTCATGCCAGGGTTTATCACCACCATAACATCACCCGTATTCATCCGCTCCAAACCCAGCAGGATCATTAGGCCCTGCACAAGACAGAAACCCACAGTCAAGTACCTCGTATAGGCATTGATCTTTACCCTGCCAAGCTCGCCCTCTTGCCTCATCTCACTGAGTGCAGGCACCGCAACAGTGAGCAACTGCACCATTATCGAGGCCACTATGTATGGCATAACATTAAGCGCAAATATGGTCATACGACCCAGCGCTCCACCAGAGAAGACGTTAAATATACCCAGCACACCCTTAGAGTGCCCCGACACTATCTCCTCTATAACATCGAGGTTTATTCCGGGAATGGGAATATACGTACCCAACCGATATATCACCAAAGCCAGTAGCGTAAACCCAAATCTACCCAGTAACCCAGACTTACTCAGCGACGCCACACCTACCTCGCACCCCTATCACAAATACAAATTAGTCCTTCGACACACATACCTTACCTTCAGCAGATCGAGATATAGCGTCACAGCGTATACTAACCTTGGCATCTAACTTTCCCTTACCAAGAATCTTAACCTTATTCCTAGAAGACACAACACCGAGACCAACAAGCGTTTCCTTATTTATCTCCGCCCCGCTATCTATCTTCCCAGCTTCAATGAGCTTCTGTATGGCTCCGAGGTTTACAACATCGTACCTTTTACGTGACATAGACCTGAAACCTCTCTTAGGCAGTCTAGTGAATATGGACTGCTGCCCTCCTTCAAATCCCTTTATACTGCATCCAGCCCGCGCCTTCTGCCCCTTGTGACCCTTTCCAGACGTCTTTCCTTTGCCGCATCCCAAGCCTCTGCCCAAAACCTTACGCCCCTTCAACCTCGGAAGGCCACTAAATAACTCATTCAATTTCATAACGCCCCAGAGATAACACTACCCATTGATAACATCGCAAACCTTACGACCCCTCTTACCCGCAACTTGCTTAGGAGACAACATATTTTTGAATGCTTCAAACACAGCATAAATAACAGTATGAGAGTTAGACGAGCCTATGATTTTCGCAACAACGTCCTGAACACCCAAAACCTCAAAAACCGCTCTAACTGAACCCCCAGCTATTATGCCCGTACCAACCTTTGCAGACCTCAACACCACCCTGCTGGCACAAAACTTCGCGGTTATATCGTGGTGCAGAGTCCTAGATTCTCTGAGGTAAACGCGAATCATACTCTTCTTAGCAGCATTGACAGCCTTGATTTTGGCCTCAGCGACCTCAGCATGTTTTCCCATACCGCAGCCAACCCGACCTTTTTCATCGCCTACAACAACCAAAACGGAGAACGAAAACCTTCTACCACCTTTAACAACCTTCGAAACTCTCCGCACAGATACAAGCAATTCTGACAAATCATGCGCATCGTTCGATGTACGCGACTTCCTATCAACACTCATCAAAACACCTAAAACTCAAAACCAAGACTCCTCAATTCGTCCGCAAACACGGCAATAACGCCCATATACCTATACGAACCCCTATCGAAAACAAACTTACGATAGGTAGCATCAAGCCCATCAATACGACTAGCCAAAAGCTTAGCAACAACTTTTACAGCCCCTGCATTAACACGTCTGCACGCAACAGACAACACCTCTGATTCCAAAGTAGACGCCGCAGCAACGGTTTCACCCTTCCCATCATCTATAAGCTGCGCGTAAAAATGCCTATTGGACTTAAACACCGAAAGCCGGACAGAGGATAAAGACCTAAGCTTAAGTCTAACGCGCCTCCTACGCCTTTCTGCTTTCTCTAGATCAAACAATGACATAGACAGACTCCCTCTATCACTTCTTCTTACTAACTTCCTTTCTATACACGTACTTTCCTTTTATGAAAATACCCTTCCCCTTATATGGATCGTACCTCCTAATGGAACACAGATCCGCCGCAACCATATGCACCTTAACCTTATCGCTGCCCTGTATGGTAAACTGCGTCGGCTTAGTACACTTTACTACAATCCCAGAGGGTATAGCATACTTCACGCTATGACTAAAGCCCAAAGATACATTCAAGCACTCGCCATCTTGCGTTACTTTGTACCCTACACCGTTAACTTCAAACTCTACTAGGAAACCACTGGTCATCCCCTTTATGGCATTACTTATGTTGCTCCTGTAGGTTCCCCACATAACCTTCGCCCTGGCAGAGCCACCGCCTTCGTTAACCAAAACCAGCATCTTACCATCGAGTACAGCCTTAATACCGTGACGCAGTGCAAAAACAGACTTACCCCCCTTACTATCAGAGATAGTAACATCGCTTTCACAAATATCGACACTCACGCCCTCAGGAATCTCTATAGGCATAGCTCCAACTCTAGACACTGTATATCTCCTAAAAAACTCCACACAAAATTTCGCCGCCAACACCAGCATTACGCGCGTGGTTGTCCAGCATTATGCCCTTAGACGTAGACACTATATACACGCCCAATCCATTGTAAAACCGTGGCATTTTCTCCGCAGATGAGTATACCCTCCTACCCGGCCGAGAGACGCGTACTATCTTCTTAATGGCAGGAGCACTATTGAAATACTTCAAGCACACCTTAAAGAACCTACGACTACCCCCATCTTCTTCCAGACTAAAGGAATCAATATAGCCCTCTTCGAGCAGAATCTTAAGCACAGCCATCACCGCCTTGGAACAAGGAACTCTAACCACCTTGTTCATAGCTGCTTGCCCGTTACGCAAACGCGTCAGAAAATCAGCAATGGGATCAGACAACGACACAACAAAACCTCACTAAACCTTACTACCAACTTGACTTCGTTAACCCCGGTATCTGCCCTATAGAGCCCAACTGCCTTAGCACAATGCGAGACATCCCGAATTTTCTATAATATCCACGCGGCCGCCCAGTTATCAGACACCTGTTCCTAACCCTGATATAAGAAGAATCCCTCGGCATTTTAGACAGCTTCATCTGCGCAGCAAACCTCTCAGACATAGGCAAAGACTCGTCCTTGAGCTTAGCCGCTAGTTCCTTTCTCTTTTTGGCTAACACAGAAGACATTGCTATACGCTTCAAGTTCCTCTGTACTACTGACTTCTTAGACACTCCACCCCCTAATTTATAAATGGAAATCCTAACTCAATGAGCAAAGCCTTGGCATCCTCATTGTTGTTAGCTGTTGTCACTATGCTAACGTCCAATCCCCTGACCTTGTCTATCTTGTCGTAATCGACTTCCAAAAACGATATGTGCTCTTTGATGCCGAAAGATATGTTGCCGCACCCGTCAAACTGTGACATCGACAAACCTCTGAAATCCCTCTCTCTAGGAAGAGCAATGTTCACTAGCCGATCCAGAAACTCATACATACGTTTTCCACGCAGAGTCACCATGCAGCCTATCGGAAACCCCTTACGGATTTTGAATCCAGCTATAGACTTCCTAGCTCGCGTGGTAACAGGCTTCTGCGCGGAAATCATCGCGAGGTCCCTGGTGCACGAATCCATGACTTTACTATCAGATCCAGCAATACCGATGCCCATATTCAAACAGACCTTCACAACTTTCGGCACCTGCATTACGTTCTTCCTTCCAAGCCTATCAACAAGAGACCTGGAGATAGCATCCTTAGACAAACTCCCCAACATACAAACCTAATCCAAAACTCTTCCAGAACCCTTTAAGTATCGAACCTTCTTACCATCGACAAACTTATAGCCCACCCTAGCACGAACACCAGCCTCGCTGTCGAAAAACGCGACGTTGGACATATCTATAAATCTCTCAACACTGAAAATACCACCTTCCCGATCCTTCGTAGGCTTAACGCTCTTCCTACATAAAGCAACCGAAGCAACCTTTGCCAGAACGCGACCGCCTTTCCTTAGAACCTTCACAACCTTTCCAACTTTACCCTTATCGCCACCAGCAATAACGATAACTTCATCTCCACTAACAATCTTAGCCACTACAAAACCTCCACAGCCAGTGACATCACCTTTGCGAACTCGCCAACTGGCAACTTTCTCACAGGACCAAAAACCCTAGTTCCCAAAGGATCACCCTGATCATTAACTAGAACAACCGCATTACTAGAAAACCTAATAGTACTGCCATCAGGTCTGCGAATCGGCCCCTTAACCCTAACGATAACAGCCTTATATACCTTTCCCTTTGTTACCCTCCCCTTCGGAGTAGCAACCTTGGCTGATACAACAATTACATCCCCCACAGTAGCTGACCTTTTTCCCCCCAGGAACCCTATGCATAGCACCTTGCGCGCTCCTGAGTTGTCCGCAACATCCAAAATGGCGTTTTTCTGTATCATGCCAAAAACCTATTCATCAACTATAATCCACCTTTTGGTGGCAGATACCGGAATATGCTCCCTTATCTTTACCACATCGCCTCGAACACACTTGTTATGCTCGTCATGAAGGGAATAAACCCGACACTCCTTCACGATCTTCTTGTATACCTTGTGGTGTACCATTCTGTATACCGAAACCTTGACCGTCTTGTCGCGCCTCGTATCAGTAACAACCCCAACCAAAACTCTTTTAGACATCCTCTCCCCTTATTTTTCTCATGCTAAGCACGGTCAATACCCTGGCTATCTCCTTCCTAATAGTTCCACGACGGGCATTGTTGACAGCTCCACCACTCTTGCTCTCAAATACATTCTCCACTAAGTCCCTTCTCAAAGTAGCTAACTTCTCACGAAGCTCCTTAGAAGACTTACTATCCATCTTAGCAACCGAACTCATAGCCACACCTAAAACCCTTCTTCCACAAAACTGCACTTAATTGGCAATTTCGACTGCGCTTTCCTGAATGCCTCCCTTGCCATCTCCGTAGACACTCCACCTATCTCGAAGAGTATCCTTCCAGGCTGCGCCTTACACACCCACATCTCCGTGCTGCCCTTGCCCTTACCCATTCTCACGTCAACAGGCTTTTTACTTACAGGCACGTGACAGTATACGCGTATCCACACTTTCCCTACACGTCTGAGGCTCCTAGATATGCTACGCCTTGCCGATTCTATCTGCTTTGAGGTCAACCTACATGGCTCCAGAGCTTTCAGGCCACACTGGCCAAATGCTAGCTCACTACCTCCCTTCGCAACACCGCTAATCCTACCCTTAAAACTTTTGGAATACTTCGTCTTCCTAGGTACAAACAACATGGCTATATCCCCTTACTCTATTCCGGCTCTTGTATCCCCAACGTAGACCCAGACCTTGACTCCAACTATTCCGTATATAGTCTTCGCCTCTACACAGCTATAATCAACATTGGCCCTAAACGTATGCAAAGGCACGCTACCTTCCTTGTGCCACTCGGTTCTCGCTATCTCAGCACCACCAAGCCTTCCGGAACAGCTCACTTTCACGCCCTTGGCTCCAAGCTTTAGGCAGTTCTGAACACCTCTCTTCATCGCACGCCTGAACGAAACACGCTTTTCAAGCTGCTGAGCTATATTCTCCGCTATCAACACAGCCTTCAAATCGGGCTTCTTCACTTCTACTATGTGTAACTCAACTTCGTGGTTTACAATTTGCGCGATCTTCTGCTTGACCCTATCTATATCCACCCCCTTCTTTCCTATGATTACTCCAGGCCTTGCTGAGTGTATGTTGATGATCACAGCGTCCACTTTTCTTGCTATCACAATTTTGCTTACCGCAGCATGCTGGAATGTCTTCTTCACGAAGCTACGCAACATGAGGTCTTCTTGCAATTTTGTTGCGTAATCCCTCTCGGCGTACCACAGCGAATCCCACATCCCAACTATTTTCAGTCTCAATCCGATGGGATTTGTCTTCTGCCCCATATGCTACCTTTCCTTCAAATTCACAACCACTCTTCCGTACCTCTTGCTTATCCTGCAAGCCTTCCCTCTCGCTTTGGGCATGACTCTCTTCAGAGTGTACGACTTCCCAATCAGAATCCCATCTATATACAGATTATCTGCATCCACCCCGTAATTAGTACGAGCGTTAGCTATAGCAGACTTCAATACCTTCTCGATAAGAGATGCTGCCTTCTTTTTACAAAACTTCAAGTACATGACTGCAACAGCAACGTCTTTGCCCCGCACCAGATCTGCTACCAAATTCAGCTTAGCTGGCGTTGAGCGCAGCCCCAACCCTTTTGCACTAATAACCATTGTCATATCATCCCTTCCTGGACACCTTCTTATCCCCCGCATGCCCCGTGAACTTTCTAGTCGGCGAAAACTCCCCGAATTTCCGTCCCACTATATTCTCTGTTACCTTAACTGGAACATAGGTCTTCCCGTTGTACACTCCAAACGTCAGGCCGACAAATCTATTCAGAATCACCGACGACCTAGAGTGAATATTGATCACAACACTGGTCCTATTTGACGCTATTACCCTATTCGCTAGGCGAAGCACATGCGGCGCACAAAACGGCGGCTTTTTAACTGATCTTGACATACACCTTATCTCTTGACAGACGAACTCCTAATATATTTATCACTGTGCTTACCACGTTTTCTAGTCTTCTTACCTTTGGTCGGCACACCCCAAGGAGTCACTGAATTCCTACCCCCTGAAGTCTTACCTTCACCACCACCATGCGGGTGATCCACAGGGTTCATCGCTACCCCTCTCACCTTAGGTCTTAGTCCTAACCATCTACTCCTACCCGCTTTGCCCAGCTTGATGTTCCTGTTATCAAGGTTTGACACCACACCAACTGTAGCCCTGCATCCAGCCAGGATCTTTCTAACTTCGCCTGACCCAAGTCTAAGCAGTACATATGCACCATCACGGCCCATTACCTGAGCATAGCTGCCCGCAGCTCTGGCTATCACCCCACCGGCGCCAACCTTCATCTCAACATTGTGAACAAACGTACCTGATGGAATACTTGACAACTTTAAGCAATTTCCCGGAAGAACATCAGACGAATTACCAGACGTTACAACGTCGCCCACCTTTAGCGCACTAGGCGCAAGTATATAAGACAACTCGCCATCTTCGTACTCTATCAAAGCCAGAAACGCAGTGCGATTAGGATCGTACTCAAGACGCTTAACAACCGCAGGAACATCCTCCTTGCTTCTCTTGAAATCCACAATCCTATATAGCCGCCTGTGCCCGCCACCACGGTGCCTTACTGTAACAACACCACGAGCGTTCCTACCACCAGATGACATCTTGCCACACACCAAAGATCTCTCGGGCTTACCCTTCCACAGCATAGTCTTATCTACTAAGACAGTTCCCCTCAGCGAAGGAGTTACCGCATTTAGAACCCTAAGACTCATTTGGCCCTCACTATCTTAAATTCCTTCCCCTTGGTCAGCGAGAAATACACCTTCTTTCTACCTTTTCTGCGCCCCAAAATCCCCTTACAGCGCTTCTGCTTACCCTTAAGCCTAAGCGAACAGACGTTAAACGGCTCTTCACCACATAACATCTTTATGGCACGACTAATCTGGGACTTAGTAGCGTCAACCGTAGCATACACGGCATACCTGTTATACCCCTCAGTCATCGACACAACTTTCTCTGTGATTACAGGAGAAACTATTACGGAAAGACAATCACTCATTGCACAACCTATTCTCCAATGCCTTCACTGTATCCACAGTCAACATAACACAATCATGCTTGAGTATGTCCAAGACATTGATACCTACACATTTCATCAGATCGACACCGCGCAAATTCATGCATGCGCGCTCAACTTCCTCCTTGTAATTCTCTGAAACTACAAGATACGAACGATGACCCGAAAATTTACCAAAAGCAGCCTTTGCCTCCGCTGTCTTGCGCAGACCGACATCCATACTGTCGAGAATCACCAACTTATTACTAGCAGCCTTCATAGAAAGAGCCACCTTAAGTCCCAACCTACGAACCTTTTTATTCAAAGAGTACGCATGACTCCGAACAACTGGGCCGAAAATTACAGCACCACCCCTAAACTGTGGACTACGGAGACTACCCTGCCGCGCCCTTCCAGTATGCTTCTGCCTGTAAGGCTTCGCAGTAGTACCAGATATGTCACTAATCCCCTTGGTTTTATGGGTACCAGACCGCCTCTTCGCTAGCTGCCAATTAACAACCTCCTTGAGCACATCACGTCTGGCCTCCAAGCCAAATATTTGAGGATTCAGATCTATGCTGCCGACAACCTCATTCGCAATGTTAACAACACTGATTTCCATAAAACGCTCTCAAACTTACTTTTAACCTGCCACACTCTCAGTGAGCGCGACATCCTTCGGCATGGGCTTCTTCACGGCATCCCTAACAAAGACATAAGATCCTTCCGACCCCGGAACGCCAGTCCCCTTTACAACAAGCAAGGATTCTTCTTTATCTATATGCAGCACCTTCAAGCTTTGCATGGTAACCCTTCTGTTACCCATGTGCCCAGCCATCTTCTTTCCCTTGAACACCCTACCAGGATCCTGACATTGCCCAGTAGACCCCTGAGACCTGTGCGAGATAGAGACACCGTGAGAAGCACGCAGCCCACTGAAGTTATGCCTCTTCATAACACCAGCAAACCCCCGCCCTATGGTGTACCCAGTAACATCCACAAACTGCCCGGGGACAAAATGCTCAATACCAATATTGTCGCCGGGTTGCAAATCACCAACCGTTTCTACTCTGGACTCAAATACACGGCAAGGCGTGCTCACACCCTGCTTACTTAAAGCTTCAGCCTGCGGCTTTTTAACCTTACCAGGACGCCGAGAGCCTAGGACCACTGAGTTGTATCCATGAACGCCCTCTACCCTTGTTCCAACGACAAAAGTATCTTCCAATGACAACAAAGTCACCGGAACCCTAGCTCCAGTAGTTGCATCAAATACAGCTGAGGCACCTACTTTCTTCATCCACAATCCAATTCTTTTACGCGCCGCCACGTTACCCTCCAACAACCTTCACTCTGACATCAACACCAGCTGGCAACTGGAGACTCATTAACGCCTGCAGCACTGTGGAATTGGCCTTGGGCAGACTTATCAACCTCTTATGAGTCCTAATTTCAAACTGCTCCCTAGATTTCTTATCAACATGAGTAGAGCGATTCACTATGAACTTTGCAAGCCTCCTAGGAAAGAACACAGGGCCATTAACTTTGGCCCCACTTCTTTTTGCTACCATGATTATGCTGCGCGCAGACCTATCGAGCAAACAATGATCGAAGGCCTTCAACTCAATGTATATCTTCTGCGTCACCATAGTAAACTACTCCAAAATCTCAGTGATAATACCCGAGCCAACGGTCCTTCCACCTTCTCTC
>NZ_JAQLOH010000029.1 GCF_028204095.1 Candidatus Anaplasma sp. TIGMIC
CTAAAGATGCTGCTCTGGCCTCTTTTGATCTGGCCTATTCTGGTTGTGAAGTGGGGATTAAGTATAATTCCTCTTTTGTGTTTCGGTAGCAGCCAAGTTTTGTGTTTTGTTTGTTCATAAACCTCCACCATCTATAGTTATACATTGAGGCTATGAAAGCCTGTATTTTAATCGGTGCGTAGATGTGAAACACCGTGGTTTATTGTGGTGAGCCTGAACACGGCTGCGTATAATTTCAGGTATACATTTTTTCCTCTTATGGGCAGTTAGGTCGTTTGAAATTGAAAAATAGTGGCCACAGGTGTAGAATGCCTTCCTTACGGTAATGAACTTTTTTACTTTGGATACTGATGGGTCACATGTTCTTCTAGGTATTGTGTGCTCGGCACACGGTGTACGTGGGCAAGTAAGGGTTAAAACCTTTACCCATGATCCTCGAGATATTGCTGCGTATGGAGCCGTTACTGATGGAGAGCGTACTTATGAGATTAAGGTTGTTTCTGTTCTGAAAAACGGCATGGTTATCGCACACGTTGGTGGGGTAGAAACGAGAGACGCGGCTGATGCGCTTAAAGATGTACGCTTTTTTGTCCATCCTTCGTGCTTACCAAAGTTGGAAAATGGAGAGTTCTACCATGTCGATCTAATTGGTCTAGCTGTAAAGCTACTTGATGGAACAGAATATGGGTCCATCACTGACGTTCTTAATTTTGGCACTTGTGACATTGTGGAGATCGCTGTGCCTTCGGGTAAAAAGGTTCTTTTTCCTTTTACTGAATGTATTTTTCCTGACGTTTTTCCTGAAAAGGGAGAGATACTATTTGTTCCACCAGAAACAGTCGGCGCTTAGCCATGATTTTTAACGTGCTCACAGTCATTCCAGGGATGTTCCCGGGTCCCTTAGGGTTTTCTAACTTGGGTGCCGCCCGTGCAAGGGGGCTTTGGTCCCTTAATGTAGTGGATATCAGGTCTTTTGCCTTAGATAAACACGGCTCTGTGGATGACAAACCTTATGGTGGTGGCCCTGGTATGGTGCTGAAAGCTGACGTCGTAGGGAATTGTGTAGAAAGCGTACTGGCCACAAATCCCGACACAAAACTCATCTATACTTCGCCACGTGGCGTGAGGTTTACGCAAGATATAGCTAGACAAACTATGTGCTTTAGCAATATAACCTTACTCTGCGGGCGGTTCGAAGGTGTTGATGAGAGGGTTGTAAGGTTTTACAACTTTCAGGAGATTAGCGTAGGGGACTTTGTTCTTACCGGCGGTGAGCTGGCTGCAATGCTGCTCATCGATGTGTGCGTTCGCATGGTGCCTGGAGTTGTGGGCAACTCCGATAGCCTTGAGGAAGAAAGCTTCAGTAACGGAAGCCTAGAGTACCCGCAGTATACGAGACCATGTTCTTGGAATGGGCTGGATGTACCGCCGGTGCTATTGTCGGGTAACCATGCCGAGATCGAGAAGTGGCGGCGAGAGGCTTCCCTTGAGTTGACTAAAATAAGGCGGCCGGATTTGATGAAGAAAGATATTTAGAAGATACGCGGTTTAGAGATGAGTGAATTACTTACAAAGTTTAATTTGAAACAAGTCGCGCAGCTAAAACAAGCCAATAATGTAGAGCTGCCGGTTTTCAATTCCGGAGATACCGTCAAAGTCAGTATAAACGTATTTGATGGTGTTAGCTGGAGAATGCAAACATTTGAAGGTGTCTGCATCAAAAAACGAAACAGGGGATTACACTCCTCTTTCACCTTGAGAAAGATAAGCCATAACGAAAGTATTCAGTTACAGGTGTTTACCCATTCACCAAACCTAAAATCTGTTGAAGTGGTAAGATATGGCAAGGTGCGGCGTGCTAAGCTTTACTACCTACTAGATTTGTTCGGTAAAGCTGCAAGAATAAAGGAAAAGTCCGATAATCGGAGAAAGGCTGCTAAATAGTAGTGTTATTCATCCCATCGCTGTTGGAGTATGATGTTTAGGGCGCTGGCGGCGGCTTTTTTTTGAATTTCGCTACGCATAAGGTGTCTGCCGTACGTAAATCTGTGCGCTACGGACTCCAGATGCCTTTTTGCGCAGCCGATGAACACAGTCCCCGTATTTTCTTCTTCCAGGAACGTAGAGTCTTCCGTTGTAGTTCTTCCCCCGGCAAATCCTGTCGAGGAAATTGCCAGGTCCACGTTGGGCATCCGGTCAATAAGACTATCCGCCATTGATATAGCTGTTGCATTGCTGACCGCGCCGTGTGTATCGAGGAATTCTAAGCTGATTCCAAGTAGTTTATGCTTTGCGTTGTCAGTGTAGGTAACTAGCGAGCAAACTAAAACATCTGATGCTCCGGGAATTGATGTTATCAGGAATGATAGCAATCCGCCCGTACATGATTCGGCAAGGGCGATCTTTTTTTTGACGCTTTTTAGATAGTGTACGCACGTTTCGGCTTTTTTTATAAGTTCTTCGCTTATTTCCATATAAAACGTGTCCACGTGTGGAAATTTATCATTATACTGTGTTTTCTTCTTCGGAATCGTACAATGATAAACATTACCACTTCGTTCGGTGACAAGAAATCGTGTAGTTTTTCTTCACCGATGCCTGTATCTTCAATAGTTTCTGAAATATTTAAAGAAATAGAAGGCTCTGTGGTTGCTGTTTTTGTAGACGGTACAGTGTGTGGGTTAACAGATATCGTTACATGTGATTCTGTAGTAGAACCAATTCTTGGCGACAGTGCCGAGGGACAAACGATTATACTGCGCAGCGCAGCACTACTTATATCGTACGCGATAAAGGAGTTGTTTCCGGAAGTGAAGCAAGGAACTTGGTGCGAGGATGAGAACACATTTAATTACGATTTTGACCTTACTTATCGTGTGTCGGAAAAAGATCTCGAAAACATAGAGCGTAAGGCCGAAGAAATTGCGGCGCAGTGTAAAACAATTACCATTGAAACCTGGAAGAGGCAGCAGGCGTTTGAGTTTTTTAGTGTCCAGGGAGAAGAATATACAAGAGAGCTGCTTGAAGGTTATCCTGAGGGCCAAGAGGATATCCTTGTCTACAGGATGGGGGACTTAGTAAATCTATACCGTGGCCCTGTTACTCGTACAACGGGTTATGTAAGGGCTTTTAAGCTTACAAAAATCTCAGGTGTGTATTGGCAGGGTGACTGTAACAACAAAATGCTTCAGCGTGTAACGGGCACAGCATGGCATAGCAAGGAATCCCTAGACCGCTATTTAAGCGATTTTGCTGAAGCTGAAAAAAGAGATCATAGAAGGATAGCTCGCGAGCTAGAGTGGTTTCACATACAAAATGAGGCTCTTGGACAAGTATTTTGGCATCCGAAAGGGTGGACACTCTATCGTACTGTGGAAAGCTATCTAAGAGGAAAACTAAGAGATAACGGCTATTTTGAAATTAAAACTCCGATACTTTTGGATCGTCAGCTATGGGAGAAATCCGGACATTGGGATAAATTTCGGGAAAGTATGTTCATAGTGAGTGGAAAAGATAAAAGAGAACTCGCGATAAAGCCAATGAATTGTCCTTGTCATGTTCAGGTTTTCAATTCTAAGACTCGTAGCTACAAAGACTTACCTTTCCGCATGTCGGAGTTTGGAATGTGCCACAGGAACGAGCCGTCGGGTTCTCTGTATGGGTTGATGCGGGTTCGGGGATTTACACAGGATGACGCCCATATCTTCTGTACGAAGGAGCAAATAAAAAGTGAAGTTGTGCAGTTCTACAATCTGTTAGTCGAAGTTTATCACGCATTCGGCTTTGACGACGTGATAGTTAAGTTGTCAGACCGACCTGAGAGCAGAATTGGCTCGGAGGAGTTGTGGGACGCAGCTGAACAGTCACTCATCGACTCGATGAATGAAGTTGGTGTAAAGTTCGAGATAAACAAAGGAGAGGGAGCATTTTATGGTCCTAAACTGGAATTTACGCTTAAAGATGCTCTAGGCAGGGAATGGCAGTGTGGGACAATACAGATAGACTTTGTTTTACCAGAGCGTCTTGGGGCATATTACATAGGAGATGATGGATGTAAGCACCATCCTGTTATGATCCACAGGGCAATATTGGGCACGCTGGAGCGTTTTATAGGAATACTAATCGAGCATTATGCCGGCAACGTCCCTGCATGGCTTGCACCGATCCAGGTAGAAATACTAACCGTTTCTAAAGATGTTACAGAATATGCAAACTCCTTAAAGGATCAGGCAATTGCCCATAACATTCGTGCTATCGTCAACAACAGTGAAGAAAGCGTCGGGCAAAAGATCCGTAAATCCATTTTTAACAAAGTTCCTGTACTATGGGTGGTAGGGACAGCGGAAGAGAGAGAAGGCACGGTGTCTGTCCGCGAGTATGGTTCAAGCCATGCGAGTGTAATGGGCGCTGAGAAAGCGTTGAAAACGTTGGTAACATGTGTTAGCATCCGCTAAGTGACTATAGTGTTTAGTTTTGTGGGTTTGAGGTGGAGAAGAAAGGTCCTAGGATAAACGATGCAATAACCGCGTCGCATGTTCGTCTCGTCGATGCCGAAGGCAACATGGTTGGGGTTGTGTCTTTAGAAGAAGCTTTAGCCGCTGCAACCAGCGCAGGCCTCGATTTAGTTGAGGTTGTGGGTGAGGGTGAGTACCCAGTGTGCAAGATCTTTAACTACAGCCGTCAGAAATATAACAAGAAGAAACAGGGCTCTCCAAAAAGGCAAAAGTCGTCTTCGGTGAAGGAGCTGAAATTTCGGCTTAACATTGAAGATAATGACTACAACATAAAACTAAACAATCTCAAAGGCTTTATAGAAAAGGGTAATAAAGTCAAAGTCTCTATAAGATTCGTTGGCCGTGAGCTTCAGTACAAGGAAGTTGGCTTCGATATTCTTGAGCGGCTTATCAATGATACGGCTGGCGTTGCAAAGCCGGAAACTACTCCGCGTATGGACGGCAACGTACTTAGTATGTTGTTTGTTAGCCGCACTACAGGCAGCGGCATATAGTTTTATTATCTTCCGGACTTTATCCACGTCGCCATATTGTCGGTGGCGGCTCACGTATAGAAGCCGTTCTGCTCGGACCACATTTCCGCTAGCTGTAAATAACATGTGTAGCAAGCAAGCGTGCATTCTGACAGTGAAGGTTAACCACTGTGAGCTTCGATTCGCACGTTACACAGGCCATTTTTCCATTCGATTATAACATCGCGTTTTGTTGCCGCATCCCTTCCAGAGGCCTTTAAGCTGACACGTACGTCAAAATTTATAACCTCTTCTATCAGTTTTGGCCACTCGATTAGCACCAGGTTTTCTTCGAGCACTTCAAAAAGGCCCAAGTCTTGCACTTCACGTAAACTTTCCACACGGTACAGATCTACGTGATACAGAGTGAACCCGGAACAACTATACTCATGAATCAGCCCGTAAGTGGGACTACCGAGAAAGCTGTCTTTCGATAACTTTCGAATAACCTCCCGGCAAAAAGTGGTCTTACCAGAACCAAGGTCACCTGTCAAAGCCACAGTACAGCCTGCGCATAACCGCACAGCACAGCGGCGAGCAACTTCCTTCAACGAGCCGACGCCTAACGCCTTGTAACTCTCTATCATTTACGCATAGAGAACCTGGCTATCTACGATCCCCCATCAGATGCAGAAGGCTTATAAATATATTGATATAAGCAAAATACAGACTCGTAGCGCCCATTATAGCCATCTTCCCAGAAGTCACATCAGAACCATCATTGAATCTGTAATACATATCTTTTATCTCCTGTGCATTGACCGCAGTTAATGCAGTAAACACAAGCACTGAAACTAGCGATATAGCAAAATGGAGTGGGCCACTCATCATGAACCAATTCACAACTGATGCAACTATCAGCCCCACTACACCCATGTACAGGAACGAACTAAACCTAGAAAGGTCCTTTTTTGTAGTGTTACCATACAAGGCCATCAAGCCAAACATAGTAGAGGATATGAAGAACACCCTAGCTATGCTATGTGACGTGTACACAATGAATATGTACGAAAGCGACAGCCCCATCACCGCGGAAAAGCCGAAAAACACAACCATCATACTCTTAAGGCTCATTTTTTGGATCCGCGCTGCCATCACGAATACCATTATCATTGGTGCAATGGCTACAACCCAGTGTAGCGGCGTTCCGTATATAGCGCTCATCAGCCCCCCACTCTGCGACACCACATATGCCACTATCCCTGTAACACCAAGAGCCATAGCCATGTAGTTATAAACCCGAACGAGGTAACTTCTTAACCCAGCGCAATAATAGGCACTTCCATACCTAGCACTATAACTATCCATAAAGCCCAACACCGTTGATAAGAAACCCGCTATTCTAACATATACAAGCGTTATGAGCAATGAAAATAAGGCCCACAAGTGCCTAGGTGCGGGCGGACGTTGTTAAGCAATTTGTAAAAATCTAAGATTGGATAACAAAAACGCATTGTAGAAAAACTTCTACGCAAGATGTTCAGCTGCCAAAATCTGGGCTATCTTCACCATATCGGTAGCGCTGCGCTTCAGGTTATCAGCAGTACACCACATACTGATGCCGTGAGGGACTGTGGAATCACAGCGGACTCTAGAGACATAAACCTCTTCATCATTCACACATTCAATGGGAGTGATGTATTTTGTTTCACTTTCTCCATCCACAACTAAAATGTTAGGGGAATCACTGAGAACTTCGAGTACCTCATCTCTAGAAATAGCATTGCAGAACTGGATATTGAGAACTGCGGAGTGGGAGACATACACGGGCACAAAAACACAAGTAACTGCCACCTCTACTTCACCGCACAACAACCTATTTATCTCATGAGATATGCACTTCTCTTCCGATGTGTACTCACCATCTGCCATTTCTCCAACAAACGGAATGCAATTAAACGAAATTTGCTTTGGCAGCTCGCTACACTGAACCTTCTGACTCATAAACATAGACTTAGTCTGGTTATATAGTTCGGACATAGCCTCTCTTCCGACATGAGACACGGAGTGAAAAGTAGTAACCACCACTCGCTCAATTTTAACGCACTCATGCAAGGGAAAAAGTACCGTACTAACCTGCGAGGCCGCACTACAAGGTGTTGCTATAACTCCAAGTTTTTTATACTCACCAATGCATATACTGTTTATGCTAGGCACGACGAGAGGTATACTAACATCCTGTCGGGAATGTGCAGTACCGTCTATGACGACGCAACCGCCCACAATTGCATCTCCAATATACCTTTCCGCTACACCATCGCCTGATGAAAAAATTGCCAACGATGCACCTTCAAAGTCATACTTATCGACGCTGCGGCAGACCAAGCTTTCATTTTCTCCGTAACTTAGGCGCTTTCCCACTGTATCTTCGTAAGACAGCGCTACTACATCTTCTGACGACATACCAATGTCAGATAGAGCACTGACAACATTGCGCCCAACCGCAGTATGAGCACCAACTACAGCTATAACACAATTCATAATATTAGAAGTAGAAAGACATTAAAGAGCTCATGAAACCCTTATTATGATCAATGGACTTCTTAAACGCGTCGTCAAATGCCGCCTTAATTAAATCCTCAAGCATGTAGGCCTCTTCCTCAAGAAGGGCAGGATCCACCTTTACCTCCTGCACCTTGTATTCCACGAAATTTGACAGAAGTATCTTAACGTACACCTTACCACCAAGAGACTGCCCCTCGAAAGACCTAGGCTCCTGATACACCTTGAATTCAGATAACTTCCTCCTGATGGCATCCTGTAAATCCGAAAACTTCTGATCGTCAAAAGGCATAAAGGTACTCATCAGATATCCAAACACTTAAAACCAACTACCGAGGCACCCTTAAAGTTATTCATAACGTCAGCAACTACCTCATCGTCGCCTGGATTGTACACTGTGTTGCTTCCACTTACATCATTTTTTTTATCGCAACCTTCTTCGTTTGCGGTACCAAAGGCACTTTCTTCCTTATCGTTCTTTTCCACTCGGCTACAAACTGAACCATAATCAGGTTTCCCATACTGGTTACCAGCGCTACTTCCATCAGAAATTGACATCTGCGAGGTTTCAGACTGCCCTTGCCCCGCACAGAACTTTGAAGATATTACAGAAGCCAGTTTTTGAGGTGATGGCAGATCACTGAGGTAGCACAGCCTCACTACAATCATCTCGCCCGTTTGCTGTTGGCTTTCAGAACCTTTAAGTTCACCTATTCCGTGGGATACCAGCTGCCACATCCTAGAAAGAAAGGGGGTTGATCTCGCCCTTTCTATCCCTAGTATTTGATTACCAAGGCAGGTTGACGAGTTGTCGCCCACTGAATGCAAGCAGAGCTCATATATTACTTTTTGTATTCCCTCAAAAATTGCTATTGTCGCACTGGAGCGACACAGCTCTCTGAATGCCTCAATCGCTTTTAAGACGTCACTCGCAATGATTTTCGAAGTTAAATCTTCTATTGAGTTCCGGTCAATGCAACCCAACATTTCCATCACGTCGTCAACGTTTATCTTCATCTTCGAGTAGATGGATGCTTGTTCTAGAAGCAGCAGCGAATTACGCACCGAACCTGCCGAATTCTCCGCTATGAGCATCAAGCTCTTATCGTCATGTTGTATGTTTTCAAGATTGGCAACCTTCTTTAGATGGGCAAAGAGCTGATTTACTGACAGCCTAAGCAAATCCAGACGTAAACATCTAGAAGCAACAGTTACTGGCACTTTACGTGCTTCAGTAGTCGCCATTATGAACCTTACATGTTGTGCCGGGCTTTCCAACGTCTTGAGCAGTGCATTGAACGCGCTCGTTGAGAGCATGTGCACCTCGTCTATTATATAGACTCGGAACCTACAACATGTAGGCATGTAATTTGAGCTTTCGAGAATGACCCTTATATCGTCCACCCCGGTATTACTCGCAGCATCCATCTCCACCACATCGGGATTTCGCGACTCAAGTATCGATGTGCAGCTCCCACAAGAGCAACACGGAGTAGCGGTAGGGCCGCGTTCACAATTGAGGCACAGCGCCACTATCCGAGCACATGTGGTTTTACCAACGCCGCTGGCTCCCACCATAAGTAAAGGAACACTCAGCTCACCTGTATCGAAGGAGTTACTCAGTATCCTAACCAGTACGTCCTGGCCTATCAGATCTCCGAAGTTGTTGGGCCTGTACTTCAGCGCTAGATTCACAAGCAAACCACTTTTAGCAGCTCTAGGTGGACAGTACAACCCAGATTATCTATGCTACGGCTGCTTTATTTCTAACCTGACCGACTTCACATGAAATCCGCTCGCACTGCCCGTGTTGTTATAACATAATTCGTCACAAACTCAAATAACGTTTGGACACCTACCACATCATGAAACCAAAAACTATAAAGACCTACCTGCCACAATAGCGACATCTATCATTCTGTTCGCAAAAGCCCATTCGTTATCGTACCATCCCAAAACCCTAGCAAAGTTGCTCTCGCTAACGTACGTTTCAGAAAGGTCAAAAACCGCACTATATGAAGTGTGATTGAAGTCGACAGATACACACAGTTCCCACGTAGCCAATAGTATAGATTTATGCGCATTGGCAGCAGAGATAAAAGCCTCGTTCACTGCGTCGCGTGTAACTTTCACTGTGGGCACAAAGGTAAAATCCACTACAGAGACATTCGGCGTCGGGACTCTGATAGCCGAAGCTGATATCTTTCCCGCTAAGTTAGGAAACAGATAAGTAAGGGCCTTCGACGCACCTGTTGTTGTTGGAATCATAGATAAGGCACATGCTCTGGATCTGCGGAAGTCTTTATGGCTACCATCCACATGGTTTTGATCATTTGTATATGAATGGACAGTAGTAATAAAACCCCCTTCAATACCAAAAGCACTATTCATAGTACCCACAATATGAGCTGCACAATTTGTCGTGCATGAACCCACAGATACCACTTCATGACCACTCTTTATATCGTGCTCGTTTATACCGTATATAACCTGAATATCTGCATCCTCTACAGGCGCAGAAACAATAACTTTCTTTACAGAGCCACGGATATGCTTAGCTGACAAAGCCCTCTTATTGAATTTTCCTGTACATTCGAAAACCACGTCAACACCGCAAGATTTCCATGGAATGTTTTCCGGATCTCTCTCACAGAAGTACTTTATTTTCTTACCACATGTGTAAAGGTGATCATTCCCGACCTTTTCTATCTCGTGCTCGAATCTACCGTGCACCGAATCGTTGACCAACAAATGCCTGTGTAACGCAATGTCTGATGACCCATTCACTGCAACCAGTTCGATATTAGAGCCTATCTTCTGGTCACATAACAACCTAAATAAGCACCGCCCAATTCTTCCTAGGCCATTTATCCCCACTTTTAACATAGATCACATATTTGTTCACAGAGCCCCAACTTTGCCATTTGCAATAGTCTTGTGCAACCAATATGTGTATTTTTAAAGAAACCGTAGGGTTTTGACTCACTCCTAGGATGTAAAAACAACAAAAATGAATAATGAATTGGAAATATCAAAATAACCCATATTATGTCTATGAAAAAGTTTATAAATTGAGTAATGTCGTCCTACCCTCTCATCCAAAAGAAACTACTAAAGGTAGAAATAGAGTCCTACACCACACAACTCTTACTGCTCGGAAATTCCGTCTTCAGCGCAGCAACAGTGGTATTTTTCTTCCTACACCGTGGTGGGATGTTTGCAAAGATTGGATTCAATCTACAGAACTTTATTATTACGGTAGGCTTTATAACCATGCTTACCGGAATACTTTCTGTCATTTGTAGGGCTGTTTCAATATTTCATCTGGATAAAATTCGAAAACAAATTAGGGAACGCGAAGAAAGAATTCTTCGGTTAGGAGGAGATAAAATAGTAAAAAAGCAGCCAGAAAGCAAACTAATGCGAGCTGGGTTCTTTATGCAGAGTTGGGTGCAAACGCTTTTGTTTATGGGAACAATATGCTTATCTTTGCTATCCATAATATCCACAATGTCCTTATTACTTTACGGAGCTGGTCATCCCAGAACCTTGACCGTGTTTGGCGTAACATTAAATCCAATCATAGAGTGGGTTGGAAATATTATTTTTACCATCGCAACATACATGAGCTTAGGTTCATTTGCTATTCTGAACAGAAAAACAGACTTTTCTATTAAGAAGAACCGGGAAAATCTGAATAGAGTCTTGTTGCTTCTCCTATGTAACTCGCTAATTCTTGTTGGTATTTGTATTGGATACCTTGAAAAGAAAAATATACTCCATCCTATGCCGATTTACGGTAACTTTGTATTACACATGGGCTCCCTCCTAATAACAACAAGCATTGTTCTTTTTGCAGTTTTTTCCTATGGAATACTGGGAATAGTCGAGAATAGGTGTAACGATATCTACAAAAAAATTCAGAAAAGTCAGCCTATTGAAAGCTGCTTAGGTTATGACATAGTTTTGTCTCAGAATCTGTTCGATAAAGAATTTTCACAAAACGATGTGGCTATTTATTGGTAATATTCGATAAAAAAACATGGCTACAGAGAGAAGTAGAACATGAAAAGATTAATGTCGTACTATCCCTAATTTTATGCCATTCGTTCGAGGAAAATTTTGTAGTGATGGTGCACGCTTTCCACACTTGAAAATACAAAAATTCCTGCTTATTGATTAATAACTTTGTAAAAATAGTTACTATAGAGATATAATCTGTTGATTTGGTGTAATTCTGGTGTCTTACGCAACAGAAATGCACGTATTTCGTGGTTATGTCATCTGGTGCTTGTTATGAAGTATTCTCTTGGCATCCCTCGTAGGATGCTGGAAATAGAAAAGTTAAATTATGGGCGGCAGTGCTGCTCTTTAGCTTCCCTTGTTGCCGTTACGGCAATCTTTATGCTTCTTGCGGTGTCTCAAAGTGGTGCGGCAAAATGGCTCGGGAAGCACGGTAATAACTTCTGGATCACTATTGATTTCATTGCAGTGCTCATGGCTGCTTTGTCTCTTATATGCGGAATAGTGGTTGTATTTCACATAGAAAGACAAAAGAGGAAAATAAGAGAAAAAATAGAGAGCGAAGCGAGAAGAAGGGGCTTTAGAAGCAGAATAGAAGAAGAAAAAGCACACAAAAAGCTGATAGACAAGTTCAGCGACGTGATGGAAAAGTACGCAAACGGGGTTGACCTATTTGGTTCTGTTTGTAACTTCACCTTACAGATGTCTGCTATCACTCTATTGCTCGCGCATGGTGTCGCGCTTGGAGAACACATAAAGTTCGGCACTGTAGGTCTAAGCATTATCCATGTTGTGGATTTCATAAGTAACACTGCATACTTCCTTTCAGCGATGTTGTTCTGCACTTCACACATGATCATGCATAGAAACACCAAGGAGTTTTCTAAAAACCTTGTAAGACAAACACAGATCATGGTGCTCTTGGTCGTCGGTAACTTGCTTGTATGGGGCGGAAAGATCATAGTTGCTATGGAATCTATAGGCAAAATAGTACCTGCACAATTACCTACTGGGGGTACAATACCGCTTGGGTGGGCAACAAGGTCCATAGGTATGTTGCTGTGTGTTGCGAGTTTTTGTATGATCATGGCTAGCACCTCAAAGAAATGCGAGGAGCTTGAGAAGTTAGTAGAAAGTAGCGATGGCGCACGGGAAACTGTAACAATGCTGTCGACTCATGACGTTAGGTCTTGCTTTGGTTACTTCGAACATGGTGGTAAAAGGTTTGCGTAGCGTTTTTATGGTTAACATGAGATGAGAAGTGCAGTTCTTTTAAGTGGTTGCGGCCACATGGATGGTGCGGAGATACGAGAAGCTGTATTGGCGCTTCTTGCTTTGGATGTGCATGGTGTGGAGGTAGTATGTTGTGCGGCTGACGCAATGCAGCGTGACGTAGTAAACCACATAACTGGGCAGGAGGCTAATGAGAGCCGCAACATTCTACATGAATCTGCGCGGATTGCTCGGGGTGATATCAAAAGTCTGACGGACATATCCCCGGAGGACTTTGATATGATCGTTCTACCTGGCGGGCTTGGGGTTGCAAAGAATTATTCCAACATAATGGATGGAGAAGGTTCTGTAACCATAGCAAACGACGTTCAGTCGGTTTTGACTGGATTTGCTAAGAAAAGGAAGCCGATTGGTGCCATATGTATTGCCCCGGCTATTGTTGCAGCCTCACTACGAAGTATTGCAAAAGTTAAAGTGACACTGGGTGACAGCGCTAACGCGGGTATTATAGCCAGGTGTGGCGGAGAGCACATAGAGTGTGACACAGACCATTACGTTGAGGATACGGAGTGGGGTGTGTTTTCATGTTCTGCGTACATGAGAGCAGATGCTAGGTTACGTGATATCAGCTCTGG
>NZ_JAQLOH010000008.1 GCF_028204095.1 Candidatus Anaplasma sp. TIGMIC
TTAAGAAAGTGCCTGATGTCAGGCGCATTCTTATCGAGCTCTCGGAAAGTGATGAGATGTGGGCTTATGGGGCAGCGTGCGGTGTTGCAGCAATGTCTTTTATTACTCTACTATGCAGAGCAATGAAAAAGGCTATGTGTATCTTCAAAGAAGAGTCACGGGTTCAGGTTGATGATGTAGTGCATGGACCGGAATGTGCAGAGGAAGTTTCTTCCGAGGTATTTCATGTTTCTGGGAGTGTGCGTGCATTCGATACGATGTGTGGTAGAAGATAATAATTGGTGTTAGTGGCTGAATCTTGGGTTTGCAAAACACATTGCGTAACGTTCGCAATCAGGTGTCGTTTCCTACGCTTTGAAATTCGTTATTTGCGGCGCTAAGTCGTGTATTCTGCAGCTCTACGGCGGGCGCTGTGATTTATCTCAGAATCCTCGGTCTTTTTTCGAGTATCCTGCTAGTGCCTTGGACTTTGTTTTTTTCTATTGTGTGTGATTTGTGCCCGAAGGCGAGTAGCGTATGAGCTACTACCTCGGATACGGTTTTACGATATTGGCCTAGTGGTGGCGGGTATTTCGAAACTCGCAGAACTTGTGTGTTACAACGCCTGCTGTTGGTAAGACATGCGGATCCTGCGAGCCCTGTATAGCGTAAGTTGTATTGCGATAAGTGCGTTATCGTTAAATCTGTCTTATAATAGAACTACGGAAGGGGTAAGCCGTTGCTTGCTGTTTTTTACGAGGTGTAAAAATGAGTGCGGATAAAATTATTGGCGTCGGTGCCTTGATTTCTTTCAGTAAAAGATGCCTTATGGGCATTGTATCGGGGATGGTTGTTGCGTGTATGCTTGTAGCCGCTTTTGCAAAACTTTCAGAGCTTTTGGACGTGGGTCCTGCGCAAGCAGATGTTCAATCTTCTTCTCATGTGGTGAATGCTGTTTCCGCAGAGACTCAGACGAATGAATTGCACGCGGGTATTCTGTATGGCGGTTATGGGCTTAGCTCCATAGAAAGCCGTGACGGGCACTTATACTTTGTAGAAAAGACTGGAGCAGAACATGGGCCCAAGTCATGGGTGGCCTTGACTTCTTGCATTGAAGATAAAGAAGGTTGCGGTAAGTGTCGTAGAACAGCTCGTGCATAGCGCTTGATAAATGTATTTTACGTTTTCGCTGAAGAAGTTCGCATGTTGGTGCCTTATGCCTAGATGGTGGCATCTCATGTCGTGGCGAAGTAATTATTGTCTTCACAAACAGAGCTTTGTTGCAGTGTGTAGTCGGTCGTGGGGTTTTGAGGCACGTGGCTAGGTGTCTCTCTGTAGGCTTGGTGTCAGATCTCGGGTTTAGCGGTTTAGGTTGTTCAATGATGGGCACTTGCGCGAGTTTTGCTGGCCCGTCGTCGTGTTATGTGCGGATTTTACTGTGTGCCGAGCTATGGTTTCAGTAAATGTTTGATAAGGCAGTCGCGCTGCTGTTTGGACATAAATTACCCGTTGTTTTTAGAAATGAGATGCAATATGCAGTCGTTTTACGAGAAATGCTTCGTTGTGGTGTTGCTTTTTGTTGTATTAGTAGTGTGCTTTCTCGTGGCAGCGTCAGAGAAATTGGAGGAGATTCTAGAAATGGATGGAATCTCACAAAAAAGTCCGCATAGACTCCATTGTAGGACTGCATATGTTACCAGGGCAACGCAAACAGAAAGCTGTCACGAGGGAGTTTTGCCTAGTGGTTATCGTAACAGAGCGATAATAAGCCGCTCTGGATATTTATATTTTATTTCTGAGACAGGATCTGAGTATGGCCCCTTGTCTTGGGATGATATGCGTGCACATATTTCTGCTAAAGAAGAAGAGAAGAAGGATCCTGCGTCTGGTACCGAGAGCATGTTGTCAGATGTTGCGATAGATGAAGCCTCATGCGTATGTGGTATTACAAAGGCTGGGGCGTTACAGATTGCGTGAATCTATGGGGCGGTGTTGAGTTCATGCACCTGTTGCGATGGTGAGGAGAGCTCAGACGCATCGGAGTCGCAGACGGGGTTCAATTTAAAAGAAGTAGCTTGCCTGTGCTGGACGAATCTTTTGCAGAATATTTCTGTGGAACTGCGTCGATGTGTGAATAGTTTTGAAGTTTGTTGGTTAAGTGAGAAAACTCTCGGAGAGTCCCCTTTGCCGGGTTGCATACAGGATACCAAATTAGAAAGCTCGGACAAATATAGTGTACGGTGAATTGTACTTTAAAACCGACGCGTAGCATTCAGGGATGCTGCGGGTCTTTTGGTTGCACCCACACGGGCTGTAGCAAAGGGCCCAGCGGGCGGTTCTATGGTAGCGATGCGCAGATGTTATAATGGCAGCCGTTACTTTTTCAAAATATTGGGGCAAAGAGCAATACGCACGGATCTATGGAGTGTGGGTATAGTATGGGAAGGGGAAAAAGGAACAGCTCATATACTGCTTTGATGTGGTTTGTGTGATTTTGTGTAGGGTGTGGTATGAGTAGACATGATAGTGACGGAGCTGTGCTTTTTGTCGCAGTGGTATTTGCGGCTGCAGTCGGGTACATCTTAGGAGCTCTTGCGACGTATATTCAAATGTTTAGGGGGGGGGTAGGAAGAAGCTTGGACTTTGATGCTGCGCCTCGACCCGACCGAGATGAACAGCAAGAGGGTCCAGTAGCAGATGAAGAACGGTGGCAAGTTGATGAGCAACACCCTGTTGATATGGCGATGGAAGGGTGGGGCGAAGTCGCGGGTTATTTAATTGTGCGCGATGTAGAAGATGGGCTCATGAGCTTCGTGCGTGATGAATGGTACATTGGGTCCGGTAGACGACGGTAGTACCGCCTTTGAGCAGGAAGTGTTTTAGTTCTTGCCATCTTGTATGGAGATGATTTTCGGCTGCTAGCATATGTGCGTGGTATTATACAGAGGTTGGGGTGTCGCAGATTGCATGAATCTATGGGCAGTGTTGAGTATAATGCTCCTGTTGCTATTGTGTGGAGGGCTCAGGCGCGGTGTAGCAGCATACAGGGTCAATTGAAAAGAAGTAGCCTGCCTTGGATGACGAAACTTTCGCACAATATTTTCTGGATTGTTGTGGAACTGCGTTGACGTGTGAATTGTCATTGAAGTCTGTTGGTTAAGGGAGAAAACTCTCGGAGAATTCTCTTTGCCGGGTTACATACCGGCTACTGAATTAAAAAGTTCGGACGAGTAGAGTGTATAGTAGGTTGTGCTTTATAGAAAACCTGCACGGAGCACGGGGGTGTTGGCGGTCTTTTTGTTGTCGCCAACACGGGCTGTAGCGTGGAGTCCCGAGGTATGTTTTGTGGTGAAAAACGCGGGTGTTGGGCTTACAGCTGTTACTTTCGAAATATTGGGATGGAAGTATTGCTAATGAATCTATAGAGTACGAGTGTGGTACTGGGTAGAAAGAAAAAAGTAGACAACGCATGGACTGCATGGATGTGATTTGTTTTGTGTAAGGTATGGTATGAGTGGGCATAATGGTGACAATGCCGTGCTTTTTGTTGTGGTGGGTGCATTTGCGGCCGCGGTTGGATATGTGTTGGGAGTTCTTGCGGCGTATTTTCAAATGGGTGGAGGTGTAGGGCATTTAGCCGAGGACGAGGCTGAACTCCAGCATGACCAAGATGTTCAGGAAGAAGATCTGGTAGAGAATGAAGACCGGTGGCGAGTTAACGAGCAGCACCCTGTTGATATGGCTTTGGAGGGGTGGGGTGAAGTCGCGGGTTATTTAATTGTGCGCGATGTAGAAGACGGTCTCATGAGCTTCGTGCGTGATGAATCGTACATGGGGTCCGGTAGACGGCAGTAGTACCGCCTTTGAGTAGGAAGTGTTTTAGTTCTTACCATCTTGTATGGAGATGATTTTCGGCTGCTAGCATACGCGCGTGGTATTATACAGAGGTTGGGGTGTCGCAGATTGCATGAATCTATGGGAGTGTTGAGTATAATGCCCCTGTTACTTTACTATTGTGAGGAGGGCTCAGGTGCGGTGTAGCAGCATACAGGGTCAATTGAAAAGAAGTAGCCTGCCTTGGATGACGAAACTTTCGCACAATATTTTCTGGATTGTTGTGGAACTGCGTTGACGTGTGAATTGTCATTGAAGTCTGTTGGTTAAGGGAGAAAACTCTCGGAGAATTCTCTTTGCCGGGTTACATACCGGCTACTGAATTAAAAAGTTCGGACGAGTAGAGTGTATAGTAGGTTGTGCTTTATAGAAAACCTGCACGGAGCACGGGGGTGTTGGCGGTCTTTTTGTTGTCGCCAACACGGGCTGTAGCGTGGAGTCCCGAGGTATGTTTTGTGGTGAAAAACGCGGGTGTTGGGCTTACAGCTGTTACTTTCGAAATATTGGGATGGAAGTATTGCTAATGAATCTATAGAGTACGAGTGTGGTACTGGGTAGAAAGAAAAAAGTAGACAACGCATGGACTGCATGGATGTGATTTGTTTTGTGTAAGGTATGGTATGAGTGGGCATAATGGTGACAATGCCGTGCTTTTTGTTGTGGTGGGTGCATTTGCGGCCGCGGTTGGATATGTGTTGGGAGTTCTTGCGGCGTATTTTCAAATGGGTGGAGGTGTAGGGCATTTAGCCGAGGACGAGGCTGAACTCCAGCATGACCAAGATGTTCAGGAAGAAGATCTGGTAGAGAATGAAGACCGGTGGCGAGTTAACGAGCAGCACCCTGTTGATATGGCTTTGGAGGGGTGGGGTGAAGTCGCGGGTTATTTAATTGTGCGCGATGTAGAAGACGGTCTCATGAGCTTCGTGCGTGATGAATCGTACATGGGGTCCGGCAGACGACGGTAATTACAATTTTGTGTGGTAAGTGTTTTGGTCCTGCCGTCCATCATAGAGTTGGTTTTTAACTGCTAAAATAAGCGAAGACCATGGAATAAATGGGAGCAGGTGGTGATACTGTGTATCTCACAAGAGGTGTGAGGGGTAGGACTGGCAAACAAGATCAGGGCGTATAACTTACAAGCTAACCACGCATTAGACACTGTGGATGCCAACAGGTTCTTGGGGTTCGAAGACGATGAGAGAGTGTTTTTGCCTGCGGCGTGTATACTAAACATGCTAGGAGTGACAAATCTTCAGCTTTTAACGAGTAACCCCAATAAAGTGCAGGCAATATGTAGGTACGATTTTAATGTTACCAACACAATCCCGCTTATAACAGAACCCAACAAATATAACGGGCACTATATGAGGGTAAACTCGCATCGTTCACCAGTAGTACGCCATATCTTGCTCTTTTCAGCATGTTTTTCAACGAGCCTTGGGCCAGCACGCTAATTGCGCGTCAAAAGGACAAATATTCTTGCGTGTGCACAAGGCGTAAAGGAACACAGCTAGTTGATAAATTTTTAACTTTTTGCTACACTGGAAGTATACTAAGCATCACGGCTTTGACGAGCTCACGTTGTGCTGGGGCTTAGTTTCTGTTAAGTTTCCATAATCTTGTTTGTGGCTTGTCGGTGGGGCGTGCCGCCTTAGCTAGTGTGTTGTTACGGCGCGTTCTTTGACATATGGGCCACGTGTTCTGTCACGAACGTACAGTGAGGTCTGTGTTTGAATGATTGAAAATCATCTTCTCGGAAAAATGGTCGGCAGCCCTTCTTTTGGGGACTCCAGGTGTGGCATGGGGGGGGGTAATGGGCAACGCGCGGTCGTACTTTGAGCGTTTGTGCATGGCTATGGTGACGTTGGTGCTAGCAGTCGGTTTTCTTGTTAGTGTTGGCATAGCGCACTTTATGGGTTACGAGGCTCAATGGGTAGAGCCTGAGGGACTTCCTGCGGGTGATGTGGTGGATAGCCCCTCGGAAGCGGTTCTAAGTGAGGCGGGAATAGAAAGTGCTTCGAGATTGTTTCCCAGCCTTGTAAGAGGGTGTTCACTCTCAGAAGGTATAGAACCCCAAGGCTTGGTGTCTCCAGTTTTAGAAGCTATAGACGCAGTTTCCAGGTCTGGAGAGAGTTTTGTATGTGCTTGTATTGCTGGAATGAGTAGGTAACTAACAAACTAGATGTGTGGCTGGCAAGATTTTTAGCTTGTATCTTGCGGTCTTCTGTAGATTGCGTATTTCGGTCCTGTTCGGACTAGACATCGGAGTACTTGAGATTAGAAGTTGTTTGGGGTAGGGAGATGCAAGGCCATAGCGGCATCGATATCGCACTGCTATATGTGTGGGTATATGCGATACTTTCCTTCATGCATTTAATAATATCGATGGGGTTGCTCATCCTTGAGCCGTCGATTATGGCGACAGATCCGCAAACAGATCTGCGCGATAGTGAGGATCGGCATGTGGGGAATACGACACGAAGTACTAATGATGCAGAGAAAAATTCTTGTCTTTTACGGCAGCATACCGAGGAGCGTACGCAACTTGACTGTTCTGGTGTGCAGTGCGCTGCCCAGGTATCACGAACGCGTTAATTAATAAAGTAATACTTGATGGGGCGTTTATTAGCGCTTGTGTTGCCTATAGTATATGCCGGATGGAAGACAGACAAGAACCTTTGTATCGACTGCGATTTGGTTTGTCACTAAATAGTCTCAAAGGTTGTGCAGGTTTTGTGTTTCCTGATGGGTAGAGAACGCTTGGCCATAACCGTAATGTTGATCTTGTGAGATGGAGGCGTTATGAACGAAGTATATGATCGGAACGATGTCGCGATTTTGTACCTTATGGTTTTTATTGCGCTGTTCTTTATCCGAGAGTTTTTATCCGCAGAATTGCGAATTAGGAATCCAGCAATAGCGAGAGCAATAGGTATAGAGGAAGATATGTCACCTTCCATAGCGCAGCATGCGACCGCAGAAGAGGCTTCTCGTTATTGGGAGGAAGTTTCTGGTCCAGCAGGCAATGCAGAAGTTCCTGCGGTATTGGCAGACACAGATCTTCAGTTTTCTGTTCTTGCTACCCGCACTTTGTAGACACCTCGCCATAGTATATACACACTTGTGTTCCTGAGATAAATAAGTAATAAACCTAGCGCTGTGAGTATGTTGTTTTGTGGTCTGACAGACGTAGTTTATGTTTTAGTCCTGTGCCTACAAGCAGCGAAAGCTCGCCAATGGCAGGGAAGTGTGTTTATGTGAGGGGGGGGGGGAATGTTTCAGAATGTTCGCGGGTTTGACGCTGTTCTTTTATCTTTTTTCGTATTTGTGGCTACGTCCTTGATGAAGTTATTTGTGTCGATAGGATTGATTATCAAGGGACCTGCAAAAGCAATAGAGAAGGGTTCAATTGTGGACTCAGCTTCCGATCAAAAAACGCGGTGTACAAGCACAGAAAAGGTCATGCCGGATACGAGCTTGCAGATTCCAGATTCTAGTAAGTTTGTCGAAGGTAGTTCTCAGGTATGTACACTGTTGGAGGACGCTATACCGCAAGTTTGCTCTTCCACAACCTTGGCGAAGTAGAATGTGCTTTTTTCTGTAAGTTTGATGATAGGAGGGGCGCAACGTTTCCGTAAGGGCTTAGTGCAAAAACAATTGCCTGACTCTACCGAGGTTGATGCCTCATACTTACCGAACAGGTGGTACAAACGCCGCTGCGGCTGGAAAGTAAATTTGTGACAAAGCGTACGCGTGTGAAGGATGTTGCATGTCTCGGATGTGACGAAGTATCTTTTTCTGGTTATTGTATTACTCTCTATTTGTTGTGATTTGGGCTGTTAACCGGTGAGCAATATACAGTCTACAAAAACTAGGCAACGTATATATGGGATTTAGCAGTCAATAAACTGCCAGTATGGATTAAAGCTATCTTTGAGTGGTGTACCTGCTGTACTGCCATTGGGGCCTAAATGTTCATGTCAGTAGGATAATCACTAACAGATGAAGCGCAAAAAAGCGACGGAAACCACTCAGCCTTCATTATTCTCAGCAGCTTTATGATTGAAGGAGTCTCTTCAGGGTGTTGATAGGGCTACGATGTGGCAGTTAGCACACTTGTAGTATCATTCCAAACAAAACTAGTTATGTGTGTCTTGCGCAGTGCCGGGCATAACGGAAACCGGATTTCACCGTTTTTCACTGAATGCCAAAGTGTACGGCGTGTCGCATTACGTTATTGTTACAAACCGATTGCAAAAATATTCTAAGTAACTGCGCTGGTGATCCATTTCCTACCGCTTGTTTTACCTCCTTCTGTTGTAACTGAATGAAGCCTTCTGTCTCGAGCATGGAATTCTAAATGTTTCACGCAACGTCTGAGGTTTACCTAAAATGTTTGCATTGGGTGCCATGAGCGGTGCTGTCATAAACTAGTCCATGCGTAGCAGTCGCAAGAAGGCAGCCAGGGGAATGCCTCGCCTCCTGGGATACACTGGGAGGTTGTAAAGAACAAGAAATATAGCAGTGGGAATCTAGCGATAGTATCGTGCCTATACTCCATAAAGGTATATGGGACAAGCGGGGTAATAACCTTTGGTGATGACCCGGTAAGAAGCCTTCTTTTGAGGATAAACATATCAGTTGACTGCGTACTATTGAATAAGGCCGTGAGTATAGAGATACTAGATGGTATTTCATTTAGTAAGTTTACCAGCAAGAAGAAGAGTTATGCATCGCGACTGCAAGATCTGTGCAAGCACTTTGACTCATCTTTTGGGATTTCCCTTCCTCCTAGTATTAAGCGTAGTTTCGCCGATGAGTTTGATGAAGCCGCTTTGCAAGCCAATTTTCCGGTTTGTTCTTACGCCGTTTGTGGCAGGCTGTGGCATCATGTTTAACATTTCTAACATGCGTCCACGAGGAGCAAAAGTGAGCTACTGACGGATATGGAAAAACTGTACTAAGCGCCCCTGGTATGCTAATAGGGGATGATTTTTGTGTTAACTTGATATAAATAAAAGCATAGTAGGTTCTGATGACGTTTGGGCGAACTTGCAGTGGGGCTATTTCCACCTGTTGCGCGGTTTTGTTTCAGCTAGTTGGTATTGTGTATGTTTTTTTTTGGAAAGGCGGGAAAAGCACCTGTGAAAAGGACGGTCAATTACCAGACTGCTGGTAAAGCTGGAGATTGGTACCATGACCGCTATGGGTCTGTCGTGGTGCAGCGCAACATACTGCTTTTCCTTGTTGTTCTTTCTGTGTTTTGCATAGCAGTCAGTACGTTTGTTATTTTCAGGATAGGAAAGACACGTACTATCGAGCCTTTTGTTGTTGAAATTGAGAAAAAGTCCGGCATCACGACTTTGGTAAACCCCATGTCCGTGAAGCAGTACTCTGCGGATGAGGTTCTAAGCAATTACTTTATTGTGGAATATGTAAAGGCGCGGGAGCTTTATGACCCGAACAACTTTCAGTATAACTACTACACAAAGGTACGCCTTCTCTCTTCACAAGACACGTATAGTGGTTTTCGCAGTTGGATTCGGCCCAGCAACCCCTCCAGTCCTATGACGCTGTACTCAGACGTTGTAACAGGCACGTTGAAGGTACGCTCTCTACAGCACCTTGGAGTAGGAAAGGTGCAAATAAGGTTCACCTTGGAGTTTAGTAACCACAGTGGAGCAGAAATAAAGAGGGACAGAATTGCTACTCTTTCCTTTAAATATGTTTCTCTAGAGATGAGTGAACAAGAGCGTCAGGTAAACCCTTTGGGGTTCCAAATAACTTACTATAGGGCGGATGATGAATTTCTATAAAAATTTTCTCGTGTTGTTATCTTGCGCGGTTCTGTTTGTTGGTAGCGGGCAGGCGCAGGGCATGCACACGCATCCAGGTGCGCCGGTGACGGTTGACAGCAGGATAAAGACTTTTGTCTACAGTGCAAATGAGGTGTTTACAGTGGTATTTAACTACGGGTATCACTCCTACATTGAGTTTGCCAAGGGTGAGACTGTTAAGGTCATGGCTCTTGGTAACAACGCGAATTGGAAAATAAAGCCTGTGGACAACAAACTGTATATAATGCCCTTGGAAAAGGAGGGGCATACAAACATGTTACTGGAAACTAGTAAGGGGCGGAGCTATGCGTTCGATTTGGTTTCCAAGTCTTTGCCCATGGATGATACATACGCAGTGGGTGTTAGCGAACATCTCGGCCGTGAGGATAGTGCGCTTTCGGATCTTGCGTACGTAGTGCGTTTCTATTATCCGCAAAGCGAGCGGGAATTTGATATGCGTGGGCAGAAGATAGAAATTACAGCACCCAGTTTTGCGCACGATCCGGAGCTTGAAGATATTGACATAAGGCCCAATGCTACGCGTGCTAATTACGTCTTCACTGCTGGCAGCGCCGATGTCGCCATGGCACCTATGCACGCTTTCGATGACGGAGCGCTGACGTATATAAAGTTCAGTGACAGCAACATGGTAATCCCGAAAGTCTATTTGTTGGATAGAGATGGTGGAAAAATACCGTGCAGGATGTTGCTGTTAAAAGGGTACGTCATAATAGAGGGTGTTCATGAGCTGTTGTACCTAGATTTTGGAGACAGGGGTGTGACGGTAACGAATCAGTCTCTCGGTTAAGAAATTTGGGGTAGTAGCGTATGTCAGACGATATTAAGGGCGCAGGCGCTGAAGAAAACATTGAGGATGACGTCAATATAGTAGGTGTTCACAAAAGCAAGAAGCTCTTTGTCACCATTATTGTCCTTTTCGTTACTGGGGCTCTGTACTATGTGTTCTTCATGGGTGAAAAGCCTGCTGAGGTGGTAGACGAGACTAAGAAGTCTATTGAGGAAAGGAACGTAGAAAAACTTTTAAAGGATGCTGAATCCCCTGCGCAGGAGACAACGCCGAGGATACTTACTCCTCCTCCAAGACTGCCTGAGCTGCCGCCGCTGGTTATGCCGAGCGTGCCGGACATACCGGTGGTGACGAAGTTAGTGAAACCTCCTGTGGGAGTGGAAGACGATACTACTGAGCTGGAAGTGCCCACTACATTAGAAGACAATACACCGAAGGATGTGCGCAGTGAGCCATTATTGCCCATGCCATACTCCCCCATGACAGCAGAAAAGATGCCGTCGTTTTTGGGCTACGATAAGGAAAAACGTGGTGCGCCTATGATTGCGCTGGGAGGTGGCGATTCTGGTGGCGGTGATGAAAGTGGCACTGGAGGCGAGGGGGACATAGATAAGCGTTTTACGGCATGGCACGGACTCGAAGGTACTTCGTCTCCTAGCGTAAAGGCAACGCATGTGGGTGATCCTAGATACATCATACTACAAGGTCACATGATCGACGCAGTCCTAGAAACTGCGATAAATTCTGATATACCTGGCGTGCTGAGAGCGATAGTCTCCAGGGATGTGTACGCTGCTGCTGGCAATGCGGTTATGATACCTAAGGGTTCCAGGCTGATAGGCAGCTACTTCTTTGACGACAATGGAAAAAGCATGCGAGTGAACGTGAACTGGACTAGGGTTATTCTTCCTCACGGTGTAGATGTACAGATAAACTCCACAGGAACGGATGAATTGGGCCGGAACGGGATTTCTGGAGTTTTTGACAGTAAGGTGGGAGCAACACTTACTTCTACTATACTCTTGGCAGGTATTAACATAGGAACTGCGGTAGTTTCGTCTAAGATTCCTGCATTGCAGTCTGAGGTCGTGAAAACCGAGGAGGATAAGGATAAGAAGACAACTTCGTCTTCATCTGTCCAGGCAAAAATCGTTACGGATGCTGTGAAAGATTTCTCCGAGTCTATGAAGGCGTTAATAAACAAGTACACCGATACTACGCCAACCGTATATGTTGACCAAGGTACTGTGATGAGGGTGTTTGTGAACCAAGACATAGTATTTCCTAGAGAAGCAGTACTGAGGTGATCGCAATGGGTATGGGGTTATAAAACTATGACAAGCGGAGGAGGTGCTGCACTAGAGACTTATCTGGAGCCTCTTAAGGGTATCTTTGACGAGGAAGGTGTCTCAGAAGTTTCTATAAACCGCGAATGCGAGGTGTGGGTAGAAAACAGAGGCGTAACACGGTGTGAACGTATAGAAGCCCTGACTATTTCGCACCTGAAGGCACTGTGTAGGCTCGTGGCACAGGCTACAGAACAAAAGCTGAGTGAAGAAACCCCGCTTCTTTCAGCATCGCTACCTAATGGCTTTCGGGTGCAGGTAGTCTTCCCTCCGGCGTGTGAAAGTGACAAAGTTGTACTATCAATACGTAAGCCTTCGTCTATACAGTTGACCTTGGAGGACTACGAAAAAATGGGGGCTTTTTCTCATGTGACAGCCATGAAAGATAAGGCTCAGAGTGTGAACAGTGAACTGAGCTCTCTACTGTCCAAGGGGAAGTTCAAGGAATTTTTAGAATTGGCTGTACGGAGCAAGAAAAACATTATAGTGAGTGGAGGTACGTCTACTGGTAAGACGACATTCACTAATGCCGCATTAAGGGCTATACCTCTCGAAGAGCGGATCATTACGGTAGAGGACTCTAGAGAAATAACTCTCTCCAACCCAAATTGTGTGCATTTGCTTGCTTCTAAAGGTGGGCAAGGGCGCTCACGCGTGACCACGCAGGATCTAATAGAGGCTTGTCTTCGTTTAAGACCGGATAGAATAATAGTGGGAGAGCTACGTGGTGCAGAAGCATTCAGCTTTTTACGAGCAATAAATACTGGACACCCGGGGTCAATATCCACTTTGCATGCTGATACTCCAAGAATGGCGATAGAGCAGCTGAAACTTATGGTCATACAAGCAGGTATGGGGTTGCAACCTGATCAGATTGTTGACTACATTGAGAATATTATCGACATTATAATCCAGTTGAAGCGGGCAGAGGGTGGTATGCGTCACGTTTCTGAGGTACTGTTCACTAAATGTTCAGGTAATAATGTATAGTCTTTGCGCAAGGACATTTTTGTGCTTTTTTGTGTTGCAGAAGCCAGAGCATGCATAGTTCCAACCATATTCGTAATGTACTTGTCTTCTTCGTAGGCATGTTTTTCCTGATGGAGTTTTGCTTCTATACATCAGGTGCCATGTTCGTGCTATTTGTGTGGGGGATGGAGTACTTGGACTTCCATTCGTTGAACCCAAGCCTTTCGGACTTTCCTGCGAGATTATGGCCTACGATTTTTGACTACATACACAAGTGGTGGGTTGACCCTAGTGTTTTTGGCGTATCGAATTCCGTCAAGTTGTGGGGTTCATTTTTTGCGCCATTGAGCCTTGTGGGCATCGTGTTTTGGAATTTGAGACACATACTTTTCGACTGGCGTCCTTTTAAAAAGAAGGAATCCTTACATGGAGACTCTAGATGGGCTTCGGAGCGGGATATTCGCAAAATAGGGCTACGGAGCAGAAGGGGGTTATTGTTAGGTAAGGATCAGCGTGGGTACTTAGTAGCAGATGGATATCAACACGCGCTGCTTTTTGCTCCAACAGGTTCCGGTAAGGGTGTGGGCTTTGTAATTCCCAATCTTTTGTTCTGGGAAGATTCTGTCATTGTTCACGACGTAAAGCTTGAGAACTATGACCTGACCAGCGGTTACCGTAAGAAGATAGGTCAGGATGTATATGTGTGGAATCCGGCGCAACCCGATGGAATAAGCCACTGTTACAACCCGCTGGACTGGATAAGTAAAAAACCGGGCCAGATGGTGGATGATGTGCAGAAAATTGCAAACCTGATAATGCCCGAGCAAGACTTCTGGTACAATGAGGCCCGCAGTCTGTTTGTGGGAGTAGTTCTGTACTTGCTAGCCGTGCCTGAGAAGACTAAGTCCTTCGGGGAGGTCGTGCGCACAATGCGTAGCGACGATGTGGTGTATAACCTTGCGGTTGTGTTAGATACTATAGGAAAGCAAATACACCCCGTGGCGTATATGAACATAGCTGCCTTCTTACAGAAGGCCGACAAGGAGCGGTCTGGTGTTATATCTACCATGAACTCTTCACTGGAACTGTGGGCTAACCCGCTTATAGACACTGCTACAGCATCGAGTGACTTTAACATTCAGGACTTCAAGCGTCGCAGAGTAACTGTTTACGTCGGAGTTACTCCTGATAATCTAACCAGGTTGAGACCGCTCATGCAGGTTTTCTATCAGCAGGCAACGGAATTTTTGTGTAGGACGCTTCCTTCTGATGATGAACCTTACGGTGTGCTTTTCCTTATGGATGAGTTTCCGACTTTGGGCAAAATGGAACAATTCCAGACTGGCATTGCGTACTTCCGTGGATACAGGGTGAGATTGTTTTTGATCATCCAAGACACGGAGCAGCTCAAGGGTATTTATGAGGAGGCGGGAATGAACTCCTTCCTCTCGAATTCCACCTACCGTATAACATTTGCGGCTAACAACATAGAGACTGCAAACCTTATTTCACAGCTTATAGGAAACAAAACGGTAAGTCAGGAATCACTTAACAGGCCGAAGTTTTTGGACCTTAATCCAGCGTCGCGTTCTCTACACATATCAGACACGCAAAGGGCATTGTTGTTGCCGCAGGAAGTTATTATGCTGCCCAAGGATGAGCAGATTCTTTTGATAGAGTCAACTTATCCTATAAAGTCTAGAAAAATAAAATACTATGAGGACAAAACTTTTACGCGTAGGTTATTAAAGAGCACGTTTGTTCCAACGCAGGAGCCTTACAATCCAGATAAGGCACGTGGTGATGGGGGCGACGGTGGTGGAGAGATCATTTCTGAAGGCGAGAGCAATGAGGAGCTTCAGGCTCTTTTGGGTCGCGGTGACGTTCCGCCACATGATGGTGCTGCTGGGGAAGATTATAATGGTAATTTTGTGGAAAGAGATGAATATGACGACCTCTATGGAGGCGACAGCGTAGAAGAGGATTCTGAATTTCCTCTAGATGACGATGAGGAAGACGGTTACTCAAATGAAGATTTCGACGAAGTTTACGGAAGTCAGGAAGAGCTTGACGACGGCTGGTTGGAAGATGAAGAGCTTCTTGAAGATGAGTCATGGAGTTCTGATGAAGGTGACGAAAGTGCCGACGAATACGAGGACGGCGACGATCTAATAGAGGACACCGAAGAGAGTGACGAGAAAGTGCCTGAGAAGTAGTTGAGTTCCACGCAATGGGTGTTCGTAAGTCTATCATGGCTGGCTTGCGCAATGATAAAGTGCTATATTCTGTGCTTTTTGTATAGGTCGGGGTGCTGCGTGCGTGCTCCCCGTAAGTGCGGGGGCTGTATTGCATCGCGCCAAGGTGTGGGCATGTTGGCATAGTGACTGCATTTTAGGTTTGTGTGTGGGATTTGGTACTAATCACCATGCTGCTGGTATTCCAGGTACTTAACAACAGGCATTACCAGATTGCCGTCAGCCCGATGATCATGGCATCGGTGAGTTATGTGCCGATCTACGCACTACCTACATAGCGTTAGCATGAGAAGTTACGGCTGACGCTTTCGATTCTGGGCATGTTGTAGAGGATATGAGGTGTTTCTGCGCTTTCTTTATACGGAGTGCTAAGGCTAATAAAGGTCTGCTAGGGGACTCTAGTCTGTTATAATAAGAGCGCGCCGTTGTCCGTCTTTCCATCTAATAATCACAGTATCGTTGGCTGATAGATCATTAGCAGAGCATATCTGGTTCCCATTTATATCGCAGATAACCGTGTAGCCAACATTTAAGATGTTTTGTTGGTCATAGTAGTTCAAACGCTGTACCAACGCTTCGAGTTTCTGTCTCTTTTTCAACAGAATAACATGTAAGAGATGCCTTATCGTTTTGCGATACTCCGTCGTTAGCTGTCCCATGTGGAGTATTTTACTTCTCGTTTCTGCCAGTATTCCCTTAAATTTCAACAAACGATTTTCATGAAGTTTGATTACGCGCTCACAAGAGTTTTTAGATCGTATTAGTTGATTTGAGATTCTTTCAACAAGCTTTCTCTTTTCAGGCAGAACAATCTCTACTGCTGCGGTGGGTGTTGATGCTCGCACATCTGCCGCATAGTCTATTATCGTGTAGTCTGTCTCATGCCCAATAGCAGACACTACGGGTATTTTTGAAGCCGCAACTGCACGGGCAAGGTCTTCATCATTGAATGGCCATAGCTCCTCCAAACTTCCGCCACCGCGAGCCACAATAAGCACATCCGGAGGATCAGTTGAGTTATTGAACCCAGCTATTGCGTCGATGACCATGGAACTTGCCAGGAGGCCCTGTGTTTGTACTGGCCATATTACAACGTGCGAGGGAAATCTTTCCTCAATCCTGCTCAAAATGTCGCGGATAACTGCTCCTGTAGGTGATGTTATAACTCCGATTTTCATGGGCAGCATCGGAAGCTTTTTCTTACGTGCGGGGTCAAAAATTCCCTCACTTTCCAGCTTTTTTTTCCGCTCTGCAAGCATGGCTGCGAGCTTGCCCGGGCCAGCGAGAACCATGTCTGTGATAATGAGCTGATAACGTGACTGATATATGCTTATATGTCCGGTACATACCACTTCCAGTCCATCGCAAAACTGCTCTTTTATTCGTGTGCCGTTCCAGCACACTGCGTTTATTATGGAGTTGCTGTCTTTCAGCGTTAGATACACATGCCCTGAACTTGGCCGAGAGACACCACTGATCTCTCCGCGCACTTTGACGCAGTAAAACGTCTCATGCAGTAACCTTTGGAGTACATCTGTAATTTGGGTAACGGTAAATTCCGGTACCGTGTCAGTAAAAAAGGATCTCAAAAGCGTTACCTGTGCGCACCTTTACAGTTTCGGCAGTGATGGGCACGTCCTCTAGCACTTGCTCGAAGTACAACTCTGAATTGCCCCGTATCAACCCGTACTTATCTACCGCAATTTTCTTCGAAAAAACACTGTTTTTATGTTTATCGTAGAAAGTAAAACGCACACCCGGTATGAAACTTTCCTCTTCAGAGGTATTAGTAATCACCCACTTCACGCTCACCGTCATTTTGTCGTCAGGCTTTATACTCAGGACTTTTGCGTCTGATTCTAGCAACCTAACGTGAGAAGTATCGTATATTTCTGCAAGACGATAAATTCTTCTGACCTTGTACGGCACACTCTGTTGAAAGGAAGAGGAAAATAGGAACAACAAGGGAAGCATAATGATGATTTGTGGAATGGTATACTTCCAGAATCTTGTTTTTTTGTGAGCAGTGCCAGAGCCAGGCGGACCCTTCTTCACTCTTGCATGCTCAAATGTTACGCGTGGTTCCTCTGTCTTATATAGCCAGGTATTGTGACAATTCGCACAAGTAACCTCTTTGCCCTGTTCGGGTATTTTCGTACTCGCAACACTGTACATAGCACCACAATTTGTACACACTACCCTGATCATTAAAGCTATAGGTAAAGGGAAACAACTGTAAAAAATATAAACCATAATTTAAAGAATGTCCATGACTTTGACCAATGTAACATGCCAAATAGTGGGCACTTTCGGGCATATTAGCGCATAAGATCACTAATGGATTTTTGCAAAAAATCAGAGCTTTAAGCCCACAATTCTATAACGTATAGAAAAAGGCGCGCCAGTAGCAGGTCCGTTCAGGCTTTAAGAATAGGTGCTTTTGTTTTTTAAGGTGATAATATTAGTTTAGCGGCGCTCTCCATTGTAGAGTTACGTTTCTCTTGTGAATATGAATACGCAGCCATAGTTGGGTGATATAACTTCGCGCAGGGGCTTTTGTGTGATATTCGGTAGTGCTGCATAACGCACAATGTGCTGTCGTTTGTTAAAATTGGTAAAAATACTGATGGTGGGAGAAAGAGAAGACACAATATTTGCGCTCTCAACGCCGCGTGGAAAGTCTGGAGTAGCAGTTATAAGGATATCTGGTACCGGCGCGCTTGATGCTCTGAGGACTCTGGGCATATACGACGAGATTAGCCCCAGAATGGCTACATGTAAAATCTTACGCGACAGCTCGGGTCATCCCATAGATCAAGCAGTTGTTTTGTATTTTCCTGCCCCGGGAAGTTTTACAGGGGAGGATGTAATAGAACTGCAGGTACATGGCAGTATAGCGGTTATCCGGCGCCTATATGACATGCTTCACACGGTGATACGCATAGCAAACCCGGGTGAATTCTCTCTGCGAGCGTATTTGAACGGTAAAATTGACCTTACTATGGCTGAGGGCATATCAGACCTTATCAATGCAGAAACGGAGGCTCAGCTGCGACAAGCGGTGGCGCAGTCTACTGGCAGTTTGAAGCGGCAATACTCGTCATGGCGAAACATGCTGATAGATATAATATCATCTTTGGAAGCATGTATAGACTTCCCTGAGGATGTGGATTCAAGCAAAGTATTAGGAGGCATATATGGGGGCATATCCCAGTTTCGTGAGAACCTAGCACTGTACCTTGACGATAATCATCGCGGAGAAATACTACGTAACGGAATACGTGTTGTTATTCTAGGAGAACCGAACGCTGGCAAGTCTACACTGTTCAACAGTTTGGCGCGAAGGAATGCTGCTATAGTGTCGGCACAGCCTGGAACGACTCGCGATGTGCTGGAAGTCGCGATAGATATCGATGGATACCCCTTTGTTATTGTCGATACCGCAGGTATACGAGATAGTTCTGACTCAATAGAGCAGGAGGGCATAAGACGTGCTTTGAATGCTGCGGAGCACGCAGATGTTAAGATAGTCATGTGCCCATACGGAACGGTGTTCCAGGAAAGTATAGACGCGATTAGTAGCCCGCACGATGAGAGAACAGTTTGGGTTCTCAGTAAGGCGGATAACAGCAGTGAGAGTGGACCGGTCATGCTACATGGCAGAAAATTTCACCCCATTTCAGTACATCGCGATATTGGTGTCAGTACACTGCTGCAACTTATTAAAGAGAAGTCGGAGAATAGTTTTCCTGGCACTGAGGACGTATGTATAACCTCTCATAGGCATAGAAGCCATCTGCAAAAGGCTCTACAGTTTCTCTCAGCTATAACGCACGATATGCCGGTGGAAATTCTTGCAGAGCATCTCAGACTCGCATCACAAGAGATCGGCAGGGTCACGGGAGTAGTATATGGGGACGATATTCTGAACGATATCTTCAGCAAGTTCTGCATAGGTAAGTAAGGAGCCGAGTAAAAATTACGCAGAAGACAGATTCTTACAGTTTTTATGGGAGAAATAACCAGCACAAGTGGACACGCGGCGTACCGTGTGTAGTGCGAAAAACTACATGTTGAATTGAAACGGAGCCGCTACACGGGGAAACAGAATAATATCTGCTAGACTATTACCGAATACTGGATAGGAACACGAAGTTATGAACCCGGCAAGCCATGGGGAATCTTTGGCGCAATGACAAAACCCGGTGCGTTGTGTGAGGCATAGGTAGAAAATGCGTTTAGAGGTCCGCGTGACCATTTTTGAGGTTATCTTGCATTGTGTGCTGAAAACATCAGAGGATTACAAATAGTCCAACTGGACAAATAACCTCACAAGTGACCGCCATGTCTGTCCAGCTAATACAATATCCAAGGACGGCTATGGAAGAACATAGCAAACAGATCTCATGTAGGTATCAAGTGGTAGGATTGTATGCAAAACTCTTACAATATTCACGATGCATGCGTGCGTGGCCCGGTGGAGTTTGGACTCCAAAATTGGGATAGCCACACTGATGTATTTATCGCTAATTAGCATGTGGATGCCTATGCGTACTGCGCTGTGGTTTGTCAGGATATGCATTGCAAGCCATGCGAAAAGCATTGGGCAGTGCGATGGAGTATGGTAGCAAATCTTTTTTCGTGATCTATCCATGATAAAGAGTATGTTCTATAAAACGCAGTGGAATGGGATCCGAGCAATGCTCTGGACTACATAGGTGTTGTGTAGTGAAACTACATGAAAGACTCCCTGCATAGACGAATTTTGGCGCAGTAGCAAAGGTTGGTTTTGGAACCATCGGTGGAGAATGTGGGCCTAGTTCCAGATCATGTGTATTTGCTAAAGCATCAGGAATCGGGATTCTGCGGAGCCATATGCGCAGGAAAACCTCCACAGGTGGTTGGTGCGTTACTTTTGGACGAGTTATGCTGCGGTGCAGCTGCCGCTAGCAAGATGTTGCCTATAGGCTAGCCGGAACACCTGTATTGGTAGCCCGGGATAGAGATATTGGAAATCGCGTACGTAGCGGTAACACCTTTGACGATGTCTACGGTGAGTTAGGTGGAGAATCCTGCGCAGGGCAGGACTTGGCACGTTGTTGTATGATGCAGAGAACACATGACACATGCTTGTAGTGACAATAGGAACCAGTGATCGACAGTGTCGGAATCACTGCGGTAATGACCGTGTGACAGTACAATGTCCTACGGCAGAGCAGTATTGGACCCTAGGTCTTACTAGAAGCAGCTAGGCCTTCTACAAAGTCCACGATTGTAGGCACGCTGGCCATTTTTCCTAATCCTGCCTCTCCACAAGCTAACACACCCCACTCGGGCTCGATTATGTGTACGTTATCCTGCTTTAATATTTCCAAATTGCGAGCCATAGGATTTGAATTCCACATCACAGTATTCATTGCTGGTGCCATGATTACGGGCTTATTGGCGGCCATCAATATGGTTGTTGGCAAATCATCACAAATTCCGTGGGCAACCTTGCCTATTATATTCGCGCTGGCAGGCGCTACCAGTATCAGGTCGACATTTCGTGATAGGGAAATGTGCTTCATGTTTTCGTTTTCTTCGAACGCGTCTTGCTCTGTGTATGTGTGTGTTCCAGATAACGCAGAAACCGATAGCGGAGTAATAAATCTTTCGCCGCTACTGCTTAGTACGCAGTGCAAATTGTATTTTCTTCTTTTCAACTCTCTGATAACTTCAAGTGATTTATATGCAGCAACGCTTCCTGTTATTATGATTAGTACATCCATGCCTGTCCTATGATAGAAACACAAAGCCCATCAACCCACGTAGAACAGTCTGAGAAAGCAAAGAAAACTGTAAAACGCCCCTCAGAAGTTCCTGGGATGTTTTCCAGCATATACGATATGCAAGGCGTGGACAACGAGAAGGGCACATTGTTGGAAAAATTATGCGGTGGCTCACGGATAGTGGATTTACTTTTGTATGCCCCGCACAGTTATGTGGACCGGCGCAACACCCAGATTTCAGAACTATCCGCGCGGGGGAGCGTGGTAGGTAATACAGTAACATTTGTGGCTGTGGTAAAAAAACATGTAGCACCACACAAGATAAAACGTACAAGAAATGTCCCATACAAGGTTCTTTTGGCTACTGAGATAGGTGAGGTGTGGCTGATATTTTTTAATTACTCACGACAATACTTAGAGAATGTTCTGGTTGTTGACAAACCATGCGTTATCAGTGGAAAGCTGGAAGTGCATAGAGGCGTGATGCAGATAACGCATCCAGACTATTGTACCAGTAACCTCAGAAAACTTACTGAGATCTGCGACACGTTAGAGCCCGTGTATTCGGTCACTAAAGGGATACACTCAAGATTGGTGCATAAGTTTATTAAAGTTGCCCTAAAGTCTCTACAGGCACAGTATGAATGGCTGCCCAGTGACTTAATATGTGAGCATTCTTGGTACAGTTGGCAGGAAAGCGTTTGCAAAATCCATGTGCCTAGTGATCTAGACGAAGTACAGAGAAGTAAAGGAAGGCTATCCTATGATGAGCTGTTGAGTTACCATGCAGCAATATATTTTGCCCGTCAGTACGGCAGAAAGCAGGGTATCGCAATAAATGTTAGGGGCTTATACCGGCAGCAAGTTCTAACAAAGCTCGGTTTTGAACTAACAGAGGGACAACAAGCCGCCATTGAAGATATCACCGCAGACCAGACTTCAGATAAGCAAATGGCTAAACTGCTGCAGGGGGATGTCGGAAGCGGAAAAACGGTTGTTGCGCTTTTTGCTCTACTAAACGTTATAGAAGATAAGGGCCAAGTGGCATTTATGGTGCCTACGGAAATATTGGCCGAGCAGCATTGTTCATGGATTCAGTCGCTTTTGGCCGATCTAGATATACACATTGAGCTCCTTACCGGCAGGTCTAAGAATAAAGAGTCAGTCATTGCGCGTCTGTCATCGGGGGAGATTAACGTTATCATAGGGACTCATGCGTTATTTCAGGAGTCGGTAAAATTCCATAATCTTCGCCTTGTCATCATAGACGAACAGCAGAGATTTGGGGTTATGCAACGGATGAAACTGATAGAAAAGGGCGAATCCGCGGATGTTTTGTTCATTACGGCAACCCCCATACCCAGAACATTGGAGCAAATATTATACGGAAATATGGACAGGGTGACTCTGACAGATAAGCCAAAGTGTCGGTTACCTGTGAAGACTAGCGTAGTAAAGGTAAGCCGCATTGATGATGTGTGCATGAGGCTAAAGAACATGATAGCACAGGGACATAAGGCGTATTGGATCTGCCCATATATCGAGGGGTCAGAGGGCAGTGATATTGCTTCTGTTGAAGACAGATTTGCTTCTTTGAAACATATCTTTGGAGATATAGTTGGTATATCACACGGTGCAATGCCGCAATCGAGCAATGATTCGGCCATGCGTGCTTTTTATTCAGGTAATCTTAAGTTGTTGGTAGCAACCTCTATCATTGAAGTTGGGGTCAACGTTCCGGACGCGACCATCATTGTGATAGAGAACCCAGAAAGGTTTGGTTTGTCACAGCTACATCAACTGCGTGGCCGCGTTGGTAGAGGAAATCAGCAATCATTTTGTATTCTACTCCATGGGCCGGTAAGCAAGATTGCATATAGGAAGCTTATTACCCTAAGAGATTCTCAAGATGGATTTTACATAGCAGAGCAGGATCTAATACTGCGTGGAGGTGGCGACATGTTAGGTTGTAGGCAGTCAGGTGTTATTGCGTTCAAATTCGCTGATCCCTGCGATTTAAGCACAATGGTGCGGGCGCATGCGGATGCTCACAATATGGTAAAAACAGAAGATGGACGCAAGCTGGCATATCGCCTTACGCAGATATTTGGATACTCGCTCCCATATATAAACTACTGATACGTAAAACATGTAAACTTCTGCCAACGCTACTATAAGACCATGTTTTGTGTGAATACGATTTTGGAACATGCTTGAGACTTTTTGCATATGTGTCCTGGCATTGTCAGCGGATGCTACGGTAAAAACTTTGGAGGGTTAGGTGGTGGAATTAGCCTCTGCCGCGTATTCCTGTCGCTTGTGCTGCAGATACGTTCCGTTATGGTTTCCAAGTCTACTGACCCATTTAGTCTTGTCATGTGTGTATGCAATTTTGACATGTATTGAGCAACAACCACCGAAGTGCAAACATGTTTGTAGCAACCGCTCATGGGATGAAACTGGAAAATTTCCTATGTTTGTATGGCAACTTTTGCCGTACCTGTACTGAACACTGCTGCTTTCTGGAGCATGTATGAAGTAGATGGGCCAATATGGTTACCCACGCTATGTACGGTCCGTGTGGTGTACTGTGTACTTTTATCACCTAGCGTTTGGCCCCATCACGGCGTTACCATAGCTGGTGTTTTCTTTAAAAGACTTGTGATCGTAGCTCTCGTGCGCAGGTGCTGCCAGGGCCACCACGTGCCCACGTATTTTTTACTGTTATGCTCTAGTACTTCCGTATCGGGAAGCTGAGATTGCACAGTGCGTCAAAGTATGAATAATGTAAAGATCTTCTGGAGTTGCACGGAGCCGTCATGAAAAGAGTTGTAGTGTTTGGTGGAAGTGGGTTTGTAGGCAAGTATCTAGTGTGTGAACTAGTGGCGCGTAAGTACTGTGTGAGCGTTTATACCCGTGACCAAAGAAAGGCTTCGGATCTCAAACTATTTGGTCACCTAGGCCAGGTTGATACCATCGTGGGCAAACTTTCAAATACCCGGTTAATAGAAAAGCTCGTTACAGAGAGCGATATTGTTGTAAATCTTGTGGGTACGATCAGTGAGCCACGCTCTTCGATTATGAAATACCTTCACGTACTGTTTCCTGGCTATTTGGCACAGCTTGCTGAAAAACACGGCAAGATGCTTGTGCATTTTTCCGCAATGGGGTCAGACGTTGCTGTGAGCTCAACGTATGCGATGAGTAAACTGCAAGGTGAGCAGCTCATTAATGACACGCATCAAGGCGCAATAATAGTACGGCCGAATCTGATTTTTGGAGTTGAAGACAATTTCTTTAACAAGTTCGCAAACATCGCACGTATAACTCCGGTGATGCCTGTTTTGGGCGGGGGTAAAAATTTGCTGCAGCCTGTGCATGTCGGAGATGTCGTAGACCTCGTGGTGGATTTGATCGCAAAGAACGAGCAAGGTACGTATGAAATATGCGGCCCTCATGTGTACTCTTTTAAAGAGCTTATGGAGTTTATACTGGAAAGTACGTGCAGAAAAAAAACCCTTTTGCCTATTCCGTTTTTTATCGCTAAAAGCTGTGCGTTTTTGTTGGAGAGAAAGCTAGTTTCACTGCTAACACATCCAGTAACGGGCAATAATGAGCCTATTGTTACCCGAGATCAGATAGAACTTATGAAATACGATATCATCGCAAAGGATAACGCAAACACTGTAAAAGGCAGTGGTACAATAGAACATATAGTTCCAGAGTATCTTGCTGTGTATAGGAATGCAGAGAATTGAAAAAGGCCCCATTTATGGCATTACCACCACCAATCTGTGACGCATCTTACTGGGGATATGGGGGCTGTCCTCGTATCCGCTAATACTTCTGGGAGAGTATATGGGAGGGGAATCCTAACAGACGCAAATGACATACATCTTCGAGATTCTGCAGGTATTAGGTGTTGTTGGATATTGCTAACAGCGTGGCATGGCGCGTTAAAATCTGTAGTTTAGTTATTACAGAAAGTGGTGTGAGTGGTTCGCTTTTTCAGGTCTACAGTAGCCTGAAGTAGTACAACCTTATAAAAGATAGCCAATGTTGCGCACTTTGAATATATATATATATCAAGCATGACGCTTGAAGATAAAACAACATTGTGGGTATGGCCTCTTGCTTGTAAGGAGCTGTATACTGTAGGCGTGTGTTTGAGATGTGGCTACCTACAAGGACTGCAGAAGAACTGAAAAGAGCGCTATAAATTTACGGATCTATGGGCACGCTATGCAGTAAAGCTTATAAACCTCAGCCTCGTAGTGCCTATGTAGGTGTGCAGTTTTCTGACATATAAGTGTTTGGTTTTGGTGAGAAAACATAGCTGAGGGTCCTATTTTATTTAGCGCAGATATGAGGTGGATACAAAACTTCGGCTGTGACGCCCAGTAATTGATGTACAAATGTAAATATGAAATCTTCCAACGGAGCGCGCAGATAGTCTGACAAATGCTTGTAGCAGCGAACTTTAGGATTTGATCGTTGCACATTCTAAGACCAAAACATAGCTTGATCTTTATTTTCTCTGCCTCTTTTGTCTCGAGAGTATCTGTCGACTTTTTGGCCAGTACGCTTGGTGGGGCACGATTATTGTCAAAAGTTACCGTAAAAACTGGTGGTAGTGTTATGGCACTTGCGTGCTGGTGTGTGCAGCACTAGGTCTTGTGGCGGGGTTTGCTGCGAGAGGCGTAATGTTGAATTAATCGAAGGTTCAAGGCTGGAGCGCCAGTTATGCCTTGCTTGGGACACTTAGTTTGTTATGAATTGAAGGAGTACCTAACACTGGCAATAGTGTCATTACTGAGGTACATGCATGAGGTAGAGAGGGTTTGTATATTGCTTACTTCACGACATACAAGGGTTTACCCCTGTAACAAGGTACCAGTTTGTATGTCTCGGTCTTATGTATAACTCTGCCTGGGTGAATACAAATACATTGTTAGTGCAGATGACATGTATAATTAGTGTCCATGCTGAAGGATATGGCATGTGCCGTGCTATTCAATTTCTCCCTGTGGATAGAGCCCTGTAAAGCAGGCATCACAGAACTGTGGGGCGGTATTATTTCTATCCGTACCGCAAACTGCTCTATAAAGACCATTAATGCTGATGAAAGACAGGCTGTCACAGTTCAGCATCTTTGTTAATTGGTTGATCGACAAATTGTTTGCTACCAATTTAGACCTTGTGGGCGTGTCAATACCGTAAAAGCATGAATATATGGTGGGCGGGCTCGATATCCTTAGATGAATATTTTTCGTGCCAGCCCTTCTCAATAGCGCTATGACTTCGCGCAGTGTAGTTCCCCGCACTATGCTGTCGTCTACTAAAACTATGTTCTTTCCACGCAAAATTGCTGCGTTAGCATTGTGTTTCAATTCCACCCCAAGCTTTCTGGCCTTGTCGGACGGCTGTATGAAAGTACGTCCTACATAGTGATTTCTTACTATTCCAAACTCGAACGGAACCCCAGATTCTGTTGCATAGCCCATGGCTGCGGGGATCCCGGAATCTGGCACAGGCACCACCATATCAACGTTCTTAGGAGGTGGGCTTTCAGCAGCGAGTGTTGCACCAATGTTTTTTCTTGTCTCATATACCGGTCTATTCTCTACAACACTATCAGGACGGGCAAAATATATGTACTCAAATATGCAGAAACTGTACTTCTCCGTTTTGAAAGGGAACACACTAAAGATGTTATTTTCCTTGTCTATTGCGACTAACTCTCCAGGTTCTATATTCCGGACAAACTTTGCACCTACTATATCAAGTGCGCACGTTTCAGAAGCAAGGACATGCGCGCCGTCCACAATGCCTAACACAAGCGGCCGAATTCCTGCGGCATCTCTCACTCCTATCAGCGTGTCTCGAGCAACGATAGCAAACGCGAAAGCTCCGCGAACCTTCTGTATTGATGAGGAGACGCAATCAACCAGCGTGGAAGAATCGTGAGTCGCAATCAAGTGCGCGACTACTTCGGTATCTATATTGGAGGTAAAGACGCAACCTCGTTTTACAAGGTCTTCCCGCAGGCTACTAGCGTTCGTTAAGTTACCATTATGTGCCACCGAAAGGGGGCCAAATTTGCTATCTACAATAAACGGCTGCGTCCCAGTAGCTGTGACTCCCCCGCTTGTAGAGTAGCGCACATGGCCAACAGCAAGATTACCATCTAGTGAGCCGACTACGCTGTTACCAAATACGCTGCTTACACAGCCACTCTTGTAAAATGAGCCAGGTATCGTGGAGCCTACTGTATAGGCAGCCAGACCGAAGGATTCCTGGCCACGATGTTGCAGAGCGTGCAACCCCAGCAGACATTTGTGTACCGCGTTGCTGTGGTTCTGAATTGCAAAAACCCCGCACTCCTCACGTACGCTTGCGAATGGCATGCACTACCCCAAACTCCATCATTAAGCATTTTACCATCGGGGCATGCTTACCTCTAGCATTAATCACGTATTCAGCCGTAATTGACCAAAGATTCTGGTGTTGCGGTAGAGTGGTCTACTATGTTACGTATGGTAAAACCAACCGAGCATAAGAGAAAAATAGGTTTCTCTCACTGAGTTTAGGCAATGGAATACCTCCATACCTTTTTTGCATGTTTTAAAACGGCACGCTCACTTTAGAGATAAACTCCGCAGCGTCTCCGTTTAAAAGCATGGGAATGTTTTCAGCTATGTTGGCGATGGCTTCATGTACGGCGGCGGGGTTCGTAAAGTCGGACAACACATAGTCAGACATGTTGCATCCGTCGGAGCGTCCAACACCAAACCTTACCCGCAAGTAGTCCTTCCCAATGGCGGCGTCAATTGAACGAATACCATTATGGCCTCCGCTACCGCCACCACGTTTCACCCTAATCACACCCTGTCGCAGCTCAGTGTCATCATGAAATACCGTTATGGAATCAAGTGACATCTTGTACAGGCTCACCGCGCGTTGCACGGGATCACCCGAATTGTTCATGTAAGAAAGAGGCTTAAGAAGTACCACACGGTGCGATTCTAAGTCTCCAATGGAAACATCAGCATTATGCTTACAGCAAAACTCCGGAAAGCCAAAACGACGCGCCACCGCGTCCAATATCATAAAACCGACATTGTGGCGCGTCATCTCATATCGCTTTCCTGGGTTGCCTAACCCAACAAAGAGCAACATGCTACAAGCTATTTGTTGTCTTCAGGAGTCTCAGTAGGAGCTTCCTCAGCTGACTCTGTTGTTTCGTCTGAAGAAGATACTGCAAGAATAACAGGGTCCTCCTCCTTCATAACAACATTCATAGTACTAGGCAGCTTCAAGTCGCTAACATGGAGAGAATGCCCTATAGCAACGTCAAGCAAATCAACCTCGATATTTTTTGGTATGTGGTCAGGTGAGCATCGTATCAACAACGAGCGATGCATCACGTTCAGAACGCCGCCTTGCTTGACGCCAGCACACTTATTCTCATTAAGAAACACGAGAGGAACCTCTATCTTCATCTCAGAGTTTCTATCCACAAATTGAAAATCTACGTGGGTGATCATCCCACTCACCGGATGTTTTTGTATGTCTTTCGTTATCACATACTCCTTCTCCTTACCGATGCACAATTCGATAAGCTTGGAGAATATAGAAAACGAGCGACACTTCTTCAAAAAATCTACATAGTGTAAAGATATGTTCATGGGCTCGCGACCCTTCCCGTATATTACAGCAGGTATAAGCCCAGCTGCGCGCAAAGCCCTGGCACTGCCTGTGCCACACCGTTCACGTACAGAGGCATCTACCTTTATCATGTCTTCATGATCCATCTCGAACTCCTCTAAAATAGCAACCACAATAACGTTGCTGTGCCGTCCAGAATATCGCAATCACACAGATACTCAAAGGCCTATTTTATCCCGCAATGCAGACAAGAAGCTATCTTGCAGTATCATCAAAAAATATGTTTAGTGAGATACAATGCTGTCACGATAGCCGGTAGGCGCTGATCTAACAACCGTCGTCGGCGACCACGCGTTGGCGATAATACCACCAACTGTGTGTTGTACTTCTCCGTCTTGTAGAGTGCATGACTGTATTGCAGTTTATACGGCGCGGTAGTTCAAAAATATTCGCGGCGTGATTAGAATAGCATCATGATCATGTATTGCGTAGAGATCTTGCCAACGTTAAAGCTTGAACCTCAGTCGCGCCAGCTAGTATCAAAGTTTGCGCACATGACTGCAAGGTAGCTCCAGTAGTTGCTACGTCATCAACCAGCAGAATAGACCTTCCAACGACCATTGCAGGGTTGGAAACGGAGAATGAATTCTGAACATTCTGAGAGCGCATTGCAGCAGACAATTTGCCTTGCGGTGGAGTGCTTCGGTATTTTTTTAGTATGAACATTTCTGTGGGTACACCACATAGTTTACTTAACTCCAGTGCCAGTAATGCGGCTTGGTTAAACTTCCTATTAAGCAAACGAGGTCTATGAATGGGAACAGGAACCAGCATAGCGGCCCGAGCGAGCATTGCACGTCCCCTATCAAACATCCAGGACGCATAGATCCTAACATGTGCCATCTCCCCACATTTCTTCAATTGTGTAATCAGTTTTTTGCTCTTTGCGTTGTATTCTAATACAGATTCCAGAGCGGTAAGGTATGAATGCTTACCCAAGCACTGTGCGCAGTATTTCATGCTGGGGAGTAGGGGTGCACTACAATGTATGCAGAAGTCGCCCTTCAAAAATGTAATCATGCTTCGACAAGGAGCGCATACAACGGCATTGGTTTTAAGCAGCGCTCCGCAATTTGCACAAGCCCACGGGAAAAAAATGTCTATTAACTTTCCTCCCAGGTTGCGTAGAGTGCCGTATAGTTCCGCCATATTTTCCTAGTTCGTTTTCCATGTAGTCTGATGCTACAAGGGCAAAGCAGTAAAAAGCATCAATAGAGGTATGAGACACGCTCACGTCAGAGCAGATAATTAAGTATCATCGCGGTTTTCTTGTCGCTTATAATCTTCCATTCGAAACGTGTTCTGTAGCGAAAGTATCGCATTGTCGCTATAACCGCTTATACTAAGCGCAACACCACCAAGCTGTAGCCCCGCTTCGTAAGTCTCGGGTATGATATGATGGGCACCGAGCTTAATGTACATGTCGGCCTTACTCAAATCAGGGATACGAACCGCTATTACAACGTTAGGGAAATTTTTTGAGACTAACGTTATGATCTTTTTTGCTGTTACTTCATTATTTATGGCAAGTGTCACAGCAGTAGCGCGCGCCGCACCCATAGCCTCGAGTACTTCAAGCTTCGTTAAATCTCCCAAGTATACGGGGTAACCCTCTTTCCGTCCTTCGGCAACAACGCTAGGCTGTATATCAGAAGCTATGTAATTCACATGCTCGGCGGTAAGAACCTTGGCAACCAAACGCCCAACCCGGCCAAAGCCCACAACAATTACATGCTGATCCAGGTCACTAGTGTCTAAAACAAGTGCCTTTGCGGAGAAAGATACCTTTTTTGCAGTTAGCACGCTGGTGATCCAGTTGCCGAACGTAGCTAACAGCGGAGTGAAGGCCATTGTTACAGTAGTGGCCATCATCAAAACTTGCGCTAAGTCATGCGATAGAACATTCTTCTCAGCGGCCAAACCAAATAGTATGAATGCAAACTCACCGCCTTGAGAGAGCAAGAGCCCCGCCTGAATCCCTGCAGAAAGTGGGAAGCGGAAGCACCGGCACAGTATGCAAACAATGCAAGACTTCAGAAGTATCAACGACAGAGATAACGCCGCCACAAATGGTAACTTGCTGAGCAACAACTCTGTGTTGATCGACATTCCAACAGTCATGAAAAACAGCCCGAGCAGCAGCTTCTTAAACGGCAGTACCACTTGTTCTACGTCGTACCGGTACTCCGTTTCAGCAACAAGCAATCCTGAAACAAATGCGCCTAGCGCCATGGATAAATTAAAGTTTTCAGTTATAAAAGCAGCGCCAAGTACTATTAGCAATGTGGAGGCGATAAAAATCTCATTGCTCTTCATGGCCGCTATCGTACCAAACAATGGCCGCAATAGTAATCTGCCGGTAACGAAGATTAGCGCCAGGGCGATTCCAGCCTTTAAGAGCGCGTGCAGCAAAGAAGCAACCAAACTAGTAGACTCTCCAGCAAGTAAAGGCAGCAGCACTATTAGTGGGACTACAGCAAAGTCCTGCAACAGCAGTACCGCTATGGAAAGTCGACCGACTTGCGACGATTGCTGCCCCTTTTCTTGTAGCACCTGGAGCACTATAGCGGTGGAGGACAGGGCCAACGCACCACCAATGACAACAGCGCTCTCGGAGTCCACTCCCAGACCCCGTGCTATGCACCATATTAACGTTGCGGTCACTATAACCTGAAGGGTTCCGAACCCAAAGACGTGCATTCGCATCGCGGCTAATCGCTCAAACGTGAGCTCTATGCCTATCAGGAAAAGCAAGAAAACCACGCCAAACTCAGCCAAGTTGCTGATTATTACGGAGGATTCCACCAATCTAAGGCCGTGCGACCCTATAGCAGCCCCAGCAACAAAATATCCGAGAACGGGGCTTATGCGCAGCTTCCAGAATACCATAGCAACCACAACAGCAGCTGCGAGTAGCACTATGACATCTACAAGGTAACTAGAACTATGCATCCTACAAATTCAATTTGTAACATCATCAAGGCAACGCCACTTGATCGAGCAACCAATGCTTGGTACCTGGTTCTCAGGAGCCTCGCCTGTTGCTGCAATGTGCTTTACGGCCTCAAACAACTCACCACCGGGCTCGTCAACGGCCTCGCGTTTAGGATCGTCAAAACGGCCCCTATAACGCAGCGCAAGATCTCGATTAAAACAGAAAAAGTCAGGGGTACAAACTGCACCATAGCTCTTTGCAACATCCTGGCTCTCGTCTATCAAATACTGGAAAGGAAACTTATGCCCTCGCGCAAACAGCACCATCTTATCGTAGGCGTCATCCGGGTATGCAACAGTGTCGTTTGGCATAATTGCAACTACACGTACACCATACCTTTCCATAAGATCTTCACACTGCGGCACAAGACGCCCTATTATAGCCTTCACGTACGGGCAGTGATTGCAAATGAACATTACCAGCATGGCAGCTCCTCCACGGAGATCATCAAGCCCGTAGTAATTACCGTCAACAGATTTAAGGAAAAAGTCGCGTGCGCGGAAATCCGGATCCAATTTTGGTGTACCTATGGCCGCCACAGACTACCCAACTTAGTGACTCTCAAGACTGGGCATTCTAACTCGCTGTGTGGCACAAAGTCAAACAGTTTCGTGTTATGCTAGTAACGCACCGCGCAAGCTACGATGGTAAAAAAACTGCTACTGAATTAATTACGTGGCATTTGATATGTATCTTGCCGTGATGGCACTTAGATTACCCACGCAAAAGTATAAGTAAGCTCTGCTTTGGATAGCCTTAGTTGAAGGGCTTGATCATAACAGTGATTATGATGCCAATTACCAAAATTGTGACAGTCTCATTTAAAATACGGAAAAAGAGTGAGGACCGGACTCGCTTATCAAGAGCAAATTCGCGTCTGTACTTGGCTAGGAGCCCATGGATTGCGAACATGCACAGTACAAGAACAGCCTTAATGTGGAACCACGCGAACAAATACGCCTGGCTGGACACTGCAAGGACGGTACCAAATATCGCGGTAGAAACCATTGCTGGGTTCATTATGTAAAGAAGTAGCCTGCGCTCCATAACCATTAGCAGCGCACTTGCCTCAGAGCCGGGAGAGGTGCTTGCATGGTAAACGAACAATCTTGGTAAATAAAGCATACCGGCCATCCACATTACCACTGAAATCACATGGAATGCTTCTAGCCACCTGTACAGCTCGTAATGTAAAGGCACGGCACACACTCGCTACGGCAGAAAGCAGTGATAATTGTAATGTGTTTGCCTGTGGGAGGCTACGTATATTTATATTTTAATATTTGTAATGTACTCATACGTTAATGCTGACGGGGATGTTACTTTACCGGCAGCATCACTCCACCACGTACGAATAGTTGCCGTGGTGATAGGACAGGAAAGCATGCGTTAGTAGCGAAAACGCATAAGTAATCTCAGATAACAAATTAGTAGAACTTCGCAGCGTACGATGAAAGCGAAGCAACGCTATGCCAAGACATTGAGCCGCCAATATGCAAGCACGTAGCAGACATCGACACAGTCTCCGCAGCCACCGAAATTACGCAAAGGTATAGTCACAAGTCTTACGAACGGCTTCTACGATATCAGAAACCTGTGGTAGCGCGAGGCGTTCCAAGTTTTCTGCATACGGTAATGGCACATCTTTAGCTGCGACTCTAGCCACTGGAGCATCTAGGTAGTCAAACGCACGTTCATTAATAACTGCCACCAGCTCTGCGCCTATCCCGCTAAACGGCCATCCCTCTTCAACTGTGACAACCCGGTTTGTCTTGCGCACAGATTGTAGTATAGTTTCAGAGTCCAAGGGACGCAGGGTGCGCAGGTCTATGACTTCAGCACTGATATTATCCTTAGCCAATGTCTCTGCCGCGTCCAGCGCGTACCTAACCTGTAAGGAAAACGCAAGAATCGACACGTCCGCACCTTCTCTGGCAATGGAAGCCTTACCTATCTCTACTAGATAATCTTCCCTGAGCTGCTCCGCAGGCACCTCATGCTGGTGACCATATGAAATTTCGTTTTCCAAAAAGACAACGGGATTAGGGTCCCGTATAGCAGACTTCAGTAACCCTTTGCAGTCCGCAGCGAAGTATGGCGCAATTACCTTCATTCCCGGTATGTGTGCGTACCAAGAAGCAAAACACTGAGAATGTTGAGCAGCTACTCCCGCGGCAGCGCCGTTGCGCCCACGAAACACTATGGGGCATCCAAGTTGGCCTCCAGACATGTATAAGGTTTTCGCCGCGGAGTTAACTATTTGGTCCATGGCTTGCATGGAAAAGTCAAAACTCATAAACTCCAGCACAGGTCGAAGTCCGGCAAATGCCGCACCCACGGCAAGCCCCGTAAAGCCGTGCTCGCTTATGGGAGTATCGACGACTCTATTGGGACCAAACTTTTCTAGGAGCCCTTGGCTAACTTTATACGCACCCTGATATTCTCCGACCTCTTCTCCCATTAGGAAGACGTTGGGATCGCGCTCCATCTCTTCCTCTATAGCTCGGCGCAAAGCCTCCCTTACAGTTATGACTTCCATATGCCTCCAGAGGTAAAAACTGCAGCGCCCATCCTACTTTAAAAGGACAGGTAATGCAAATACATATAGCCTCTTGATACGACGCACTACCGCGCACAGCTCATATTTGAGTCTATGGCTTCGCACGGCGCTGGTGCACTTAGATCATTACTCGGGCAACCCGTGTCCGTGTGTTCTGTAAGCGTATCAACTAAAGGCTGTCTTGATGCGTGGTTCCAACGACGATCTACAGTTACAGCTATAGCCATAGACATTACCATTGCGAGGGAAATACCCGCGACAAAAATAGCATCGCACCGTTGCACAATGGCTACGTCAATGACTCTTCTCCAGAAAAACGCGTAAGAGACTGTTGTTAGAGAGAAAAGCGCTATGCATGAGAAGGAAATTGCACAAGCAGTTTTACAACCTATACGGTTTGGCACTGTGCGAGTCTTATTGTAACGCTGAATGGCAACGTCGTCAGGGCTAACCTGAAGGTACACCATACTGTCTGGTATTGTGACGGATGTAGAATCGGGAGCAGGTGAGGCGGTGGGAGCAAGTGCGGTGTCGCGCTGCTCAACACAGCTCTCAACTGTTGGAGTCCCAGGCTCCATAGTTTCTGCAATAGGTTCCGCATGGCAACTTTGTTGCGCCAGACTTACTTCATTTTCGATTATCTGTTGCGCAGTCCTGTGAAGCACTTGTGGGCTTGCCGATAAGCAGCGCCTTCTTTCGTGCATATGAGGGCAAGAGGCCGATACTGCTCTGGGCAGTGATGGGCTAGGGAGAGGACTAGCACTAGGTGCAGAACTTGTGCATTGCACGTAATCGGATTGGTCATCAATTGTAGGTATGAACCCCAACCCTGTGACTGTATAGTGTGGCCTCCCAACATTTCTGATTCCTGCAACGCTTGGTGTAAGACAATGCCCAGATTGAGGTGATGCAGTGGCTGTGGATATCATAGGACTGTGACACGAAGCTGTAATGCTTGGGGCATCTCCCATAGAATCCGATACACTGGCTACCTCTTCGTACAGTGGCGCCATAGGGTGGTATGGGATGTGTTGTGTATCCTGTATTATGATAGTACACTGGGCTGTTCCCGAGCTGAGAAAGGCATCAATATTTGTTGAAAAACCAGCAGAACGAGTAATCGTGTTTATAAAACTTTCAGAAAACCTTTTGTTTGCGGACGCAAAAGTTGCTTCCAATACAGAAGCTACTGCGTAAATACTTCCTTTTTTAGCATTGTGTGTTGCAGTCGTATTTCGGCCCCTCTGAGCATTGTATGCAGCTTCATCATATGCAATGAGATCTACGGAATCGCAAACGTTATACGGCGACCCAGGATACGGAGGAGTGCCCATGTCCAGAACATGAAGTACAGTGACGTTTTTTGATTTGTCCATGTCTTGTACTGTAGAGATGTATGCGAGTGCTCTATGCCCTAGACCGAACAAGTTTTTGCTAGAGTTGACTATGAGATGTAAGTACGAAGACAGCATTTTAGCCGAAACTTTTTTGCCAGGGGTACGAGCTGGGTTTATTCTTATATCCAGCACTGTGCATTTATTGTGCTCTACAAGGGGGCTTTGAGTTTTAATGCCACGAGCATGAAAAAATGGTTCCAACGTTGCTGAGTGCGGTATTTCTTTTCTTGAAGAACATTCAAAAGGCAAAATTGTTTCTGCGAGTACGTGGGCCTTATCTTTATCTAGTTCTATTTCATACAGTGACAGCATAGACATCCTCATGTGCTGTGTTGCTATGTCAAAGGACGATAACGGCAATATGTGATCTTGTGAGCCATACAGATATATGCATGCCTGCATCTTGTGTCTTTTTACAGGACGCGGCTTCTGCTTTAGTGCGGACGAGCACATTTCAACATAATTTATAGATGAGCAACCGACGCCAAGATAGTAGGGTGCGTTTGTGATTCCGAAATCATTTGTGCTAGCAGACAGCAATGAACGATATATTGGTAGCAACTGTAAGGCGCGGGCGAGAGTCTCCAAGGCAGGTACGGACGTCTCAACATGCTTTACAGTCATGTCGGTAATAAACTCAGGAGCGAGTGACACCGATAGTACCAGCTTAGAAGGTCTACGTGGCTCCATGCAGGTTACTATGTCCGTGATTTCCCGCCTAAGATACTCACCTGCAGCGACAAAGAACTCTGTCCTGCGACCATCAACGGTTTTGTTATCGAGTAATAATAGTTGGTCAGTATTCAAGGTGTGTCTACGTACCAATAAATTGCCTTCGTATACCGAGTAAGACACATGTATCATGCTACTCCACGCCGGTATGGTGCTGGTTCCGAAATTTCCAACCTCCTCAAGTGTATGTATGAGGTATGTCGGGATTACGTATGCATTGAATAGATTTGAAAGCAAATAAGCGCTTCTCATGGAGAAATCATCAGTAGATTCCGCATATTTGCGTCGTGCTGTAGCGTCTATTTTTAGCGCTTCAGCATCTATCTCGTCGCTGTATGCCACTATTGTTTGATTTAATTCCAGCTCTGGTAACGGGTGTAATTGGTCATTTAACCCACGTGCAGGCGGCACATGTGATGGCATATTTATGAGTTGCAAGATATTCTTAACTGCGGGAGTAAGTGAAATTTTTAACAATCTACGTGCCATGTCTTTGCACACAGCAGTGTCGTTTATAGCAGGTTTGGTCATGTAGGGTCCCCAATACGTAACAGGTGTAAATTTTACCGCTCAGTTAATCTGTCATTCCCATGAGCTGCACGGAAGGATAAGTTAACCCATCTGTGTACTGAGCGTGAGATATAATCATAAAGGATTTTACGCTTATGTATGATATATCACAATAATTATGCATACTTGCAGGCGATATCCGAGATAATCGCAGTATATGTCATATACCATGTAGAAATGTCCTATACAACCTTTTGTGTGTGAGTTGGAGACGCCGTGGATGTACACTTGTGCAATGTTTCAGCTACGCGATCACTGTGTACAGCAGGTCTACTGCAGATTAAGTCTATACGGTGTTAGTCCAGCGGGAATACCTGGCATGCCCGAAAGAAGACTCGAACTTCCACAACCTTTAGGGTTACTAGCACCTGAAGCTAGCGCGTCTACCAATTCCGCCATTCGGACAAAACACATAATCAGCGAGGCAAATACGCCCCGGAATTCAGTTGATTATTAAGGACCGCCAAGTATATTGGTGCAGTTATACACACAAAAGAGCCGGAATGGAAGAATTCGATGTGGAGAAGATATTTTACGACCGGGCTGATAAAAGTAAGTTACAGGATTTGGTAAGGGATACTCTGCGTAATGCAGATGGGGGAGAGCTTTTTTTAGAGTTCTGCCATTCGGAAGCTCTGAGCATAGAGAACGGTGTGATAAAGAACGCTGACTTTGGCTTTCGCAAGGGTTTTGGCTTTAGAGCGTTTACTGGAGGTGTTGCCTCAATGGTGTGTTCATCTGAAATAGGGGATGAAGAAATCAAAAAAGCCGCTGTCTTGGTTAAACAACCCGGTATGCATGGTACAGGAGTGGTCAGCTGTGAGGCTCCTGACAAGAAGAGACAGCTGTATACCGCAGATAACCCTGTGAGTGAAATCTCCTTTGCAAGCAAGGTTCGTATTCTGCAGAACGTAGATGCATATCTTAGAGACTCCAGTAAACATGTAGTGCAAGTAAAAGCTGCGCTTAATACGCAGTGGCAGGTTGTGCAGATTATCAAGCGCGACGGCAGCTGCGTTGGCGATTTACGCCCATTAGTCCGGCTTGATGTGTATGTACTTGTTGAAAAGGGTGGAAGGAAGGAACATGGAAGAGGAGGCTTGGGTGGCAGATCTCTATGTTCGGAATTTGTTCAGGAAGAGCAATGGAAAAAGGTCGCCGATGAGGCTTTACGGCAATCAATGATAAACATGGATGCTGTAGCGTCGCCAGCGGGCGAAATCACCGTAGTTCTGGGTCCAGGTTTTCCGGGGGTATTATTGCACGAGGCAGTTGGGCATGGCTTGGAGAGCGACTTCAATCGCAAAAAGGTGTCTGCGTTTTCAGAGGCCATGGGTACAAGGGTTGCGTCTCAAGGTATAACGGTGGTGGATGATGGCACTGTACACGGTCGCAGAGGATCGCTGAATGTTGACGATGAGGGTACAGCTTCACAGTATAACGTTCTCATAGAAGACGGAATTCTTGTTTCATATATGCACGACAATATGAATTCCAAACTTATGGGTGTATCTTCTACGGGTAATGGTAGGCGTGCTAGCTATAAGAGTATGGTCATACCACGGATGACAAATACTTACATGCTGCCTGGTACTTATACTCATGATGAAATAGTTTCTAGCGTCAAGCGGGGTATATATGCTGCCGATTTTGGGGGAGGCCAAGTTGATATCACCTCAGGTCAATTCGTTTTTTCCGCGTCTGAGAGCTACATGATAGAGAATGGTAAGATCGGTACCCCCCTGAAAGGAGCTACTCTAGTTGGCAGCGGTCCAGAGGTTCTAAAACGGGTCTCTATGGTGGGCGATAATCTGGAGTTGGATCCGGGTACTGGTACATGTTCCAAGAACGGGCAGAGTATCCCCGTGTGTGTTGGGCAGCCCACGCTAAAGATAGACTCTATCACAGTCGGCGGGACAGATATGTGATGGCGTACGGTTGTTACGTACATTACAGCACCTGTGCCATAGCTCGGGCATAAAGTAGCGTAGGGCAGGAAGCGGGTGATGCGAGCATCACCAAAGCCACCCAACAGAAAGCAGGAAAGATTTGAGATGAGCACATTCTATGTGTTGATAGTAGCTGCGGGGAACAGTAGCAGATTAGGCGCTGATAGATGTCCCAAACAGTATCTGCATATTAATCACCGTGCTGTGCTAGCACATACAATAGTAAACATGAATTCCGGATATGGGTATCCCACTAGAGTCGTGATAAAGAAAGGGCACGAGGAATTGTATAAAAACTCCATGCTTTCTCTTCCTAAAGGCGCTTCGTATTCACTCATGGCGCCAGTTTACGGAGGAACACGCAGGCAAGACTCTGTAAGAATAGGCCTGGAAAGCATTGAGGATGAGGATCCTGAATTCGTGGTGATTCACGATGCTTGCCGGCCTTTTGCTAGCCTGCCCTATATCGACGCTGTTCTGCAGCGCCTAGCAGATCACAAAGGAGTAGTGCCAGCGGTAGTTCCCATAGACACCATTAGCAGTATTAACAATGGTACCTTAGAAGGCACGCTAGATAGAGAATCATTAAGGGTAATCCAAACACCACAGATATTCAGGTACAAAGATATTCTCTCATGCCACAGAAAAGTGTACGACGAAGACCCGGAAAGGTACTTTACAGATGAATCGTCTGTCCTCATAGCTTGCGGTGAGTCCGTTGCAGTGATTGAAGGCGACTATAACAATTTCAAAATAACGACAGCACAGGACGTTGTCAGAGCTGCAGAGTACATGAGCACATATACACCTGCAGTTCTCTAGCCTTACCGCGCAATGGGGGATTGTTACAGAGTGCTGTGATTTGCATTAAAAACCTTTATGTGTATAAAAGTATTTTTCCTGTTTATGGCACTTTATATGCCTTTTCGTGTAGGAATGGGTTATGACGTTCACAGATTCGCAGACATAACAACACATGCTCAGTTTATCACCGTGTGTGGTGTAAAGATTAACCATACAAGAGGAATCATAGCGCATTCTGATGGCGATGTTGCAATTCATGCGCTGACGGACGCATTACTGGGATGCGTAGGCGCAGGGGATATAGGACAGCACTTTCCTAACGACAGCCCTTTGTGGAAAGATATGTCATCAAGCCACTTTCTGGTTGAAGCAACAAAACATGTTGAGGCTCAAGGCTACTCAATATTGAATTTTGACATAACCATAATATGTGAGCACCCTAAGATAGCACCGCATGTGCAAAGTATGAAAGACACTTTGTCTGACCTGTTGGGTCTGGAAACGGCGCGTATGAGTATAAAGGCCACTACCACAGAAAAACTTGGCTTTTTAGGACGTGGTGAAGGAATAGCTGCCCATGCGGTTGCTCTTTGTATTCGGAGTTAATACACAGGAAGTTATTGTGTCATGCGCTTTGCAGGCTCAGACCAGGTAACGTAGGGGTATCGCCAAAAGACATTAGATGGTAGAATACTTCCATGTTATGAAATCTGTTTTGCTTGATGGGATTGAACTGCGGAATAGTGGGCCTGCCAAATGTTGGTAAGTCTACGTTATTTAATGCATTGACACAGTCATCGCTTGCTGAAGTCGCAAACTATCCGTTTTGCACTATAGAACCAAATACCGGCAAGACTATAGTGCGTGATGCCAGGCTAAAGAGCCTTGCTGCCATAGCGAATTCAGAAAAGACCATCTACAGCCAGGTGGAGTTTGTTGACATTGCTGGATTGGTTCAAGGAGCAAGCGCTGGCGAGGGATTGGGAAATAAGTTTTTAGGCCATATACGTGAGGTAGATGCGATACTTCATGTTCTCAGGTGCTTCGAAGACGGCGATGTACGGCATGTACACTCCAATGTCGATCCGGTTCATGATGCTGAAATTGTAGATATGGAGCTAATGCTTGCAGACCTTGAAAGCGTCAAACGCCGCCTAACCAGCATGGCCAAAGTTGCAAATTCGGACAAGGACATTAAGCGCAGAAAGGACTCCTTGGAAAGGGTACTAGTAGCATTAGAAAATGGACATCCAGCGCGAAGCGTGACCGAAATAGATCAGCAGGAGCTGCACCAGCTACAACTTATTACGAGCAAGCCTGTAATGTATGTATGCAATGTTGAAGAAACGAGCGTCACTACCGGCAATAGGCTGTCAAATGCAGTAAAAGAAATGGCGGAAGCATCTGGAAGTAAGTGCTGCTGCTTATCTGCAAAGTTGGAAGCAGAGATCATGAATTTAGAAGATGAAGAAATGCGCAATGATTTTCTGCGGGAAGTAGGATTACCAGAATCAGGCATAGACACCGCAGTGCGGGTTATGTACAGCCTCCTCAATCTGATCACTTTTTTCACAGTTGGACCCAAAGAGGCAAGGGCGTGGTCTATTGTAAAAAATACCCGCGCTGATAAGGCTGCCGGAACAATACATACAGACTTTGAAAAGGGATTTATAAAGGCTGAAACCATCAGTTTTGATGACTACGTGAAGTACGAAGGCATCGCGGAATGCAAGAAGGCAGGCAAGGTGAGATTCGAGGGAAGAGATTACATTGTTCAAGACGGAGATGTAATACATTTCAGAGTCAACAAGTGATTTCATTACGTTTAACTGCATCTTCACCGTCACAATTTCAATAGTAACTCCGCAATTGTTGGGGATTGGCTGCGGTGCTTTGTGTGTTACCAGCAGGCGCTAATTCTTGTATGTGGTGCTGTTGTGCTGACAGGTTCTGTGCCAGTTGGGTAAGGCCATCGATCCCCATAAAGGGTCGTAACCTGTTGCTACGCTTGCGAATACTTGCCGTGTCCATACTAACACGGGTCACGAATTCTTGTGTACATTTAGCTATGATGGCGCAGTATTACCCTCAGTCTGTGTTCTTGGCTTTTGTCCGGCAATCTACTACATCACAACACTAGTGCAGCTATTTTGTTCTATACGCAGAAAGATTTACTTTGGCTTTTATACACATAAAGGTTTTTAATGCAAATCACAGCACTCTGTAACAATCCCC
>NZ_JAQLOH010000030.1 GCF_028204095.1 Candidatus Anaplasma sp. TIGMIC
GGTTTGAAACTGATCGAAAGACTATGCTGAATACAATAAATGGAAGTGAAAAAACGAGAATCTCTTTTATCGCAAGACTCACAGCATATGAAAATGACCTTACAGAGTAGGGTATCATATCTGCGAAGAAGAACGCAGAGACTACAGCTCCCAATAGGACCACGAATTTTGGTATTACGTTAGGATCCCGTAATTTCATAAAGAAAAACCCTTTTTCACTTTAAAACGTATCTAGTGCACAGTCCGGCGTACCGCACAGCCAACACAAGACATTAGCCCGTTACGATACGCCGACTTACTGAAAACGCAAGCTTATATACAGAATGTACGCCTTCCAAACTGCGACTATTTACTTTCTTCCGATGACTCAAGTTCGTCCCCAAAGAGAAACTTATGCACTTTGACAAACAAAATCGAAAATGCGCCATTTCCAAGGACGTTTAGCACAGCAAGCACAGGGTCGAGCAATATATATATTGTTGTCGAGAGAGAGAGCATCACCGGTGTAAAGTGAAGGTACTCTTCCAGAATTGGGAACATAAGTAACAATCCGGTGCCAGCTATCGCTGCATCTGCAAACTTCATAAGTACAACATACATTAGGAAGTGTGCGTAGTCAGAGACACTTACTGATTCTAATGTCCCAAAGCCTGAGGCCAAGAACATCATCAGTATTACAGTGAAAAAGCAATCCCCTACCAAATGGATATTAACCGATCCTGGTACCACAATATCAGCCATTGGCGAGTTATTAGTACTCTTTTTGACTGCTGCCAAAGTTACCGGCATAGCCAACAGGCTAGACATAGTAGCAAACCCAGTTACCGCCGCAGGGAACATGTTTTTCAATGCCCCAGCAGTGAGACGCACAGACCCGCCGCATCCTACAAGGAATAAGAACAATACGTGCAACACAGCAGGCACGAATACGAACAGCATTACCTCGTAGTTATCTACAAACATATCCAAGGCGCCATCGCTGCGCATTTTGAATGTCAATCCAACGATGAAAATTGGCAGTAAAGGTGCAAAGGCCTTCTCCAGCAAGAACACGCTTGTGCCATAAAGCTTCTTAGAGACCTTGACTGCGGAATCCCCAAAAATCTTTGGCAGTGCAGCACCACACACAAAGCCCATTATCAAGGCCTTAGCACAGCTTACTATTGAAGGTAAACTAAACGTAGTGTACGCGGGAACAAGAGTATTCGCATTTTCTGTGGTTGATATGACCTTATCATCTACAACATCGATAACGTACGAAGCCAAAAAATGTGCTATTCCCACTGATGTAGAGTTGGACAAAAACACCATAGCCAGAAGCAGGGCAGACGTTTTTATCGTGCTCCCACCCCTCATCAAACTAGTAGAATGAAATACAACACTGAAGACTATGAACGGCAAAAGAAATACGAGAACCTCCTTGATAGACAGGCTGACAGCGTAGGCTACAGACCTAATCTCCAAAGGCACTATTTCAGCAAAAATAAACGCCGATACCACCAGTAACAGCAGTAAAATGAAACGTATTGAGTGACCCATATCGAAGTAACCAGGCTAACAAGTACCACACAACAAAAAACTAAAATGCGCCCTGAGCGACTCGAACGCCCGGCCTTTTGATCCGTAGTCAAATGCTCTGTCCAACTGAGCTAAGGGCGCAAAAAAGCAAGCGGTAGGTTATATGCTAATTCACATCCTGTAAACAAAATTTTTTACTTGTTAACTCTGTGCAATAAGGCACTGTACTTCTCGAAAAAGTATTTAATGTACAAAACACTCGACTACACTGTTGAAGAAATCAAGGTGCGCCTGGCATTTGCTATTCTATCGAGACATTTCAGTACCATAAGCGCACAAACCAAATGTGTGTTTATTGTTGAGGGGTGAAGAATTCTCAAATGGTTTACGTTTGTACAAGCATATTGTTGTCTTGGAAACTACGAAAATTACTACGTACCGCGATTTACTAATGTACCTTTCCAGTTGTAATTTAAATTGTTTTTTTGTGGACAAATTTTTGCTAACATCCCACAACGTGGCTGTTAGTCTCCTAGTTAGATGGTGAAGTTGGTAAATGGTCAAGTACGTAAATATAAAACCGGAATTCGGTGTTCTCTATTGTCTTAGGAAAGGATTCTCTAAGATGGTTCGCAGTCGCGTATTGATGTGTGTGTTTGCCGCTATTGCCCTAAATTATTTTTTCACGTGGCAAGGGAATAGCGTGTTGAGTGTAATGCGCACCAAAATCTCTGACGGCAGCGTGTCTGCGGCCAAAAGGGTACAAGCCACTGTGGAGAAGGCACTGTGCCATCCCCGGAAGGGCGTAGAATGCGCTGTGTGTGCTGACGATGCGCGAGGCGATTGCTCAGTGCAGATGAAGGTGCTTGCTGCTGAGAATAGCGATCTGAAGCGCTTGCTACATTTTCTATCTTACCATGGCGGTGTATCGTATGTTTCTGCGCAGGCCATTTTTGCGCATGATGGCGTTTCGGAGAAGGTATTCCTTGGGTTAGGAAGCAGGGATGGAGTTAAAATTGGCCAAGCTGTGGTGAATGGTAGCGGGCTGGTAGGAAAAGTTGCTGATGTTAATGAACGCAGTTCAAGAATTATTCTGGTAACTGATAAGGACTTTCGTATACCTGTTACGGTGGTGGAAAGCGGAGTAAGTGCTGTGTTGTCTGGCACTGGCAAAAGTTCAGTTTTAACTGATCTATCTACTGACGGGGCGGACATAGTAGACGGCTCTCTGGTTATTACTGCTGAGAGCAGTGAAGGATTCCCGTCTGGGATATATGTTGGAAGCGTTGTGAAGTCTAGGAAGAAGGTCTTTACGGTTTCTGGCAACGGCAGACTTGGTATCGTCAGCGTGCTAGAGGTTCATTACGGTGATTAGGTGTCACCATAGAATTGACGATGTATTGCGCTTTCCATACGTGCCTATTAGTCCGTCTTTGTAAGCTAGACCACCGGGTTGTATCTCATCGTTTTCTTTGCGTTGTACGGGCTGTTGGGTAGCTTTCTTCAGTGGCGTCCCAGTGTACAATTTTAGCAGCGTGGACATCGTGATCCAGAATCTATTGCACTGGGTATTTTCTGCGTTGAAAAGGAATATAAAGAGTTTCCGTTTTTTGCTGTTGTCTGAAGGCTTTTGGGATAAGCGCTAATGTATGTTGAAAGTGTATGCACGAACCGCTTATTATCCCTGAGGGTAATAGCTATTGGGGGATATATGATTTCTCGTGTGTTTCTACAAATAATCCCTTGAGCTGCGCAGTGACGTTATCCCTGTAGATAAGGAACGGACGCGACGTATATTGCGGTGCGCAGGGCAAATGCATAGTATTCTGTACTACACGAGACCCCTAAATCTGGCAAACACTGCTGTTGCGGTTCGTAGGAATCAGAACATATATGTGCTGATGAGCAGTTCTGTAATTAGGTAATGTGGATGTTCGATTTGCACAGTGTGCTTCTAACATGCAGAATTCTGTGTATTCAGGCAGTGCTAGCAACTTTTTTCAGCGTCTTTTAAAAAGCTTTTGTTTTACTTTACTACGCTTTGCTCAGGGAATTTGACTCTATACGCTGCAGCCAACTCACGGGCATTATTTACTCTTGCCGAGAACGTAACTACCTGTGCTCACGGATGTATCAGTCATTTTATGCAAAGTGCTTATGGCACAGTTGAAACCCAATTTTCGACAATTCTATAAACGCACAGCTTGAAATTTTGGATTGCATTAAGCGACCTACCTTGAGCTCCTTGTTAAGAGTTCTTTACGACAGTGAACCATTAGATTGCGTCAAGCTTTTACGTACCTCATTGTAGTCTTTTTCATAGGGTAACTATAAGTCCAGTTGTGTTATGAATTTGCGCTACATTGGTTGGCGTAGTTTCTCCATAAAAAATACTGTTTGTTTTCCGTATCCTACAAGGCGTAAGAAGAATTTGTCCCTAATTTTGAGCACATAGTACTACGCTGTTAGGTCAGTCCAGCGACCGTACAGCTCATGTATGCCTAATCTGTACAGATGGTATGGGTTATGCTTTTTTCCTTAAACGTTAATTTGGTGCGCTGTAAGCAAAGGGTATTCCTTAGCAGTGTGCATAGCGGCACAACACTGGCTTAACCGTGCCATCTTCGAATTAGATGAAATATTGGTTATGTATAGGGGCTTGTTTTGCGTTGGGGTGGAGGCATCACTTAGACGGCCAATATAAGGATAGCTTCTGCGCGGGCACAATCCTACCTGCGCCAAGTTCTACTTTTTGTGTTGCGCCAGTGGCACGGTCAGCTAACGGAATATCGGAGAGGTCCCACAAGACACACCAAAACGCTCCTGCATATTTCTAAAAAAGCGCTGGTCAATTTGCAATTCGTACAGATTTAAAATTACTGGCGAGATACGTGCGTGAATATACGTCAAGCCCACAGGAAAAAGAAACGCTACGAAAATCCGCAAAGCTCTATTTCGTGCCCATTTTCAAAGTTCTCCAGCACTTTCGTACTCAACATCTGTAAAATGCACAAAGAATAAAAAACCACAGCTTCTTCACGCCACATTTCGGATCCATTGCTTAAAACTGAGGTCATCCCAGTTTTGTGTTAGTCTTGGCGGAAGAGAACCCTAGACAAAGAGTCCATATTTTCCAAAACCTTCCCAACGCCCAGTGCCACGCAGTACAGAGGATTCTGAGCCACAGTTACCTGAAGACCAGTAGCTTCTGCTATGACACTGTCTAGATTCTTCAACATGCTAGCGCCGCCTGTCAGCGTAATGCCTTGATCAACAATGTCAGATGAAATTTCCGGTGGTGAGCACTCTAACGCCACTTTAATGGCTGATATTATGTTCTCAACCAACTCGGTAAGGCTTTCTGCCACTTCCCGCTCCGTCAAGGTAATCTCCTGCGGGATGCCCGTGGTTAGATCTCTTCCCTTAACAACGAGACTATTTCCTTCGCCATCCCTGGGAGGACATGCAGCACCGATAGTTTTCTTCACTTTTTCTGCAGTAGCATCACCAATCAGCAGGTTGTGGTGTTTTCTGGTATAGGCAATGATAGCCTCATCCATGAGGTCACCACCGCTCCGCAGCGATCGAGAATAGACTATTCCACCAAGCGATATTATCGCAACCTCTGTTGTCCCACCCCCTATGTCCACAATCATTGACCCTTCAGGGTGCGATACAGGTAAATCGGCACCTATTGCTGCAGCCATGGGTTCTTCTATTAAAAACACTCTTCCAGCACCAGCACATAGTGCTGCGTCCTGTATTGCGCGTCTTTCTACTGGTGTTGAGCCTGAAGGCACGCATATTATAGCCGTTGGACGGTTTATCGTTCTTCCGTTATTAGCAGTTCTGATGAAGAACTTTATCATTTCTTCGGCGCTTCTGAAATCTGCTATTACTCCATCTTTCAGCGGTCGCACTGCCTCTATTCCTTCAGGTGTTTTACCTAGCATCATTTTTGCTTCAATGCCGAACGCATACGGAACATATCCACCGTTATCTTTTAATAGGGCTACTACGGAAGGCTCATTTATCATGATTCCCTTGTCTCTTACGTATACGAGGGTGTTTGCTGTTCCCAGGTCAATAGCGATGTCGCTTGCCAATAACTTTCTACGCGCCAGGAAATCCCTACATTTTTCTATGACAGACATGCTCTTTGCTTTAGAGAAAAGGGACCGCAAACTCAAACTTACCATACGACACACTCCCTAACATTATGAAGGTAACAACCAGAGACTGTTACAACCTGCTGCACGACATACACACATATAGTCAACTGCACGCCATAGACTTCATAACAGTCTATATGTACAAACGCAATAGCAAATAGGGGTTTTTAGTGTTACTTTTCGTGAAAAATGGTACCCTGGAGGGTGTTATTTTTTGAGAGAACTTAGTGAAGTTTGGGTGGTTAAACATAGATAAGCCATGCGGAATGAGCTCAGGAAAAGTTGTTCATAAAGTAAAGAAGATGTTGGGTGTGAAGGCTGGACATGCAGGCACTTTGGACCCACTAGCAACTGGGGTGCTCCCAATAGCTTTTGGTGAAGCCACAAAAACAACCATGTATGCAACGGATACAGTTAAAGTCTATGAGGTGACTGTAAAATGGGGAGAGCAGCGCGACACTGACGATGCTGAAGGTGAAGTTGTTTGCAGTAGCTCTGTCCGTCCGGATGAGCAAAGTATAAGAGATGCTATACAGGGGTATATAGGCGTGGTACAGCAGGTGCCAGCGACATTTTCAGCCATTAGAGTAGGCGGTACCAGGGCGTATAGCCTATCAAGAAAAGGAAAAGATATAGAACTTGCACCGAGGAGCGTCTGTATTCTTTCGATCGAGTTTGTGTCTATGGACAGGGAAAGAGGAACGGCAGATTTTGTCGTTACCTGTAAGAAGGGTGTTTACATACGTGCTCTAGCTCGGGATCTGGGAATAACTTTAGGATGCTTGGGATATGTATTGAAGCTTAGGCGCACAAGAGTAGGGCCGTTTACAGAGCATGGAGCACTAACGCTACAACGTCTAGAAGAGCTCTCTGCGGAAGGAAGAGTATCGGAAGCAGTTCTTCCAATAAACATTTTTATGGACGGAATAACGAACATAGAGGTAGATGAGAGTGTTGGAAATAGTATAAGAAATGGGCGCTCTATAAGATTGAGAGATATCGCTTCAAATGGCTTGTGCGTCGAGGAGAATTATGATATGTGTTACCTAAGCCAGGCGGGTGGCGTGCCTGTCGCCGTTTGTGCAGTCGTGGATGGCACCGCAAGGCCGGTGCGTGTTTTTAATGTCTGAGTTTTAACTGTAGTTGAGGGGGTCCTTGCGGTTTTATGTCGATTACACCTAGTAAAAAGTCTGAATTGATTCTTGAGTACCGTGTCAAAGAGGGAGATACGGGTTCAGCATATGTCCAGTGCGCCATTTTGTCCGAGAGAATACGCAACCTAACGGAGCATCTGAAGGTGCATAAGAAGGACTATCATTGCAGAAGAGGTCTCATGGTATTGGTGTGTAAGAGGCGCAGAAAGCTTCAGTATGTGAAGAGTAAGTATGGCAGTGAATCATATTTGGACTTGGTAAAGAAGCTGGGCATAAGGGATGTATTCCATTGATAATTGTAGTAGGTATTTTTTCGCGCGAGCGCGCGTTTTTTATATAGGATTTAAAGTATGTTCGATATCACGAGGAAGTGTGTAGAGTGGGGAGATCGGTTATTAACCATTGAAAGTGGTAAGATAGCGCGTCAGGCAAAGGGCGCTGTAGTTGTTGATTATGGTGGCACATCTGTGCTTGCTACTGTTGTTTCGCAAAAGTCTAGGGAATCCGTTGATTTTTTGCCGTTGACAGTGCAGTTTTTGGCAAAAAGTTACGCGGTGGGGAAGATCCCGGGTGGATTTTTTAAGAGAGAGGGTAAGCCTTCAGATAGGGAAACTCTCATTTCTCGTCTCATAGATAGGAGTCTAAGGCCTCTGTTTCCGTATGGGTATTGCGATGAGATTGCTGTTGTGTGCAATTTGCTGTCGTATGATGCTAGTAGTCCGCCAGAGACAGTGGCTCTTATAGGTGCTGCTGCGGCTATGGCTATTTCTGGCATTCCTTTCCATGGGCCTGTAGTAGGTGCAAGAATAGGGTACAACAAGGAAGAAAAGAGATACTTGCTTAATCCGTCTGCTGACGAGTTAAGCACGAGTGCATTGGATATGTTCTATGCAAGGACTGATACTCCTCTTATGGTAGAATCGGAAGCTCATGAGCTTACTGAAGAGGAAATGGTTGGGGCTTTGCAATTTGGACATGAGCATTGTGAGCAAATCATAGAGGTAATAAAGGAGTTCGCTAGTGATGCTGGTGCGAGTCCTGAAGTTGATTTTGTACCTCGTGATCTCAGTCGGATAATTACCAGCATAGGGGATGACCACATAGAGCGGTTTGTGGCTGCATACTCAGATAAGGATAAAAAATCTCGGGTTTCTAAATTGGAAATTGCGAGAGCATATTTGTCTGAGGATTTGACTGAAGAATATATTGCGGGCGCTACGGAAGAGGATGCATACACTGCGCAGGATATCGTTCTTGCGATCAAGGCGTTTGAAAGATCTTTGGTACGGTCAGATGTTTTAGAAACTAAGCGTCGTGTTGATGGTAGAGCGTACGACCAAATCCGTAACATTGAGATAGAAGTAGATCTCATTCCTAAAGCCCACGGTTCTGCATTATTTACGCGGGGTGATACGCAAGCTCTGGTAATTACAGCTCTTGGTACGCCTCAGGATGAGCAAATAGTGGATGGTTTTGATGGGGATAAGCGAGAAAGATTCTTGCTGCACTATAATTTCCCTCCGTATGCTGTTGGTGAAGCTGCTGCACTAAGACCTCCTGGTAGAAGAGAGATAGGGCATGGTAAGCTTGCTTGGAGAGCTATCCATCCTGTTTTACCATCGAAGACTGATTTTCCTTATACTATTAGGGTGGTTTCAGAGATTACTGAATCAGACGGTTCGTCTTCTATGGCTACTGTATGTGGTTCATCACTGGCATTGATGGATACGGGTGTGCCGCTAAAGTCTTCGGTTGCTGGTATTGCAATGGGTCTAATTAAGGACGGTAACAGGGTTGCGGTTCTTTCAGATATCCTCGGAGATGAAGACTATCTCGGCGATATGGACTTTAAGGTTGCCGGTACGAAAGAAGGCATAACAGCCCTGCAAATGGATACAAAAATCAGGGGTGTAGGGTTTGATATCATAGGAACAGCGCTTGATCAGGCTCGAGAAGGTCGTCTGTTCATAATTGATAAGATGGATAAGGTCATAAAAGAATCACGTGAAGGTGTTCGTGATCACGTTCCAAGGATGGAGTCTATAGTAATAGATAAAGCCAAGATTAAGAATGTTATAGGAGCGGGCGGAAAGAACGTGCGTGAGATCTGTGAGAAGACTGGTGCCAAGATAGAGATTTCTCAGGATGGTACCGTTATGATCTATGCCGTGGGCAGTGAAGCTATCGAGGAAGCCAAGGAAATGGTTATGGGGATAGTCTCTGAGCCTGAAGTTGGTAAAGTATATAGTGGCGTAGTCTGCGAATTGGCTAAGTACGGAGCGTTTGTTACATTCTGGGGAGCTCGTAGGGGATTAGTTCATATTAGTGAGATAAAGAATGAGCGCATAGACACTGTTTCTGATGTTCTTGCGGTAGGGGACAAAGTTAAGGTCCTAGTCGTTGATATGGACAAGGATCATATACAGTTATCCATAAAGAGAGTAGATCAGGAAACGGGAGACAAAGTTGACGGTGAGCCGTATGTTCCTCAGCGTAGGGGAGGGGCGTCTAATGGTAATGCTGCCGGTGGTGAGGGCAATGGAAACAGAGCTGAGTATACCCGGGATTATGGTAATGGTGCGGCAAAAGACAAAAAGCGGAGTAGCTCTGCTTCAGCTGGGTCTGGAAGATCTGCTCCAACGCGTCGTAGGCATAGCATAGGAGGTTCTCCTTACGGTACGGAGTCTACTGGTGGTGCTGAGCAGGCTAGTAACGGAGCGCGCAGAGGCGGTGGAAATGGCTATAATGGCGGAGCTTCACAACAGCAAGCGGCTCGTGGTAAGAAGCCGCCTAGGTTCTTCTAAGGTTTATGCCATTTGATCGCAGGCTTGTACGTCGGTTTCGTGGGTCTGCGATTGCTTTTTCCTCGGCGCTTTTTGCGGAGGTTGTGTCGCTTCTTGTAAGTAGGGCGTCTTTTTTTCTAAAAGAATCGGCTCTCCGGGTTTTAGTCTTGGGTTGCCGTGACGGAGCTCTCATCAGAGGGCTCTTGCCTATTCTGTCGAGTAAAAGTCAAATTTTTCAGTGTGATATTACCTATTCTGTTTTTTCTGATAGGGAAAAGGAGTTAGGTGTTGTTGCAGATGATGAGGCATTACCATTCAAAAGTGAGAGCTTTGACTGTATTATGAGTAATTTGTCTCTTCATAACGTTAATAACTTGGTTGGAGCGCTTTCTTGCGCCCATTCCGTTTTACGAGAAGGTGGGTTTTTCATGGGAGCCACTTTTGGTAGTAGCACACTCCGTGATGTTAAAAAGGCAATGCTGGAGGCGGAAGGAGAAAAAATTGTTCCGCGAATACAGCCCTTTATTAATGCATATGAAATGCCGCCACTATTGCAATCATGCGGGTTTAGGGATGTTGTTGTTGATGTAGAGACTATATGGCTCCGATATAGGTGTATGCATCACCTTTTAAAGGATCTTAAAGATATGGGAGAAGGTAACGCGTTTCGGAAAGGGTACGTGCATTTAAGCAGGGATGTAATGAGCAATGCGTGGGACTTATATAGAAAGAGAGTAGGCTGTACATCAGCAGATGATGCTCCTGTAGGATATGAAATAGTTGTTTTTAAGGGAAATAAAAAAGGAAAATAGGCGAATATTTTGTTATTCCCCTGTTATTCTTCTGGTGCGATCCATAAGAGGAGTAGTTTGTTGAAATTATTACATTGAAAGGGGTAGTATAGTGCCTTAGACTTTATCTTTGTGTTTTATGGTGTGGTCACGAGGTGAATCATAGCTCAATCAGGAATTTTGCAATAATAGCGCATATAGACCATGGAAAATCTACGTTGTCTGATAGGTTAATAGAAGCCTGTAGCGCATTATCCGAGAGAGACATGAAAGAGCAAGTTTTAGACTCTATGGATATAGAGCGCGAACGTGGAATTACAATAAAAGCACAAACTGTAAGGCTAAAGTACACCTCAGTTTCTGGTGAAGTATACACATTAAATCTTGTTGATACACCGGGGCACGTTGACTTTTCGTATGAAGTGAGTAGGAGTTTGGCGGCATGCGAGGGTTCGCTGCTTGTTATAGACAGTAGTCAGGGTGTTGAAGCGCAGACATTGGCGAATGTGTACAAAGCGCTTGAAAATAACCATGAGATTATTACCGTACTGAATAAAATAGATTTAGCATCAGCAGATCCGGATAAGGTTAAATCACAGGTAGAGTCAATAATAGGGTTGGATTCAAGTGATGCAGTATTGGTTTCAGCAAAGACTGGTATTGGAATAACAGATGTTTTGGAAGCTATTGTTCAAAAACTTCCAGCTCCAAAAGGTGATATGGAAGCTCCGCTGAAAGCTGTATTGGTGGATAGCTGGTATGATCAGTATTTGGGAATTGTGATTTTAGTACGTATTAAAGACGGTGTCCTGAAGAAGGGAATGAAAATTGCTATGATGTCTACAGGTGCTGTTTATTCTGTAGACAACGTGGGTGTTTTCACTCCACATAAGCATATGGTGGAAGAGCTTTCTGTTGGTGAGATCGGGTTTATTACAGCAGGCATAAAAGAGCTATCATCTTGTAAGGTTGGCGACACTGTTACGGAGGATGGCAGGAGATGTTTAGAAGCTTTGCCTGGTTTTAGGGCAACATGTCCAGTTGTTTTTTGTAGCCTTTTTCCTGTTGATGCTGGAAGCTTTGACGCCCTAAGGGAAGCGCTCGGTAAATTACGCTTAAACGACTCTAGTTTTACTTTTGACATGGAGAGCTCGACTGCGCTGGGTTATGGATTCAGATGTGGATTTTTGGGGATGTTGCATCTTGAAGTTGTTCAGGAGAGGCTAGAAAGGGAATTTGATTTAGATCTCACGGCTACGGCTCCTAGCGTTGTGTATAAAGTGACGGACAAGCGTAATGTTACAAGGGATATCCATAATCCTAGTGATTTACCTGAATCTCATGAAATTCTTAAAATAGAAGAACCGTGGGTACTTGCCACAATAATGGTTCCGGACCAGTACCTTGGCTCTATGCTAGCACTATGTAATGAGAAACGTGGTGAGCGTGTTGATTTATCCTATACAGGAAACATGGCTTTGTTACAGTACCGTCTCCCGCTTTCAGAGATAGTATTCGATTTTTACGATAGGCTAAAGTCAATATCAAAGGGATATGCAAGCTTTGATTGGCAGATGGACGGTTATAGATTGACTGAAGTATCTAAATTGACGTTTTTGATCAACTCTGAACCTGTGGATGCGTTGTCATGCATAATACATAAGTCTAAGGTAGAGTCCAGAAGTAGGGAGATATGTGAACGTCTGAAGGATCTCATTCCTAGACAGCAGTATAAAATTGCAATACAAGCCGCCATAGGATCTAAGATAGTTGCCCGGGAGACTATAACTCCTTATCGGAAAGACGTTACTGCTAAGCTTTATGGAGGTGATGTTACTAGAAAAGTGAAGCTTTTGGAAAAGCAAAAGAAGGGGAAGAAACGTTTGAGATCTATAGGTAACGTTCAGGTGCCGCAAAGTGCCTTCATACAGGCGCTACGTATAAAAGATTAGAGACTAGGCACCTTATTTTCGTTGTGCTCAGTATCCGTCATGGGCTTTCCGTTATTCTCTGTTCTCATTGCGTTTACCCGCAAATCTTGTTGAGCGGACGTACTAGGTATCCCCCTTGAAGCATCAGGCA
>NZ_JAQLOH010000031.1 GCF_028204095.1 Candidatus Anaplasma sp. TIGMIC
GAACGCCCGTCTCATGTAGTCGTTAATAAAATGTTTAGTAATTTCTTCTACGTCAATGGCCCGCTGACATTAAGCCATTTGTGGGGAGATTTTCTTAGTGAGATTCACAACATTTGCGATGCAATCAAACAGGCTGAATATTCCTAATATCTACCACTTTGTTTTGTCATCCTATGAAGCAGCGTGCTGTGGGTACCCGACGGTTACATCACTTCTCTGCTTGCAAGGGGCCAGGTGTTGTTTTTTGGCCAATGCGGGACTACAAGGGTGAAAGAAGTAAGCAATTGATCATTGTAAGTAACCAGAGATTCTATCGTGTGGACAGCTTACGCAAGGAGTCTACTGCGTGGAATACTGCAGTGAAGCGGGGAAGTTCAAGCAATAAGCGGGAACAAATGCTCATTGCGGCTTTTCACAAAAGTTTTGGAGAACAAATGCGTTCAACAGCATCGCATAGTTACCTATATGCTCTATCACACAGTGCTTCATGATGTGTATTGTTGTTTTAAGTCAGCATTTCTAACAGGTTTTTTGTGTATGCAAAAGGAGGAAAGGAAAGATGGTGAATAGTGAAACAACATTGGGGAGCAACCTCAAAACTAGAGCATTGTTTATAATTTCACGTATGTTTATGTGTCTTGTCTTGCTACTAGTGCTGGATGAAGCACACGCGCAAAGTCGCGGTGCCGGGACAGGAACGGGGAATCCTCTCGCAGGGCAGAATACACCACCGTTAGCAGCTGACAGTGAAGAGATAACAAGCAAGGTCATATGCAACGTAGTGAGATTCGTCAGAGGTATTGGTTTACCGATAATGACTGGAGTTATAGTGGGGTCAAGCATAATGGCCATTTTTGGACGCATGGCATGGCCTGCCATTGCAGCATTGATTGTCTTCACTGCAATATTTTTTGGTGCCGAAAAAATGATAACCAAATTCGCAGCGGGTGTTAGCAACGCACAGTCCCACAATTGTGACACGGTGTGAACACTGCCTGGGTCAAGTAGACAGCGCTGGTTACTCGCAATTAGTAGCCAGTGCATGTCGCTCGTCAGGCGTGGCGCCGCATGATGTGGCTCAGCGTATTACATCACGGTTAGTCATTATGCGATGTTTTTTAACCATGATTGGCCCATCAGTAGCGTTGTCGTTTTTTACATTACGGTCGTAAGTGATGGGTGAAGAATACCGAAGTGTCAAAGTAATTAGGATCAGCAAAACTCGCGCTTTATGCACAATGAGCGCAATATAATATGCAGTTCCTACCATATACGCGTCCGCAAAAGAAAGTTACTATAGTTCCGTAAAAGGTGCGTACCGCCAACGATACGCGGAAAAATAGTCACACAGTAAATTCTGTTTTTACACAACGAGCACTTTTCCTGCGCGCAGGAAAAGCAGATATTCATAGTGCAATTAAAAAGCAAGGCACGTACAGTAGTGCGCATAAATACAGAGTGTACCTTATACGCGTTTTGAGATATGAACCGTCAGCCATAACGCTATGCGCCAACTTTTATACACCAGTGTGTAATGAGTGCTCGCTAAAATTGTATATATCCCTGCGATTCTCTGATTTTCAACAAAATTACAATGTTAGCCGGCAGAAAATACGGCAGTTTTTATTTCTTTACAGACTTTTTGCAGGAATTGCCGGTGATAATTCCTGATTAATCATAAATTAACCACTTATCTTATAAGATGCAAACAACGTAAGTTGCTCACGGGGCTCGAAGCTCGCTCATGACGAACGACCACGCATATGTACTGTGCTGTGAAGGGTTATGTAGGCACGCTACTCGAGTCCCGGAGTAGGCATGCATTTGGAGTAAGTTATGTTGGGATTTGCAGGATTTTGTAGATATGCGTGTTTAGTTTTTGTGGCGTTATTCCTCATCAATTGTGTTTCTTGTGGAAATGCAAATGCTGGTGAAACCGGCCCGGCAGCAGGAGCTGCAGGAAAGAAGGATACTACTGTACAGGTCATATGCAATGTAGTGAATTTTGTGCAGAAACTAGGGTTGCCCATAATGACTGGAGTCATTCTCGGGTCGAGCATCATGGCGATATTTGGTAGACTTGCATGGCCGGCAATTGCGGTACTTGTAGTTTTTACCGCGATATTTTTTGGGGCAAGCAAAATCATGACGAAGTTTGCCAGTGGCGTTTCTGGTATGAAGGATGACAAGTTTTCCTGTTCTACCGACAAGAACTAGTTAGGTAATTCAGTAGGGCGCATTCGCGATTATGTCCGTTATCAGTGTCTGCGCCTTCCTCTACAGTGTGCCATATTAAAATGCATTCTGACTAGCCTTCTGTGTTGCGCATCCCGCCATTACTAAGATGAGATGGAAGTTATTAACTTTCAGATAATTATTTTAATAAAATTTAACAAAAATTGGCTGTGCTGTTGCGGCATGAATTAGTGCGTGTGGAACAATATGCCCAAAAACCATCTCCTATACAATACTCTAAAGCGGCATCTGAAGAAATCTCCATAAACATAATTCCTAGATGTGTGCGAGAGATTGCTATATAAGGTAAAGTAAATAAATTCTTAAACAAGGTAGCTTAAATGTTTACGAATATATTACGCACCTGTGTCGCAAGTGTTACTATATTTATATTTTTGATGTTCCCTATGGTGTCTGTAGGGGCAACCGGTACACGTGGCTACGCATCTGATGAGGAGGTAGTCTCTAAAGTTATTTGTAATGTAGTAGTGTTTGTACAGAAACTGGGATTACCCATAATGACAGGCGTAATACTTGGGTCTAGTATCATGGCAGTTTTTGGTAGATTAGCATGGCCGGCAATAGTTATGCTGGTAGTTTTTACTGCAATATTTTTCGGTGCTGGAAAATTAATTGCCAAATTTGCTGGGGGCATTGCAGAGCTTGGAGCAGAGGACTTTGACTGCCATGTGCTGGCGGGAAGGGGTTTTTAGATGTGTATGTATTCTTAGCGCCCTATGACTTCTGCGAAGTATGTGGGGCGGAATACCATAGATAGTTCACGGAATGTTAAGTGTAAGAATGTACTAGAGCATCCTGTGTTGTGTGAGTAATGGTCTTATCCGAGAGGCTGTGCCAGTGTCTTTTGTGCGTGATATTGTTGCAAGATTGCGTAAAAAAGCTAACGATGACCATGCTACGCCAGAAGAAGAACATCGTGGCTCCGAGAAAGCAAAGTCATCCTACGCGGAGTATGTGACTCCTGCATGCCATTACAGTGAGGATACTCTGCTAAACAAAGGAGGCGAGCTCGTTCAGATAATACAGATCGTTGACTACGAGAAGTGTACTGCGGAAGGGACACTGAGAGACGCTATAAGAAGGAGTATTGCCAACATTGGCGATCCCGATATTGCCTTTTGGATATATACTGTTCGTGAAAGGAGAGAGTTCGATCTGGAGTGGAAGAATACAGGGGATTTTTCTGATGATCTGCACCGTGTTTACAAGTCTTCGCTTGACGAAAAGTACAAGACTTATGCGAACAGGGTGTATGTTGCTGTGGTAACAAAGCATCTGGCAGAGGGGCTAGATGGCCTTATGCACTCATTGCTATTTAATAGAGTTGCGAAGAGACACAAAAGTTACCTAACTGTGCACGCAGAACGCCTTTCGCGGGTAACGGCACTACTACTAAAGGAGCTGGAAGGGTTTTCTGTAAACAAGCTAGGTCTAATTCGCTGCAAAGACGGTCGTTGGCGCTCTGAGCTTCTGGAATTTCTAAGTTATTTGGTTACTTTTCGGCACAGAGAGTGCTATCTTGAAATGTGTGATAATGCCCACACGATTTCAGCTGGGTGCGATCTGAGCATAGGTTTTAACACGCTCAAGGTTGTTGACGGTGACCAGGTTAAGTATGGTACCATCCTTGGCGTTAAAAACTTCGTGGGTGAGTCTTTAAGTGCGGTTGATGAGTGTCTGCAGCAAGACTGCGAGTTTATAGTCGTAGAAGTACTGAGATTCATCGAAGGTCGAGTGCTCAAAAATGTTTACAATCGACAGATGACTCTGCTTGATGTCAGTGGAGATGATGAGCTAAGGGATGTAGGGCATTTGTCGGACATACAGGGCATAGATGACCACTCATACGGCGACTGCTGCGAAAGACAGGTAAGTTGCACTGTGATAGCGGACAGCATCGAGCATTTGAGGCGCAGTGTTTTATGTATGGTTTCGGCATTTTCCACTATAGGTGCACTGGTAGTTAGGATCGATCTTGCATTAGAGGATTATTTTTGGGCGGCGATGCCCGGGAACTTTCGCTACGTTTTGCGCATGGATGCGGCCTTGGTTAAGCTTGCATGTACCTTTTCCGTGCTACATGAATTTCCTTCTGTGTCTACGCGAAACGGACACTGGTCAAATGCTATTACGATGTTTTTCTCTACAAAGGGTTTGCCATACTTCTTCAGTTTTCGAGCTACAGATTCTGGGCACACGGTGTGTCTTGGGCCACAGAATTCGTCTATGACGCTGCTGTGTAATTTTCTTCTATCGGAGTCTAGAAGATTGGGTACCAGGGCGATCGTGTTTGATTACAGCGGAAAATCGGTGATATACACAGCTGCGGTTGGGGGCAGTTATCACAGGATAGATGACAGGCCGGATCGTTCCAGTCCCACATTCAGTCCTTTTCATCTTAAGGACACAGAGGAGAACCGTGATATTGCGACGGAAGTTTTATGTAGAATGGCAAGGCCTGCACTAAATCCACCTACTGATGAGGATAGAAAGGCAGTGCGCAAGGTTGTAAATGATATTTATTCGCGGCCACTTAAAAAGCGCACTTTAGACATGATAAGTAAATGCATTGGCGTTTTAGGGGGGCATATAAGGCATTGGACAGAGGGCGGGAAGTTTTCTCACATGATTAGCGACTCTGTGAACATAAAGTGGGATGCTGAATTTTTGGCTATCAATGCAGGTATGCTAATAAACAAGCTGGAATGTTTGTCTCCTGTTCTATATTACTTACTAAGGGAGCTAGAGAGTCGCTTGGATGGCTCTTCACAGGTGATTTTGGTGCTGTACGAGTCCTGGATATTGGATACGGTATTTTATACAGAGGCTGAGTTTGATGATTGGGTAAATAGGCTTAGCAAGCTAAATGTGGTGATAGTTTTTGCGTCGGAAAACATCAGGGCCATATCCTCAAGTAGGGTTATTAGATATGTCAGCAAGCACGCAGATACCAGAATATTTATGCCCAACTTTATGATGAGCAGTAAGCAGCATGGAAGGATGTTTGGTATAACTCAGGAGGAAATAGACACAATGCTGCAGATCTCGCAGAGTGAGGGGCACTTCTTCTTGAAGCAGGGCGATCATTCCGTAGTTCTATCTCTCAAGCTTCCTAGAAATGAAGTGAGGGTTTTGTCTGCCAATCGCACTACGATCAAGATCATGTACGAGTCTGTTGCAGAAGTGGGCGATGATTGGTGGGATACTTTTCATAAGAAGTGTGATTCTGCGGAAGGTACATATGTTAGTCATCAGCTTCAGGATGAATCAAAGGAAAGTTACCAGCCGACGTAGTTCAACAGTTTGCATTCGCTTGCCTGTATGTGTTGTATGTTCAAAACTTGATATGGCCTAAATGTCTCAAGGTGGTTACGGCCTTATGGAATGTTATAGGAAACTGATTTCCATGTTGTCGAAGCGGTAGTGTGTAAGGCGTAAGAGCATCTGCACTCGCTTTTCATAATGCAAACTCTCTTCAGCCGACATTTCCCCAACGTCTAACATCAGTTTTGTGTTTCCCTTGTAGCATGCTTTATGCTCAATATTCTAATTTCACGCAAATCCTAGCATGGCTCTTCACAATACCTGTGTGCCCATACAGCCAGTGATGTAGTAGGAGTGCATACTAAGCTCTTTGTAAGAATTACCTATTTCTTATCGTCCTAATTAACTCACTGCGGCCAACGCCTCTGTACGCCTTCGGGTAAGGATTGCGCAGAGTAAGCATTAATCACGAGCCGGAGATACAGGAGTCGTTAATAGGATATAACATCAAGATCCGGTATCTTTTTCGAGATACGTTCTTGTACATTCGGATGTGTATAGATATTTTGAGTTGATTTTAATATTTCTTTAAGTCTATTCATGTGAACTGAATTATATTGACCGAAATATACTAATGCGTAAGTGCTCAATATGGTCTTGTTGTTATGCCAGAATATAAAGTGAAAAAATATATGTCGAAGGCGCCGATGGTAGCGCTTACGCGTGGTCTAGTATTTTTCTTTATAACCATAACATGTTTTTTTATCTCTGTTCATGTTGAAGCGGTTGGCTTTACACAAGACAAATTTATGCCAGCTCCCTATCGCCGAGGGGATACGGGGTTTTTTGCGACGCCTGAGATATTGGTCGAGTTACTACCTTCCGTGTTAGGAAGTAGACTTGGTTCTGTGATTCTGAAGATGGAAAGGTGGGAATACGACTCTGTTGATCTTGGGCAAGCCGTTGGATACGTTAAGCGAGAACAGGATGGAAAGCTTAAGATGTGTGCATGCACATCCGCGGGGAACCTTCTTAGTGCCAATCTCCGTACGGAACTGGAGTATAAAAGGAGAGAACAAACCTCTTTGCTTACGAACTATGATAACCTGGATCTTGATAAGAGGATCGAAGACGAATGTATCGCAATGCAGGCGCAGCGGGGATGTGTCGACGTGACTACAATCACGCCGAATCCACCATCGTTTTGTAACGTATTTTTAAAAGAGTCACTGATGTATGCGCTTCCGCTTGAGTTCAGCCAGCAGTCTTACTTTGCTCCGGGATTGAGAATGTTTCGTGACGAAGCAAAGAACTCGTCACGTGCGGGCGGCCACAGAGCATATAAAGCAAAAAGCGTATACCTTGGGGAATATGAAGGTTATAGCACAGGAAAGTCTAGGGGGCAGACGCGTTTTAGATGTAGAGGTGCGAAGACATTTTATGAGGCTATTGTAGGCGTAAAGAATGGTTGTGGAACGATTCCATCAGCAGATGAAATTCAGTCAGGATATGCGGTAGCAAGATACGATGACCTCGTATGTTTGCACTACAAATACAATGGCAACGTATCTACGGACTGTGTTCCATTTCCGGAAATGAGCCATCCGACAGTCACTGCGTCAGTTACCGGGTTAAACATAAAATTTCCGGACTGTCGCGACAAAAATGGGGGAAAAAGCAAATATTGCGATTTTGAAATGACGCATGGTGACGTGGATCAAGATTTTGATTTTGCTGTAATCAAGCCCAAGCTGAATATGGACACTTATGATTTTGAGCTTGTGTCTCAATGTTTAGACGAGGACGGTAAGGTTACAGGTCGCGCGTCAGCAAGTTCGGACTGTAGCAGAACTAAGATGTTGTACGCAGAAGATCATAATGGTAATGTGACATGCTTTGTCAGTATGAGCCGACCGTCCAACAGGTTTTACATTAAGCGAGGAGACAGGAATTACTGGCTTAGGAAACTACCAAAAGTTCTTGTTGCGAGCAGCTTTGATAGGAATTTGCGTAAATACGCACAATGTGATGATAGTAAAGCCGTAGACCTGTCTAGGATGCGCCAAGCTGATATTGACAAAATGGTCGTGAGAGGCAGCTTTTTCATTATGCCATCTAATAGCCGCGGGAATAGTGCTAATAAGCATGGTGGTGTTTTGTGTAGGGATAACATGTCGTATCACTATAGCAATGAGCGCGCATTTCCATACAGTGGACAATGCAGTGTCACGGGAAGTATTGGTGTATTGCCCGGCTATTGTAAAACTAGGTACGAAAGTATAGACAATTTCGAGAAGGTTTTCTTAACTGACGCCGAAGAGCCCGCTATAGATCACGTTATTCCACTAAATCCTATGCTGCAGGGGCTATGCGTAAGTAACTTCCCGTCCCATAGTTACAAGTATGAGAAAAAGTCTAAAGCTGCAACTGCCGTCAAAAATACAAATCCGGGCACATACATTCTAGAGGTTAGCCCGTATAATGCGTCATGTGATTTTCTTAAAATAGAGCTGTGGGGTGGTGGGGAAGCCGGATCACTCCCCGTGGGTGGCGGGAGATCAGGTGAGTATGTTATGGGTATCCTGAAACCTGAGCCAAAGAAGCAGAAGTATCTCACAATTAATGTGGGGCGAGGAGGTACGGCGGACATTGCTGACAGTGCTGGTAAGAGGGATCATGGTCGCAGCACCGTGGTGTCGCTATGCGACTCGCCGAAGGACAAAACATGCCCTATAACTCTGATAGCTCGTGGTGGAGGACATGTAGCGTCGAAAATAAACCCTACAGGTCTCAACGCCTTAACACATTATAGACTCGCTGAGGGCATTGCGAGTGGTATAAGTAAGGATGAGGTATATCTACCGTACCAGAACGATAAAAAATCTGCAGGGCGAACGCATGTTAGCGACGTCGGCTGTGTTCGCGGCAGCAACGATAACGGGACAGATATTAAGGCTGTAGCTCGCAGTTTATTACCAGGAGCAGGAGGGTGTGCCCGCACTGATGTCGGCCTAGTTCAGAGTGGTGCTCATGGTATGGTAAGAGTTACCTGTGAGAAGTGGTCAGGGTCTATGGGCAAAATCAAAGAGTGGGATAAGAGCACAAGGTGCAACGAAGACACCATGGATCACCTTGATACGCTTCGGCAGCATGCAGAAACTGAGCAGCTGAGTAAAAAAACGAGAGGTTTTTTCGGTTTTACAGCTACAGAACAATTCTGTGAGTCACTAGAACGGTTCCCACTGTTTACCCAAGAAATTGGTGTATATTCTGAAATAGTTCTAGGCGAGTTGAAAAGCTTCAGTAGTCGGTCTGATGCAGATAAATGGGTTCAGTCTGCTATAAGAAAACTTCGTGGTGTGCTAAATAGCGAAACAGGTATATTGAGCTTACCATTCCCGGTATCGGGATCTGGTCCAGCGGTTTTGTCGGCTACAGACCGAAATATGGATCTAATTACTTCAAGTTTTGCTGAACTTTTGCGGAGCAATACAGAAGTAGTGGTAGACCGTAAACAGTACAGAGAGCTCGTCACGTTCCTTCGGGATTATACAACGGATCGCGGTTACAACGTCACAAAGGTATTTCATGCGTTGCTCCATGCGGACGTTGCAAAACAGGCTGCTGAGAGTGAGAAGTTAGTGGATTGGCTCAAGGCAATTACCAAGGTTGTGAAGCAGCAGGACACGGTGTTTAAAGATCAGGCTCGTGCAGATCAATGGGTAGACGATCATGCGACGACATTGAAAAAGATTCTTCAGGAAAAGGACAAGAAGATCGTGAAGGTGTACGACATACTATTTCCCGGAAGTTCAACAAAGTCTGGTGGTAAAATGCTGTCTCCCGGCGATATTAGCAATATTATCGAGACCATTGTCACAGACTTTAAAGAGTTCATATCTGGTGAGATTGTGGTATCTGCTGGCGCTAAAGCTAAATTGAACGTGGCAAAAATCCTTAGGCAGTTGCGTAAAATTGCGACCGAGAGAAATACCCCGACAAAACACGTCTTCACACACATTGCCAACGACGATTTTGCCGATAAAGTTTCAGGTATCTCAGGGTTTGTTCAGGAACTGAGGAAAATACATCGCGTGGTTAGCGGCGATAAAAAGGCTTTCGACAGTAAACAGGAGGCGGATGCTTGGGTAAAAGAAACTTCTAGTAAGCTTGGCAGTATTCTTGAGACAGAGCCTGAAATAATTAAATCATACGAAGAAGCACGCAAAAAAGCAGGATTACCTGTCAGGAGCAAAGATGTAAGCAGAGAAGAGATGTATAAATCTTTTGTTGAACTTGTGGGTACTCGGGCAGTAACAATAGATTCTGAAATTTATGATGCGCTACAGCTGTTCAGAAAATATTCGTATGATGCACCTTTGTCCCGGGAAAGCCAACAGTTGTTTGATGGTCTTACGGATCTTGACTATGTGGAACGTATATCTGCTGCGCTAAAAGCGTCGCGCATCACAAAATACGTGCGTGATATTATCCACGAAGGCCCCGGTAGCAACAATGCAGACGTCAACACTCCAGAGGGTAAGAAATTTCGCACAGTTTTTGATAAAGTAATAATGAGTGACGTTGGTGCGGAAATATTGGGCGAACAAAATGGGGCTAAACAATTGGTGGTCAAAAGGGGATTTACAGAGCTTCTGGACCATATTGCCGCAGACAAAATAGCAAAGCAGATAAAGCCTCATGGTGTTATAAGTATGCTAAAGCAGGCGTTATCTGATACGGCCAATGCTGGTATACAGCACGATTTGCGACTCGATCATTTAGTCTCCAGTGGATCTCGCAGTGCAATGAAGAGATCAAACTGCTATGTCATGGGCCTGCATTATTTTGCTAAGGGCATGAATGCAATAATGGGTACTATGAGTAGTGCGCAGCTGTACGCGGGAGTTGACGTAGATAACGTCAAGGCTAGCATATTGCACGATTTGCTACGGTGTGTAGAGGTTGAGCACAATGTTATTGCAGATGATCTAGGTCCCCAGGTTACTGGCGATCGAGGTGTTGCAGGCATCAGTGAATTTGTCAGTGATGTACTAGGTGGCGTTCTGGAAAAGGCGCTCTATATGGGTGTGGTAACGAGTTCCGAAACGGAACTTAGAAAGAAAATGGAAGAAATCTTGAGGCACACTACGCAATTGGGCAACATTGACAACAAGGCGCTAAAAATAATTGCTGACGAGACATTCTTGTCAGCAGCAGATGCAAGATTTCGTGGCGTAATAGATATATTAGCTGATATAGCATCAGGACCGGTTAACGAATTTGCGACAGAAGTAGCTGCCCGTAACTACACGCACGAGTTTAGTGGAAGCGTGATGGACATTTTCCGCAATAACGCAAAACATACATACACGTATGCAAGGCTAAGAGCAGTCATGTTGCACCATCCCGAGTTCTTTTCATATCCCAGGAATGCTAGCATTTTGAAGGAAAAGCGAAAGGCATACCAAAGAATGCTTGCTTCTAGGAATAAACAAGAGCTTCTCATGCACAGTTCCCAGGCGCATGAGGAATTCAGGACTGGGTTGGGTAATATTTTAATGCGCAAAAATGTCAGCCGTAAAAACGCAACCAATGTCACCAAGGAACAGATTGTCCAGGCTATACGCGAGATATATGGGTTCACAAAATCTAATATTCCGGAAATTGGCTATGTTTTTGATGTAATGGCTAAGCCAGGATTTGCGGATTTGGTGACAGGTACAGCTTTTGGGGAATTTTTGGTACGTGACTTGAAGCCCGCACTTGATGACAAGAAATTGGGTTCTGACCATTCGTATAACGACGTTTTGGATAGGCTGAACGACGTGATGCAAATGAAAGAAAGCATAGCGATTCTGCGAGAGTATGGGAGACTTTATACGGAAAGTGCGCACATGATTGGCATCGTTAATCCAGACGCTTCGAATGCGATTGCACTAAACATTGCCAAAGAAAATGTTCCATTTGGTCCGACCTTGACGGTTCACAATGCCTTCTACAGGCTTCTTACCAAAAAAGTGCGCACAGGAACCAGTAGCTTGGAATAAAGAGCGTGCTTGTATGCCAAGGTACTATGACAATACTAGTCATCACGCTTTTGGCCAAAATCTTCAGAGTATCTATGGCCAGGTTGCGGTAGTAAGTTATTTTGGCAACACGCCGGATGTTTGTCCTCTTTAAGTCTAATATGGCTGTCAGTAGCACATATGCACTTTTACGATAAGGTCAGGGTTCTAGCTACGTGCACCCCAATAGTAACCTTGTGGCAGTACGCCCTATAGAAATAAACTCTGAAGAGATAGCAGTTATATTCTTTTCTACTGTAGGTAGGTAGAAGTTAGCGAATTTTTAATTTGGCTACGTTACTTTGCCAGGGCAAGGGTATTTTACGGTGTGAGTAGTATGGCAACTCGCTGCAGTGTTGTGTTGCTCTCAGTAGCGCTATGGTTTTGCGTAGTTTTTTCGGTACATGGCTCGGAAGTTGAGCAGGAGGAGTGCAAGCCCGTCTATCAGAGTGCTTCTGACAGTCCGATGGTTGCATCTTCGCACGTGTATGAAGACCGTGATAACGCTCGTATCAGGGTGTGTGGTGCGAAACCTGCGTGCAGCAGTTGTCAAGAAATGGCTCCGGGGGATTGTAGATATATCTTTCCAACCTATGTTATGGCCTATGCCAGCAAGAACGGAGACGGTAAGGAAAAGGTGTGTGCATGCCAGGTTTTTGCGTGCAAGCTTCCGTGGGACCCGCTAGGCTGGAGTGGAAAGTGCATGTCAGGTGGCGAGTTGGGATGCTATGCCAAACCTGCAAACCGCGACACTGAAACGTTTCCTGAGTCAATGTGCGCTGGAGTTGACGATAGCATACGCGTGAAATTTGTTCCCATGGCGTTTGCGCTACAAGATTACACTAA
>NZ_JAQLOH010000032.1 GCF_028204095.1 Candidatus Anaplasma sp. TIGMIC
AGATATACGGAAGCCACACATAGGAAAAGCGTTATTATGGCCTTTATTACGAGTTTCATTGCCTACCACTGCATACTCAGCACATATTATATGTAATATAAATAAGTCCGGATAGTTATTTCATCACCCTATACAGCGTTCTACTTGTGCTGGGTGCAACACGTGCCACCCCTATGGGGTACAACGAAAATATTCTAAGCTTTATACGAAGACTTCCTGTTTTAAATTTCGCCGACACATCTCAGACATTGTTACTTTAAGGAATGTGTGGATAAGTATTTCTTTAGGGTTTTCCTATAGAAGACCGAACCCCTGATTGAAAGAGTCAATGTTCAGCTATGGCAAAGACAACATGATAATGCACACACCCGTAATTTGCTCCTTTTGGAGTGGTGCCCTAGGTGTGCAGTTTTGCTGAGTAATGTTCTGATGAGCATTCTGACTCTGAGCGATATTTTGAGGCTCGGTATGCCTAACATTGTTAGTTGTGTAGCAAAAATTTCTAACTACGTGCACAAGGCTGACATAAACGCGAACAATGTGGATTTGGCTTTAATTTTTGAACGCCCATTGTGACAAATCGGCTCTACAGTGTCGCATTAAAGAATTTTCATATGGGCCTGATTCTCCCGTTCTTAGGGCCTATGTGTCATCAAAGTATTTTATCGATCAGGCGCATCTAGAAAGCAAATTTTGATGAGGAATGAGATGATATACTTTGACAATGATCTGTGGTCCGAGTTCAAGCAAAACGGAGGAATATATCTGCATGGTACCGGAAGTGTACTCGAAGACATAGAAATGAGGAACGGAAGCCTGACTGATATGGAGTGTTTAGTAAATTATCTTGCTCCCGCGTATTTCAAAGGGAACCAGAATGAAATAGATTTCTTTGTTGAGCCCGGAATAGCACGGTACTACTGTAGCCTGATAGAAGTGTGTCCTGAGGAGTGTAAAAATATAATCCTAGAGGGTAAGTTTGTGTTCGAATCTGAAGGAACTATAAGGTTGCTAGACATGAAGTATTCGGAACACAAATACGATGAAGAGGGAAATAGAGACCCTGACAATGGGTACAGTTTTGGTATAGGAGATACCCAGGGCCGGTTGGTGCTGAATGATGTAGTAGTGTTTCCCGCTCTTGAAGAGAACAACGGGATCGTAGATGTGATACTTTTTATGCCCGATAGACTGGTCCCACAAAGTATTAAACAGGAATACAAAACTAAACCTCAATGGCCACAGTAGCCTAAGAACAGTATTGTGCATAAGTGGATTCAGGTATGGAGAATCTACTTTTGTTCCCACATGCCTATTCAATTAGTTTTTGTGCGCAAATGCGCGTGTTTGACAGTAGGAGAAGATAAAATGGTGTATTTAGACTTTGATTTTGACAAATTGGAAGGAGATTCGTACTTAGGGTGCGCTTATCTTCACATAAATCCTGAGCTAGCTGAAAATTGTAAAGATGTGTTTGTGTCTAGTGAGGGACGTGCAGACGGACATACAGTAGATTGCTTTACAGTTATGGAGTTTTTCCCAGATGACTACGGCATGACGCACTTTAGAGGATCAGGAAAAAGTGCTGTAACAGAAGACCAGGAGCTGGAGCATGAAATATCAGTTTCAGGATATATGCAATATATAGGCCATAATACAGCCATGCTGGACGTAGTAGAGTACTTTGAAAGACCCATAACAGGAGACGATGATGCAGGAGCCGACTTTGAGAGCAAGATTGTCATCAATAAGGAAGTCTATGGAGAAATAGGGTTTATAGATAAAAGAACCATAATGTTCCAAAACGATTTCATGGAAATGGTGATGAGAACTCCAAAGGAAGTTAAGAACATATTTAAATATGAAATTCTCAGTGTTCCAGAAGCTCTTTAATATAAATTCCAAGACGGCAAGTGGAGACAGTAAGGGTAGTACGGCCTAATTCAGCCCACGAGGAGACGACTAGGGGAAACAACGTGTAATGGGTGATTGGGATTAGTTAGTGACACTGCCTACAGAAAATCCCGTCAAAGTAACACCGCGGCTTGGCATTTACCATATGTTTTAACTAGAGGGTACATATATGCTGTATGATATCGACTATTCCAGCCCATACTACGATAGCTTAAATTTTCAACTTTTTTACGACGTAGAAAACTATCCCTCTATCACTACGGAAGTAATGATAGCTCTATTCATAGAGCACAAACAGGAGATAGAGGAAGCGTAACACATACCAGTCTGGGAACGGCATTTAACACATACCGTTCCCGTCGCTGGACTAAACTATTTCGATATAGAAGTCATTTTTATCATCGTAAACGCGGACAACATTGTCATCCGATTCCACAACTACGACGTCATTGACATGAATGACATTATACACAGGTGAAACGTCTTCGTTTATGCATGCACATTCGTATACTCCAGAGAAAAGCACATCGCCATCAACGTTCTTGCGGAAAGATCCGTTAATTTCTGTGTGTACAGCGTGATTTTCATCAGCATTCCACACTTCTGAGCCTGTAGAATTTATCAAATACACATCTTCAATGATGGGATCCTGTTGAAAGGTCACACCAGCAAGTACAGAAGTACAACAACACGGAGTTTCCGCCGACTCACCCAACGCAATAAGCATGTTGTGAGGTTCTTCGCTATTAAGGCTAAGATCTAACATAAAAACCCTATATATTATATGCGGAACTATAACAAGGTTTATACCCACATTCAAAGCAAATATTCTCATATACCGCTACTATCCAGGGATATATCCTGCAATTATCATATGTAACTCTACAATACATAGCAACATATATGATTTTCCATAGAGTCAGGAATATTTATCCTAAGCACTCATAGTATTCAGCATAGGTTCTCTAGTGTGTCAAGGTGGCGCTTGAGCATTTTTAGATCTTCCCAAGCAAGTCGTTTTTGCATAGGCTGCCGCAGCAAATATGCGGGGTGGAAGATCGCCATCGATGTTATGCTGTTGGATAAAAAGCTATTGCTGTATTCGTAAAATTTGCCTCTTATTCGCGAGATGCTGTCTTGCGTTTTTAGCAATGAGTAACAGGCAGTTCCGCCTACCATAACTAAGACAAGCGGATTTATGAGAGATATGTGCTTCTCCACGAAAGGCCTGCACACTTCTAGTTCAAAATCTGTAGGTCGCCTGTTTCCCGGTGGACGCCAAAACACTGTGTTGCTTATATAAATTTTTGTTCTGTCTAGCCCAATAGCTGCGAGCATTTTGTCCAATAACAAACCGCTTGCCCCACAAAAAGGTATACCCTTCTTATCTTCGTTGTTGCCCGGAGCCTCTCCTATGAACATTAATTTTGCTGCGGGATTTCCATCAGAGAAAACTGTATTTGTGGCAGTGTTTTTTATCTCACAACCTTCGAAGTAGCTTACAACTCGTCTGAGCTCTTCCAAAGAAGTGCAGGCCGAGGCAAGTTCATGTGCTTGTGCTACCCAATCTAGAGCGTATTGCACTTTATGTTGTCGCGCAGCATCTGCACGAGCAGAGGACTTAGGCGCGATCTGTGTATGGTAATCTTCTTCATGTAATTCATCACGAAGTGTGCAAGAAATGCCACTGTCGGAACAGTATTTAAGTACTTCTGAAATAGATTCAGAGCTTACGTGCTCAGTGCAATCTGTTGCGCGCGACATAAAACGTCTAGATTTTCAATACTAACCCGAATTCTACTACATGCTAGAAACGAAAGAAATAAAATTACTGGAAAAGGATATTAGTGCTGATATGCGGCACTGTGGCTAGGCTCCCCTACTTACAGCACTTTTACGGTACTGAGCTAAGACCAAATCGCGCTTTAACTTAGACAAACGATTAATAAAAACAATGCCATTAAGATGGTCAAGCTCATGCTGAATGCATCGCGATAGCAGACCTTTTGCACGCATTGTACACTTGTTTAAATCCTTATCAAGATAGCTCAATACTACGAGTTCTGGCCTGGAGACCATCTCGCTCTGGCCGGGTATTGATAAGCATCCCTCCTCCATTAAAACGCAGCGCCCGGAGGTCTCTACTATTTCAGGATTTATCACGACAGTGGGGCCGCAATGATCTTCGTAGTCACGCGATACGTCGTTGGCACTATCCCCAGTATTCTCCGCTGCTTTGCGATATTTCTCAAGCACTGAGGTACGCTCCGACTTGGATGAAGAATTTGATAAAACCGCATCTGTGTCCATCACGAATATGCGTTTCATAACGCCTATCTGCACTCCAGCCAAACCGATACCGCTTGCTTCGTACATTGTGTCAAACATGTCACGCACCAAGTCACTGAGGCCAGAAAAATCACAATCTCCCATCTCCTCGGAACGCTGGGACAGCCTAGGATCGGGCAGAACAACTAACGGACGCAGTGACATATAACATAACCGGGAAAAACACCTTTACGAAGCTTCTATGTAACGCTACCCTAGAAAGGAAAAAAAACTGCTAAGGACCACGCCATGCTATTCTATGTAGCCTCGGCTCTGTTTTCAATATTTTATTCCCTGCTCATGCTGCCTATCTTGGTGTGCATGCCCTTCTCAGTGAAAAATGTCGCAACCGCGTTTGCGGGCAGATGTCTGTTGTTTTTCTCTAAGGTATTCGATGGCGTCACATACGAAGTTATAGGGAAAGAGAACGTCCCCGAAGGTCCCTGTGTTATTGCGGCAGAACATAAATCACCATTTGAAACGCTCATACTCTATGTAGAGTTTAGGAACAGCATCTACGTGATGAAAAAGGAACTCAGAACATTCCCACTGTTAAATTTGTGGTGGATGATGATAGGCACGGTGTTTATAGACAGAAAAAGTGGCATTTCTGCAATGCGTAAACTTCTTAGAGAATGCGATGCGCATGTTAAGAAAGGTAGAAAGGTGCTGATGTTTCCGGAGGGCACCAGGGTTTCTGGTAAAGATGCGGAAGCGCGTGAGTATGCCAGCGGAGTGGCGGCGATATATCAGAAGCTTGAGATTCCGGTTGTGCCCATTGTCCTAAACACAGATGAATACTGGCCAAGGAATACAGTGTCCTTCAGCAAGAAGAAGGGAAAAGCATTGCTGAAAGTTATGCCTCCAATAGAGCAGGGTCTGAGCAAAGTTGAGTTCATGCAATCATTCAAAGAACGCATCCTAGAGGGGAAAAAGTCTCTTGGATTTAAGTAAAGAGATTAGCTTTGTTCATGTCCCGGGTACAACATGCTTGCATTCGTTGTAAGTTATATGTAGAGTCAAACAGGGATAATATGTGGAGATTAGCGCGCGATGCCAAATCATGCGAGTGCGAAGAAGATGGTGCGAGTCATAGCCAGACGTACTATTTCTAATAAGGTACGTAAAAGCAGGGTTAGAAACTCGATCAAAGGATTTATGGCGATACTGGAAAACGGCGGCCCGATAGACGAAGCGGTGGCTGCTTTTAGAAAAGCTGAATCAAACATTCACAAGTGTGTTAACAAGGGAGTATTTCATAGGAATACTGCTGCCCGCAAGGTGAAAATGCTAGCTAGAAGGCTAAAGGATTTTGATATAAAAAGGGCGCAGGAAGGAGCTTAAGTGTAGGTTGCTGTCTGATTTTCAGTCAACCGTCCCTTAGCGAGTATTCTTTGTCTCTTGGTGTTACAGAACATGTGACCAGGACATCATTTATGTAGGTGTCTGGAACAAAAATGACTGCACATCTGTCCAAAAAAAGCCCTTGTTGCAGTTGGGGTGTACAACACTCTGCAGGTGGTATGTACTTAGTATCGTGCTTCAACTTAATTACCAATGTACCGCTCCACGGGATTATGGTAGCGCATACTGCATGTTAAGACTAGCATAATTTTACAAAAAACCCTTTTTTATGAGGGTTTAATATGCTGAATGATGCACGTGGAAGTATTTCCTCGCTTAGAAGTTTAGTTTCTTCGGCTTAACAGTAGACCTATCGAGGATAATGCTAGGGTACTTACTATTTATCTCATTAGGTTCAGTGATAGGATCAATACTGCAAGCGCACAACTGCTTTTATGTGACTGCGATATCACCTATAGTACTAAACCTGTGCATAATAATAAGTGCTATAGTGCCGCATTATGGATTACCTGTGTACTATTTTTCCATAGCAGTATCGACTGCAGGGGTACTACAGTTTATATTCTCAATTTTTGTAGCAGCACGTAAAAAGCTAAGCATAAAACTAGCACCAATAAAGTTTGATGATGCAGATAAGAAAGCATTTGCTAAGAGATCAGGAATGTCAATCCTAAGTGGATGTATGACGCAGATCAGCATATGGATAAATACAGTTTTTGCTAGTTTTGTTCCTGGGGCAGTATCGTACTTCTACTATGCTGATAGGGTAACACAGTTACCACAGGCCTTGATCGGTGTTTCTATGAGCACTGTCTTACTTCCTGCCATTGCTAGGCTTGCCAGAATGGGGCAAACTCGTGAGATGATAAACATGCAAAACCGTGCGCTAGATTTGGGAGTAACTCTGGTAATGCCCGCGGTTGTTATTCTCACTACTGTTCCTAATTTTGTATTGCTAGCTCTGTTAAACTACGGACAGTTTGACTATCTTGCTATAACTAATACTTCTCCTGTACTTACGGTGTTATCGATAGCGCTACCTTCGTTCGTAATGAGCAGAATTCTACTGTTGTTCTTTTATACTACTGGTGAATTTGCTATACCAGCATTTGCGGCACTGATTTCACTGTTTATAAACATCATCTTTGACAACTTTATAATGAAATACTACGGCCACGTGGGGGTAGCCATCGGATCAACACTATAGACCTTTTCCCTAATCCGAGGCCTGAACGTGCTGGCTCTTACGCTTGTACTTCCTAGATAGCATTACGAATAGTAATACTGATATTACCACCATGACTGCTGATAGGATCTGACCCATTGTGATTCCAAATCGTGTCACTATAGTCTCTAAGTAGGCATCAGGCTCCCTGAACAGCTCTGCTATACACCTCGCAATTCCGTAGCAAATGCAGAATAGGCAAGCTAGCTTGCCTGGCTGCTTTTTTAGGTTTGTAAAGTGAAAAAGTGTGTTTATAAGTACGAAGGGTATAAATCCTTCTAATATTGCTTCGTAAACCTGCGATGGGTGCCTAGGAAGTAGAGAATTGCTGTTAGGAAATATCACGCCCCAGCACACATTTGTGATTTTCCCGTATAGTTCGCGGTTTACAAGATTCGCTATACGCCCCAAGAACACTCCTACTGGAATTGTACAGGCACATAGGTCCAATAGAGCAGGTATAGGAGTGCCACTCTTTTTGCACGATAGTGCTATTAGTAATAGAGCACCCAAAAACGCTCCATGAAAGGACATGCCACCATGCCATATCTGCAATATTTCTGCCGGATGATTAAGATAGAACTCTGGATTGTAGAGCAATACATATCCAAGTCTTCCTCCAATAATAATTCCCGCAACGCCTGCAGATGTTACGGATTCTAGGGATTCTTTTCTTAAGTCTAGGTATTTGCCCACATGTCCTATGTAGAAGTAAGAAAACAATACCCCCACAACGTACGCCAGGGCGTACCACCGCACCTGGAATATCAAGAAATTGAACGCTACAGGATCCACGTCACGCAGCCACTCTATAACCAATTTGGCGTTCAAACAAATTGACATATATGGGTACTACCTATAAGCTTAAGGGTTAGAGTTGTGTTAATTTCAAATGCAACAAAGGCTACTGTATTGTAGTTTTTGCAGTCAAGTCAACTTTATATGCTAAGAAAAATATTTGAATTTGGCTTCATGACCCTGTTATCTCGGATACTGGGGCTAGTGAGAGACACCTTGGTTGCATACGTGTTGGGTGCCCAAGGCTTAGCAGACGTGTTCTTAGCGGCATTTAGGTTGCCCAATCTTTTCAGGAATTATTTTGCAGAAGGATCTTTAAGTGTAAGCTTCGTCCCGTTGTACGCCAAGAAGCTGTCAAATCCCAAAGAAGCAAGTGAATTTGCAAATCACATATTTTCCGTACTGTTCGTAGTTTTATCATCGTTGTGTATCATACTATTCATATTTTTGCCCAAAATATTGGCGGTGTTCACGCCGGGGTTCCTTGGTAGCCACTACAAGTTCAGCTTAACAGTAGACCTATCGAGGATAATGCTAGGGTACTTACTATTTATCTCATTAGGTTCAGTGATAGGATCAATACTGCAAGCGCACAACTGCTTTTATGTGACTGCGATATCACCTATAGTACTAAACCTGTGCATAATAATAAGTGCTATAGTGCCGCATTATGGATTACCTGTGTACTATTTTTCCATAGCAGTATCGACTGCAGGGGTACTACAGTTTATATTCTCAATTTTTGTAGCAGCACGTAAAAAGCTAAGCATAAAACTAGCACCAATAAAGTTTGATGATGCAGATAAGAAAGCATTTGCTAAGAGATCAGGAATGTCAATCCTAAGTGGATGTATGACGCAGATCAGCATATGGATAAATACAGTTTTTGCTAGTTTTGTTCCTGGGGCAGTATCGTACTTCTACTATGCTGATAGGGTAACACAGTTACCACAGGCCTTGATCGGTGTTTCTATGAGCACTGTCTTACTTCCTGCCATTGCTAGGCTTGCCAGAATGGGGCAAACTCGTGAGATGATAAACATGCAAAACCGTGCGCTAGATTTGGGAGTAACTCTGGTAATGCCCGCGGTTGTTATTCTCACTACTGTTCCTAATTTTGTATTGCTAGCTCTGTTAAACTACGGACAGTTTGACTATCTTGCTATAACTAATACTTCTCCTGTACTTACGGTGTTATCGATAGCGCTACCTTCGTTCGTAATGAGCAGAATTCTACTGTTGTTCTTTTATACTACTGGTGAATTTGCTATACCAGCATTTGCGGCACTGATTTCACTGTTTATAAACATCATCTTTGACAACTTTATAATGAAATACTACGGCCACGTGGGAGTAGCCATTGGTTCAACACTTGCATCGTGGATTAATGTCATCTTGTTGATGACGTATTTAAGAAGGCGTGGGTTATACCACGTTGATGACGCCCTTCTCATGAAGCTTGCACATGTGTTCGTATCGTCAGCAGTAATGGTGGTTGTACTGTGCGCCATGAAGGTTGTTGTTGAGCCTTTCTTCTTCCAGAAGCCGCTAATGCGGATATTGTCTCTTGTAGGAGTGATCGCTTCGGGGCTGCTGGCGTATTTCTACACATTACTGGTTGTGTTTGGTCAAAAGGTTACCCTAACTGAAACGTGAGGGTAAATGTAGGTGTGCAATTCTGTATAGAAAACGATATCACGTTACCTGTGGTGGGATATCTGTACGGAAATTATTATTTTTTTAACAAAGATTGTGCACAATGCTCTTACTCAACCTACGCAAGTGTGAACGTGATAATATGCGCTGAAATTAATAGGAATAACTCTGTCATATCGTTCTCAGATGAGGGGTGTGTAGAGGATTTCAAAAGAAAATTCACGACACTGGACGCCAATACCGTGTCCAGGGCCATATTCCCATACGATGTTTCAATCAAGTACGGTACAGGAAATCGCGTTGAACTCCTGCCAAGTAGGGAGTTCACCTATAACAGCGTAGCCAATGTTGTAAACCACATGGTTTATTACGGGTTTTGCTTCAAGGATGGTGTACTCTCTGACGTGCTAAAGCAAGCGTGCAAGCTCAAGGTGGAGGGTCTGGTGATACTAACGTCTGCTGGTGTTCCTACATATGCTGCTGGCGTTGACCAAGACAAAATACTGCTATCACCTATTGAGGACAAGTACTTGGATTTTGACGGGAGCTCTAGCAAGAAGTTGGAGGATCTCCTGCGTAGAGAGAGTTCCATGTGTGATGTTATAGTCGATCGTAGAAATCGTACCATTAATGCAGTAACCAATGGAAATGTTAGTGATGCATTAGAAGCTGTCATCAAAATAATGGTCACGGTTGGTGCAATAGAGGAAAGAGATAGAAGGTCTTTCCTGAAAACATTGCAAGAATTGGCATTTGTGGATTTTACCAATAGCGAGCTTAGAATTGTGCAAAATATTGCCAATTGTCCAAACGCTCATCCACTCAGTAAGTACAAGGTAGTGGCCAAGTCTATAGAAAGCATACTCAGTCACCTAAAAAGCAACACCATAGACCGTGATGTAGCTGTGATGTTAGAGAAGGCTCTTGAGGGCAAGGATGAATTTTCCACGGCTCCGCCGGTGCTTATGAAGAGCTTCAACAAACTAAACAAAAACTTCAATATGCAGTTGAGAGACATAATTGGTGGCGCGCATCATCAATAGCGGCAACTAGTGCATGTCGGAAATGTACACTGCAAAATTTTAAAGGGTGCCCACTTCCAAGAATTGGTGTAGGTAGGAGCTTTACCTCATAACAGGGCACACCCGTACAAATGGTTTAAATCAAATCCCATAAGTAAATGTTGTATGCCTTAATGCTAAATGCTAAAATCCGGGCGTGTGTAGTGATGCTTGTACTGCAGGAAGTGTACACAAATTAGAGCGAGTGAGTACAGTGGCTTAGTTGGCGCGCTTTCGCGCAAGGCTTACGCTGGATGGTGCAGGATGTCGTTAAGGATTTTAAAATGGTTAGCGGGTAGTGAAGTCATGTGTCCAGGTGGGTTGGCGTAATGAATTGACACGTCAGTCGTGCCGGTGGTATTCTGAGGACACGTGTGGTGTGCGCGCAAGTAATGTGGGAGGTGGTGCTTATGTATAATCTAAGTATAGAAGTTGATAATCAGAATGTTAGTAGTGGAAACGTTGAAGTGGAAGGCACTGACTTTTACGGGTGTGGATGCCGAGCAAATGGTCAATGTGCTGAGGTACTAGGATACTGGGAAAATGATGTGTTGACAGTGCTGCTATCAGATGAAGGATGTGGCTCCAGTGCGGGTCAGATTTTGAATGAAGGTGGAATATACGACTTTGAAGAAGTAGGAAGTGGTAGCCTCAATGGTACCAACAGCTTTGGGGTATCGGGGAATGAAGTTCAGGCATATGCAGCGTACCTTCTGCACGAGGGAGATGACGTAACCATTAGTGATAGGCAAAGCATTAATGCAACCGTGAGATTTGTCCCTGTGGTTGAGGAAATAGTTCCAGAAGATCAAGGAACTGATTTAGTGGCAGCGGAAGAAGAGGGACTTCCAAAGGATGGTGCAGAACAAGAGGAGGTATCTGCAGTACAGGGGCCTGGTTTAGAGCCTGAGGAAGAGGCAGAAGCAAAGGTCCAAGTAGGTGCTGATCGCGGTGATGAAGACGACGATGCTGCTGTGGATGGCGAAAACGTTGACGTTAGTCAAGTTGGGCAACCTGAAGTATCAGGTCCGGGAGCTGAGGAAGTACTAGAAGTCCCAGCAGGTAGAGACTCTGTGGATGCGGAAGATAAAGGAGATAGAGCTGACCAAGAACAGCTAGGGTTGGTGTCCCAAGATGAAAGTCTAGGTAACAG
>NZ_JAQLOH010000033.1 GCF_028204095.1 Candidatus Anaplasma sp. TIGMIC
CGCAGAGCTGATACGCAGAGCTGATACGCAGAGCTGATACGCAGAGCTGATACGCAGAGCTGATACGCCGTGGTGGCACGTTTATACCACCGCAATGTGTGTTCGCATACTCGAAGTTTAAATATGTAGTGTTACGAACGCTATTGCGTAATCTCCATCATCGCTCATAGAAAGCTCCACTTTGTGGTTTGGATGATTATCTCCATGAAGCTCTATGACAGGCTTACCGTATTTATCGTTATATACTGATATATCCTTTCCTTCGATTCCTCTGCCGAACCCTATGCCCCGAGCCTTAACATATGCTTCTTTCGCTGCAAACCTCTTAGCGAAGTGTCGCACTCTTGCATATGGGTCATTGTATTTTAGAGAGTCCAGTATCTCTCTCTCGGAAAAAAACCTATCAGTAAACTTGCTACCATGTCTCTCAAGTACGGACTGCATCCTCTTTGTAGATACAAGATCCACCCCTATACCCAATATCATAAGCTAAACCTTAGCTAAACCTCGCGATTACGTCGTCTACAGACATTGTCTCGACCCGACCGTCAGACCTTCTTTTTAGTTCCAAAAGGCCGTTCTTTGTGAATGAATTGCCAACAATAATCTGCCATGGCAAACCAAGCAGGTCCATTCTGGAGAGTTTGACTCCGGCAGTGTCATCTTTATCGTCATATAGAGAGTCATTCACCAAGGCCGAATGTAAATGCTCAGACACTTTTTTGCATTCTTCATTCTTGTGGAGAAGGTTAACAATCCCCACCTTGAATGGTGCAACGGACTCAGGCCATTTTATCCCTGCATCATCGTGGTAAACTTCTATTATCGCTGCAACAAGCCTGGAGATACCAATCCCGTAGCAGCCCATCTTGGCATCAGTGTAACTCACACCGTCTGCATTACAAAATTTCGCATTCATGAGCTTTGAGTATCGGTCTGCTAAATAAAAAATGTGCCCCGCTTCAATTCCCTTTGTCACCTGTATATCAGCTTCAGCGATGCCGCAACTTTCAGGATTATGTTCTTCGTCGGCCACAGCATATACTGAGTCAAGCTGCTCAATCCCATGATCATCTTTTTCGGATAGCTCGAGCGCACGCGCATCGTAATAAACCGTACTCTCACCGGTTGGTGCAAGTATATGAAACTCATGACTCATGTTACCACCGATAGGCCCGGTGGCAGCTTTTACAGCAAGTGTGGGAAGCTCCATCCTCTTGAATGCCCTGCGGTATGCCTTGAACACTGCGTTGTAAGTCTTGAGTGCTTCTTCATAGCCCACATCGAAGCTGTACCCATCCATCATCAGGAACTCTCTACCTCGAAGAGCGCCATGTCTTGGACGTAATTCATCGCGGAATTTCCACTGTATTTGATATAAGTTAATCGGTAAGTCGCGGTAGCTGCTGAGTGATGTTCTGACAAGATCAGTAACGACCTCCTCATGAGTTGGGCCAAATACCATCTCTCTGTTATGCCTGTCCTTTACTCGTAGCATTTCAACACCATAGGAATCATACCTATTTGACTCCTTCCATAGGTCTGCCGGTTGCAAAGATGGCATCAGTAGCTCAGAAAATCCTATATAATCCATTTCCTGGCGGACTATCTCCTCTATCTTTTTGAGAACGAGAAGACCTAGAGGTAACCAAGTGTATATACCGGAAGCAGTCTGAGATATAAGCCCCGCCCGAATGGAATACCGATGGGATGCTGCCACCACATCTGTAGACACGTGCTTAACGGTTGGTACGTAAAACCCAGATAGCCGCATATATGATGTATCTCATTGAATGAACCAGCGCGCGCAGTCTAGTGCACAACACCGTAGTAGTCAAGGTAAAACAGCCCTGTTAGTATTCGTATGTATTCTGGATATCACGTTTTTCTAATTTGAGGGTGATGCACCAGACGTATAATTTCTGTACGGTGTCATATAGCAACTTTTATAGCGATAAAAAATCCTACAAAGGCTAGTTTTGTTGGCATATATACGCTTAAGGTGCTTATTGTGGCACCAGAAATGTCTTTACTATACGCACTGCAGCATCTAGTTGCTATTCCATTTTTTATAATATGCTGCACTGTGGATAACACCCAGATCACATGGCTAAGTGTTTTTGTAAAGAATGAATACAGGTATTGCAGCAATGGGAAGGCAAGTAATGGGGGTATTTATTACATTCATAGCAAAGACATTTTTATGTATACCTGAAGTGCATTCGGTATGTTCGGAGCGGTACATATTGGTACTGCGTTAGCGTCCACGTGTGAGAACAGAGAAACTACGAATTGTTGGACATGGTAGAGCTTATCCGCTCAGAAACTTTCATACCACTTATGTTTATGTGCCTCTAGCAAGTACGTAAACGGCACAGCTGCCTGTTTTTCAGAAACGTACGTTGAGAGATAAATCTGTCTCAGTGGTAGGGGGATGCTTTTGTTAAAGAGCACCCAATGAACCAAAACCTTTTGGTACAACACCAGTAGGCGTCTCTTGAACATTTGTCTGTATATGCCTGCATTGTGCAGAGATCATCCCGGATTTTGAGACTTGAAAGCCCTCATTCTTAACGACACTTGTATGGTGCTACGACTGTCATGTATCTGTATCCAAGCCCGGGCTGAAGGTTTTATTTCCATTGGGAAATATGTTGGGCCATATAGAGGTGTGCGTTTTCGCAATGGACATTGCAGAAGAGCCGTTTCACATTCGATGGCGCCTGTTACCTACGTGTTGTGAAGTATCTTCCATTCATTAGTCGACTTTGAGTTTTGTATTTTCCCGCTTATATGGAACATTTAGCATCATTGTGTATGGAATGAAATGGGCGCCTGTGTCATGGATATTGCTACTGAATATTAAAGATTACGTCTACTGTGACCACTTATGTAGCTGCTTGTGCAGTGATTTCGGTTTATTGTAATGCCAATCTGAGAATATTGCCGTTTAGAAAGACAGCCCTGTAAAGTTACATACTACCTACCAATGAGCTGCGCTATTTTCTGTATAAGAAGTCTTCAATTACAGATATTGCTGCAATGGCAGCCTTATACCTCAAGTCTTCCTTTGGTGCCGCTCTATTATTAGCTACTTCATTTGTGATAGGAAACAGATTACCTTTGAGAAGATTTATTGCCAACGCTTCCGGATGATCTTGAAACAATATATTGCCGTGTTTATCCTCAAGCGCTTCTATGATTCCATCATCTGAAAACCCAACAATCTCGTACCCAAGCTCCTCTAGCTTTTTAATGTTCTCTCGGTCACTGCTAACAACACCGCCATGTGCGTCAGGGAAGAAAAGCGAATACCACCAGTTTTCATCAGGTTCTACATGCTTTGAAACTATTTCTGCTAGTCTACTTCCTGGCACAATTCTTAGTCTATGTAATACGACATCTTTACCGTGTGGGTCGGGCATAGATACCGCATGTACCGCGGCAGATTCATGTGAACCCACCAGAAGGTGTACTCTCACTATCTTCACTCCCATTGCATGCATTATACCCTGCAGTCCACCACACACACCCATGATTTTTATATCCGGGTTTTCATGTACTATCTCCGCAAGTGCAGCTGTTATTAGCTGCCTGTTTTCTGTTGGAGCATAGGGTTCAGTATCAAGGTTATAAAAATTTCCCGGGATAAAAACCCTAGTGATGCCTTTTTCCTTTAGAAAAGCTGCAACCTGCTGTTTTATTATTCGTGCTTCGATCTCATGTAGGCGGTCCGTTTTTCCGTCCGCTTCCAATAGCGCCTGATCCCGTATACTGTCAAAATCCACTATCGTGTTATAATCAATCCGTGTCACGAATGCGCCTAGCCCGGTTAAGAGCTCATATATGTTGTAAGAGAAAGTGAGTTCCTCAGGGTATGTTTCTCTCTCAGTTTGCAGTAGCCCCACGGTTTCTTGTATATCAGCTACAGATCGCAGTTTGTTTGCAGATGCTTTTGGAGGCAAAACAGAGATAAACGAGAAGAAAAGCACAGATATCAACGCAACGAATGAGCCAGACAACGCGCGCACAACGCACCCCCAAAAAGCATGACACAATACAGGAAAAGTGGCCCAGGTCGGAATCGAACCGACGACACGAGGATTTTCAGTCCTCTGCTCTACCACTGAGCTACCAGGCCTTAAAGACTATAAACCACAAATGCGCCACTCAGGCACACCGCGTCCATTATATGGTTACAGAGTCACCGTTCAAGGAAAATAAACTTGAAAAAGAAGTAGCTGCTCCCATTTGTAAGAGGGTATAATGGAGCCTTACCTGTTCCGTTTTAGTTGAAGTTTTGACAAAGACATTAGGAATATACCCCGGTACTTTTGATCCCATAACACTCGGGCACCTCGATATAATAAATAGGGCATGCAAGCTCGTTGATGAGCTTGTTGTAGCTGTTGCGGACCGTGCGCGCAAAGAAACTGCTTTTTCTGCAGAGCTTCGTGCTGAGATGATTGTGGAATCGGTTAAAGACCTGGAACATAGCTCTTCGATCAAGGTTGAGGTCTTTAATGGTCTGTTAGCAAGCTTCGCCAAAAGAAAGAATGCTCTGATGATCATAAGGGGATTGCGGGCGGTTTCGGATTTTGACTATGAATTTCAAATGAGCTGGGTAAACTATAAGTTGACGCCCGGAATGGAAACTGTATTTTTGCCGGCTGCTGAAGAAACTCAGTTTATTTCTTCCAGTTTTGTTAAAGAGGTTGCCAGACTTGGCGGTGATCCAGGGGTGTTTGTTCCTAAAATTGTAAACGAGTGCCTGAAAAATTTCTATGGCAGACAGAAGACTATATAGTGTCAAGTTGCGCAGTGGTGGTCAGTTTCTCGAAACATGTAGTTTGGAACAAATGTGTTTTCATTCACACTACACAGCAGTTTCTGCAATGGAGTATTAGTCTATTCTCGCTGTTATTGGTGAGCAGGGTGAATCAGCTTTTTAAACATGCTGTGAATAATAAACAGTTCTGCCCAAATAAAGCACAAATTTATTTCGAGAACATCTAGACTCATCGCAGACAATAGCCAAGTGATATGGCCGTATTCACAAAGGGGTGTTGGAGATAAAAAATGCGGGAAGTAACGACTATTATTTTATAAATATTTAACCATTAGTTTAAAATCATACAGAAGCTTTTCGTGCAGCAAATATGTTGATGCAATGTTCGTTACCACAAAGTTGCTGTATTTTAAGTTACAACGGCTGCACTAAGTGCTCTTGTCTCAGTAGGACTGACCGTCGCTAGTAGGTGTATTATAGAATATTTCAAACGCATAAACATGCATAATCACAGTATATTACATAGATTAATTTAAGTTAAAGTTTACTTATGAATAGAGTGCACTTCACGAACATTGAGTGTGTTATTGAGCAGAATTTGCTTCCATCGCATTTTAAACAGCTGCAGTTGCGAGCTGCAGAATAGAAATTACACGATAGTTACACTGTAGAAACACATTACACACCTGCTACATCATGCACGGCACGTAAGGCCAGTCACGTCTTCATTTTAATTTGCTCAGGAGGCGTATTCACTACACATTTTAGCCTTAGAAAAGGCAACAGCATCAGGCAGCGAAAAACAAGCAGTACTGAAAGAGTCACAACCAGGCACAAAAAACGCCTAAAAGACTGCGGGACTTAGTGTGAAAAGTATCCCCAGCGGAGCATCCTTACTCAATACCTCGCTCTGCCAGAAATTTCTCAGCGTCCATAGCAGCCATACACCCTGATCCTGCAGCTACTACAGCTTGTCGATATACTTTATCACATACATCTCCAGCAGCGAAAACTCCAGGGCAGCTAGTCACAGTTCCTCCAGGAGTCGTAATAACATACCCATCACTGTCGAGCTCCACCATAGTTCCAGTCATACATTTGAGGATCTGTGTGTTGGGCACGTGACCTATAGCTACAAATAGACCACCGACTTCAATAGTGCTTTCAGAACCATCCTTTGTTGATTGCAGAAGCAGGGCGGTAACCTTCTTTTTCTCAGAATCCCCTAAGACCTCCTTCACGACGCTGTTCCAGATTACTTCGATTTTTTTATTATCAAACAAACGCTGCTGCATAATTGCTTCGGCACGCAGCTTATCCCTTCTGTGGATCAAGAATACCTTTTTTGAACTTCTTGTAAGGTACAATGCCTCCTCAACAGCAGTATTACCACCACCTACTACTGCGACAACTTCGTCTTTAAAGAAAGACCCATCGCATGTGGCGCAAGCAGAAACACCCTTACCTTTATAGGCTTGCTCACTCTCTATTCCAAGCCACTTTGCCTGCGCTCCAGTAGCCACGATAATGCTATACGCGTAATAAACCTCCCCAAACATGCTTGTGCATTTGAAAGGGTAAACCCCTGTATCAAGAGCGCTGATCTCATCCATAAGTAAAGTAGCGCCACTACCCGTAGCCTGGTGTTGCATATACTCCATTAGCTTCGGGCCCTCAATGCTGGAAAAACCAGGATAATTCTCGACATCTGTGGTTATCGTCAGCTGCCCTCCAGGCTGCATGCCAGTGACCAAAACAGGCTTCAGGTTTGCTCTACCGGCATAAATAGCTGCTGTGCAACCAGCAGCTCCCGAACCTAAGATCAGCACCTTAACTGTGCTACCACTTTTAATGCTTTCGCTTGACATTACCTACGAACCCAGACTATCTGCGTGTGATTGCAGGTAGTGCTCAACGCCCTGTTGTGTTGCTTCTATAGCAACCTTTCCTTTGCTCCATCCCGCAGGGCAAACCTCACCGTGCAGCTTATGGTGCTCTAGAGCGTCAATAGTCCTCAAAATTTCATCAACGCTCCTTCCTATGGGCAGATCATTGATAGACTGGTGCCTTACTATGAAGTGTTCATCTATGATTACTGTGCATCTCAATGCTATCTTGTTGCTGTGTAAAACCCCATAGCTGTCAGATATGTGGTGAGAGTCATCAGCAACTAGGGGGAAACTTACCATTCCTATTCCACCCTTTTCCAGAGCTGTATTACGCCAGTGGGTATGTGCAAACTCCGAGTCAGTGCTTATACCAATAACCTCTGCGTTTTGCTCACTGAATTGCGGTATCCGGCTGTGAAGAGAAAGAAGCTCCGTAGGGCAGACAAACGTGAAGTCACGTGGATAAAAGAAGAGCACGGCATACTTCCCAGCAACATGTTTGCTGAGCGTTAGATCACATACCTTTCCGTCAGACATCACTGCACGAGCAGTAAAGTCTATTGCCGGCTTTGTTACCAAATTCATTAAGACACCTTCGCAAGAAAAACCTTTGAACAGTATACAAAATATTGGTAGATCAACAACGGGTTTTTTAGCAATAATAGGGACTGTTACGCGGTGATAGAAAGTATGATTGTGGTGGCGAGGAGGTCTCCTAGGGTAAGTTTCTGGCATTATCAGTTACTTCTCACAACGATACTTTTGCCTTTCAGGGTAATGCGTTATGTAATGCAATAGTTAGTCTCTACATAATGTGAGTGTCGGTGTGAATGTTGCTTCTCAAAATGATATGGAGGGAAACGTATGTTAAGCAAAAGAATGGGTTGTATAAAGCCGTCTCCCACGCTGGAGCTTTCTAGGCTTACGTCGGAGCTAATAGCGAAGGGGGTTGATGTCATATCTTTGGGTGCAGGGGAGCCTGACTTTGATACGCCAGACCATATAAAGAATGCAGCGATTGCCGCTATCAATGAGGGTAAGACCAAGTATACTCCGGTTGAGGGCATTCCAGAATTGAAAGACGCTATCATTCACCGGATGAAGACTGATTATGGGGTTGATTACGTTGCAAACCAGGTATTGGTGGGCAGCGGAGCCAAACAGTGCATCTATAACCTTCTCATGGCCACGCTTAATGAGGAAGACGAGGTTATTATACCGTCCCCATATTGGGTTTCGTATCCTGATATCGTGAAGATAGCCGGAGGGGTTCCTGTTATTGTAGATTGTGGAGACGACTTATTATTGACTCCGAAGCTACTTGAGGAGGCAATCACGCCGAAAACCAAATGGCTTATTATCAATTCTCCCTCAAATCCGTCAGGCGCTGTTTATAACCGCGAGCAGTTGCGAGGTATAGCGGATGTACTTGTGCGGCATCAGCACGTATCCGTTCTTTCGGATGATATATACGAAAAGCTTGTCTACGACACAGAGTTTTTAAATATTCTTCAGGTAGAGCGATCAATTTACGATAGGGTATACATCGTTAACGGGGTGTCAAAAGCATACTCGATGACTGGGTGGCGTATAGGGTATGTTGTTGGTAATGCCAGCGTAATTAAGGCAGTTTCTACAATACAGTCGCAAAGCACCACTAATGCGAATTCTATAGCACAATATGCTTCGGTGGAGGCTCTGTTAGGTGATCACTCCTTCTTAATTCCGAGAAAACAGGCGTTCTCTCAGAGGAGGGATATGGTCATGCGAACAGTAGTGTCATCATCAGTATTAAAAGCGGTAAAACCCCAAGGAGCATTTTACGTGTTTGTGTCATGTGCTGGAGCTATAGGTAAGCAGGCTCCTGGAGTTGGTATAATCAACGATGGAACAGATATGGCAAAACACTTGTTAAACCACAGGGTTGCTGTAGTATCAGGTTCGGCGTTCGGGGCCCCGGATTTTTTCCGTATCTCGTATGCGCTATCGGACAGTAGGCTATCAGAAGCGTGTGAGAGGATTCTTGAAGCTTGTCGTAACTTGAGCTAGTGGCGCACTTTGAAATTATTGATCTTTAAACGTTCCGTGTGGCTGTGTGCACAATATGTGTTGAAAGATTGCTAATTGGCACAAGGCGTCTGTTATGCCTTTTCACCGAGAATGAACACGGAGTCACAGTGTAGCACTGTGTGATTGTAGTACCTGTGGCATAGCCCTCACAAAGCATATGCCTGGTGACTCATGCACCAGGCATAACAACAAGGAGCCCAAGAGCCTAGTGCCAGGTGTGCGTGATAAAGCGAAAAGTGAAGCTGCGGAGGGTACGTCTCCATAACTGGGGTTTTATACTCTCTCTAGAAGATTATAGTCGATCTTCACTTTATACTTTTGCATTAAGTAATCCATCAATTGGCTCCGTAGCGACACGATGTTTTCAGCTGCAAAGCGGTTTGTGAACTCCTGAAGCTCTTTACTTGGTATGTCAGCACTTTTTACCTCTTTCAGGGCGGCAAAGTATATCTTTTCAGAATCGGTAACCACCTTGCTTACATCACCAACTTTCATAGAGAATACAAGGTCAACCAAGCCTTCTGGATACTGGCCGTGATTCTCGCCAGGTTTACCAGTCTTTCGAATTACAGTGTCCTTTCTTACGTTAATACCATCTGCAAACTGTATTTCACCACCATTTTGTAGCTTCATAGAAAGCTCTGAGGCGAGCTCTCTCATTTTGCTCATGCGTAGAGAGCTCTTCCACTCCTCAGTAAGAGCGGGAACACTCTCTTCGAAGGTCTTTTCCTTTGGAGGTATAATCTCCGTAACCATAACAGAAAAATAAGCATCTCCAACGTCTACAAAGTGTGAAGGCTTGTCTGATGGAGAAGAGAATACCAATGTTGTAAACGCATTTCCCCCAAGTGTTTCAGGAAACTCAACAGGGGTACCATCACTCTTTAACCCATGCATGTCAAAGCCCTCCAAGAGGCCCCGTGATGGAGCTCTAAATAGCCCAGCTACTTCTTCTAATGAAGCACCCTGGCTAATCATATCGTTCGCCTTTTTCACATTAGCTGCGAGTACCTCAGCGGCTTTCTGTTTCCGTATATTAAGTGATATCTTGTCCTTCAGTTGAGCTAAGTCTTCAGAAGAAATACTGTGCCTACTCAGTACCTTCATAATATGCCATCCGACGACACTACGGAAAACATCACTAACTTCTCCAGCCGCCAACCCAAATACTACGCCGCGAGCGTCTACCGGCAAAATTTCTCTCGATATGTTGTTCAGAGTTATGTCGTCGGCAGAAACTCCCATATTTGTAATCAGCTCTTCAAAAGTCTTGCCAGTACGCAATTCTTCATTGAACGTGTCGGCCTCTTCCTTACTAGTAAATACCAAGTTCAGTACATCCCTTTGATCATCTAAACGGCTATTTTTTATCTCAATTTCTACTTCATTATCTGATGCAGTAACACTCTCTAGAGCATCATCTTCTGTTACTATCAGGTAGTTTGAACTCCGATACTCTGGGAACAGGAAACGATCCTTTTCACTTTCATACATTGAATGCAACGCGTCCTCGGGTACGTCTACCTCATCCAGGCCCGCTATAGCATTTTGCGAGACTTCAACTATGTCTGCGACACGGTACTGTAACTTTCCATCAAAGATATCCTTAGCTAAATCTTCGTGGTATTTAGAACGCAGGTCTCCACCGGAAGGAAAAAGGCACTCTAGCAACATTGTGGAGGGCAAAGCATTACGAATCTTCCCTGTATAAGAAGCCTCGGACATTCCATTAACTTCTAAAATTCTCTCGAATAGATCTTTGTCGAAGACACCGTCTTTGTCTTGAAAGTCTTTTATGCTTCTTATAAGGCTTCTAACGCTTTTAGCACCAATTCTAATTCCAACATCATGAGACAGCTTTTCCACCAGCATTTCAGAAACCATATCCTTTAGAAGGGTTTCCTTTATGCCGAGCTGTTTCACTTGGTGGTCAGTAAGTTTTTGACGTATTACTTTCTCAATTCCTTCAAGTTCGGCTTGATATGCTATGTTATAATCTCTTAGGGAGATGCATCGCTCCCCAAGCTCGGCAACACATAGTCTGTTGTCGTCACGCTTTGAGGCTCCGCCCAAAGGTAGAACACCGCTAAAGGTTACAAAAGCAACTGCGGCCAGGATAACAGCCAGAACAGCACCAACGTAGATATTCCTAGATTGCATAATAGAACGCCAATAAGCCCAGACTCCCGAGGAATATAGCAATGAGATAAAATCTGCAAGTCTTTTTCACAACATAAACTGGCCACAAAACATACTTTGGGGCTTTCTACCAACAATACATGACCGTAGGCCTCATCCGAGCGAAATCAGCGCGGTAACATCAGCAAGTCACAACAGGGGAGAGGGGAAAGACAGAGTGAGAAAAGATCTGATAATGCA
>NZ_JAQLOH010000001.1 GCF_028204095.1 Candidatus Anaplasma sp. TIGMIC
GGTATGACAGATCTGTCAAGGAATTAATGCCGTTATAACCTAAACTATTAGGATTAATAATAAAAATTCATAATATTTATACAGAAATATTACTTATATAACGTAATATAAAGTACTTTTCTACAAAATAACGGAAAATTATCAGTAATAATTTACGATAGAACATATAAATCTAAGTCTGGTTCATTAGGTTTGAATTTGTAATATCCTTAAAAATAAACTGAAAGCTCCTGCGATGATCATCGTCAAGCGGTCGTCAAAGCTACAATATTGCGCAATGGAAAGATATTAACTGCTTCGCCAGTGGTAGGCTAAACTGTGAGGTCGTACCTGAAGCTTGAGATAGCGGCATCTATAATGCCTCTGATCACAGTATTCGCAACATACTGCGACCTGCCTATGCTGGCGGTTATAGCCTTACGTATCACATTACATTTTCATTTGTTGTGCCCTTCTTTCTATACTGGAAACAAAGTGAGCAGGTTATATTGCACTATCGAATGTTCGGGTAATGTCACAATTCGTGCAGCATTATAATCTTTGAATTTGCGTGCTGCCTCTTTGCGGAAATACGCATAGAGTAAAATAATGATGCCCGGGAATAGAGTCTTATTTCTCTTTTAATGCACATAACAAGAAACTGAAGCGGGACCATGATTACGTCACATATTTGCTCTAGCAAAACGAATTTCCATAACTGCATTTACCGCCACCGTGCTTCGAAGCATAACAATACCTGCAAAAATGGTCGCAGATGATCGTAGCAGACCTATATGAACTGATGCGCTGATAGTCATAGAACGAACACACAAGCTCGCACTATAAGCCGGCTCTATAGCTGAAAAGTGCACTGACAAGTTGTGTTGTAAAACATTTTGCTATTAATGGTCCTGCCAGAAATCCCGGTCAGAAATTATCTCATAAATAACGCATGTAACTTACTTTTTGACAACAGGCGAAACTGACAAGATCCTGATACAAGCCATATCTACAAAGGAACTCTGGCAACCACTTTTACTTCTATGATCTTAACCAGCGTCATGGCTGTACTCCGACAATCTTTTTGATGCTTTAGAGTACCTATACAACAATGACTCAATTTAAAATCAAAGTGCAACACAGCTCACATGAGCGTACTGCCGTTTTCCACAAACGCAACTTCACAGCTCTCCCAACTATAAAAAACCTCATCTGATAGCAGAGTAAACAACTGCTACGATGACTCAAATAACAAACATTTTTCCGATAAAGATCCATGCCTTACGCTCATGAACCAAGGAGCGATTTCAGAAGATTTGCGTAAACGTTACAACAAAGAAAGGGCAGCACATACGCTGCCCCAAACATAAGAAAAGTACACAAATGGTTTAAAAACCAGCGCGACGCTAGAACCCAAACTTCAGACCGAACACCGCTATAGCACCATCATGTGTGTTCTTATACGTCTTACCACGCTCAAACACACGACCATCAACAAGATTGTGCACATTGATACTATGCCGTGTAAAGAACATATGACAGTTCAAGAAGGTATCAAGACTTGTGGTACCTTTCTTGTATAGACTGTAAGCAAAGCCCACAACAATATCACGCAGCACGTTCTCACCATCAAAAGTAGACTTTAAAAAGTCGACTTGGTGACCAAAGTCAACCGCAGGAGGATTATGAGCCAAGATGCTTTCAAAGTACGTTACACTAGCAGAAAACGCACCCTTAGTATAAGACAAAGAGGACGCAAGATAATAGGACGGCACATCCTTGACGTAAGGTATCTTTCCGCGAATCTTATCTGTAACATATACCTTAGGACGCCCAGACTTCCCAAGATATCCTCCACCAACAGCAAACCTCAATCCCCGATAACCCGACTCGATCCCGGCAGAAACAGCCTCAAGGTTGTTATACTCTATAAACACCCCCTCTTCCTTCTTGCCGTCATCACGTCCAGGGACGAGATCAGACCTTCTCTTAGGCTTAGCATACTCCCCAGCAAGAGAAACACCCAAAGTTGCACCATCTTCTGACCCTATGTCGTAGCGGATGGCACCACTGAGTATATTCTTGTATACCGGACCGAAATCAAACCTGGGACGAGTCACAGTCAACATCTTCTTTTCGTGAACCAACTCTTGCGATGAACTTACATACTTAACACTGGTCACACCTTGATCTACAGTAAAATCGCCACCCCTAAACGTATCATCACGATACCCAGACAGAGAATAACTGAACCCAACAGTTACACCACCCATCTTTTCCGACACATAAGATAGTCTCATGGGCATAGAATTCAACACATCCCTAAACTTTGCGGAAAAGCCACTCACTCTATCCGAACTCCCTCTGGAGCGGAACAGATTCTCACTATAAAGACCAGGATACATATGGAACGGAACTCCGTTTGCATATCGCAAAAAATTCCTCAGATACCTACCCCACGCGCTTCCACTCTCTCCGGACATGTTACCCAACACATCCACCTTCATCAGAGCCTCAACACCTTCTTGGTATCCCATAGAGAAATTACCCAGAACCGTATCTGCAAACACTCTACTACCAACCCCTGGACTACCGTAAACCACAGAGCCACCACCCGAACCAGCAGGCACTATAAGAGTAAAGTCAGCACCATAGACGCTACCAAGCGCATCCCGCTTCGAGCGCAATCCCATCGACAGCACGGCATCGTAATTCGCCCCCCAGGCATTTGAATTCCTAGAAGGAGAGAAAACATCCCCATGCCCAATATACCCATAATCTCGATAGCCGACCTTAGCACCATATATCTTAAGAGCCAACTCACGACCTTCTTCACTACCCTTCACATCCCCATCGCTCAGCAGCCATGCGTACGACAAAACCTTTCCCGTTACAAACGCACGTTCCTTGTCATAAGCTTGCGGACCCGATGAAGACAAAGCAAGAACACTCTCCGACGATGCTAAAAGCAGCGACACAGCCCCACATAAAGCCGCCACAGAACTCCTCATACTAAACATCTCTACACTCCTTAAAAATCCACACTCTAGAAGGCAAGCTTAACACCAAAAACTAGCACGCCGAAATCGTACCGCAGAGGCTCTATACCTCTGTCTCCCTTACTCTTACCACCTCCCATAGAAACAATCAGAGGCGTATAATCCCACCTATCAGTGAACCCCTGTGAAAATCTATAATCAGCCCTCACCTTATGAAGCTGCGTAAACAGCACGCAGCGCATACCGTCACCCTTGTACAGCTCATAACTCATCCGCATACCAAGGTCACTAAGATTAACCAGCGTCAAGTACCCACCCTTCCTACTTCTGAAATACGCTCCATCTACACGGAAAGGACCTATAGCATACCCAGCACCAACAGCTACATAGCTTGATGGCTTTAGGGTGTCATCTGACTCAACCTCATCCCAAAATACCTCAGTCCCAGCCCACGGGCCCTCAGGATACCCAGACTTCCCAAGGTATCCGTAACTCCCACCTACGGAAAACCCGCGTACCTTAACCGATGCGGAAACTTCCGCAGCAGCAAGTGATCTGAACCAACCCTCTGGCACTATGACATCTTCTGTATGCAACTTTGGCCCCGCAGGCGCATACTCGGAGCTCAACGAAAGATCGACATTCACATCGTGACTCCCAACGCGGAATACCCTCTTCACGGACCACGCAGCACCTAAAATGCTCTTGTACGACGGAGCATAAGCATACTGTCTACCTGCGAAGCGATTATAAACCCGCCTATATTTACCCAAGTACTTGGATATCAGCCACATACGCTCCTGAAGTTTACTTATGTTTTTATGGAATGAAACCTCAACATCCAGATTAGGATGCGACATTCGTTTATCATGAAGAGTCATAATACGTGCATCTTCGGGCAACCACGCAGTAAACAAGTCAGGCGCATACCCCGTAGGAGAATAACTCAGACCCACCTGCATACCAAAGAACGACGGAGACTGGTATGCAATCCTCAGAGGAAGATTATTCACAAAATACTTACTGTAATACCTGTCCTGCCCATCTATACCATAGTAATCGAGGTAATTATTGGAACGTGAGATACTTTCACTATAAAGACCAGGATAGAGGATAGCGGTATTTGATAGCCACCACTGACCACCACCATGCGAAAAGAAATCCCCCTTGAGCAGAGGCAGCTGATACTTCAGAAGCGTAGAATCCAATCCTCTTATGAAATCATCAAAGTTGCTACGCTTCACAGACTCAGCACCCTGCTGATATCCCACAGAAAATTTACCTATGCGGGACAGCAAATAAATGCGACTCCCCCTATTCACCAACGCCTTACCAACCTCGATCGCAGAACTCACAGCCGGCACTAGCACTTGGAAATCAGCACCGTAAGAAACTCCAGAGTTGCCCAGATATTCAAAAGACATTTCTCCTGAGAAATCACAGTCGCCACTCCAACCCAAATTGCGCCGCTCCGGCTCGCCAACAACATTTACCGCGTCGCGCATATTACCTAACAAAGGGTGCTTGATGCTTGGGCGAGACGGCACATGATCAGGCATCCTAATATCAGGCACCTTACCAACACCACCCCAGTTATAGAATGTCACCCTGCCATCAAACGAGAAATTAGCCCCCTCATCTATTGCGGCAACGTCCTCGCCAGTACGGAACACATCCACCTCATCCGGCATATTTACCGTGGCATCTGCACCTAACCCTATCCCCAAAGACACAAAGCAAGAAATCGCGCACAACGCCAACCTGGTCCGCATAGCAAAAAACCCTCGAAAGCAATACACAGCGCAGGTTACAGTATTTGTATCGCTAATACAACTAAAATATACACTTGCGTTTAGGTACACCTACGCACATACAAACTCTTGGAATGAACATACGCGCAATATACCCAATCACCCGGGTTATCCACAAACAATAGATATAGATGCGAAAACAGCGCGAGTCTGTGTGTATTTTCGGATGGCAGGGCTTTTTAGGCTCCTTAAAATTATACCCTTCACACAAAACGTCAATAACGCATGCAAAAGTATAACTTCACATTTTGGAAACAAGACAGGAACAGCAGAATATAACAAAAAGAAGCTTCCTCACATGCATAATGAAGGAAATCTGGCCAATTTAACCTAAGTACATGCCATGCATAGCAACGCAGAAAGCACCAAACTCCTCACAGCTTCCCATAACTAAAAAAACAAATGCCCTAGTGCAACTACTTATACAGCACACTCCACAGTCTCTTATTGACTATGAAGACAAGTACCGTGCCTATCATGAGAGACACTACTACTTTGATACCCAATTTTTTCCTGCTTTCCATCTCGGGTTCAGCCGCCCACTGTAAGAAATTGACCACATCGAATGCCATATTCTCTACTTTAGAGGAAGTTCCGTCTAAGTAACTCACCAAATCATCGGACAGTGGCGGCGCCATAGCTATCCTACCTCCTGGAAAGGCTGAGTTAGAATATAGCCCATTCTCGTCGGCTTCTGTCCCTTTATACCCAGTAAGCAGTCTGTATACATAATCCGGACCACTGTGCCTAGCTTTAATAATCAATGATAGATCGGGCGGATATGCACCGTTGTTAGAAGCAGCTGCAGCCTCTCTGTTTGGAAATGGGCTCGGAAAGTAGTCAGACGGGATACCAGGCCGTTCAAACATGTCACCAGACTCATTGGGTCCATCAGTTACTGTGTAAGACCCAGCAATCGCCTTCACTTCCGCCTCAGAAAAACCAATTTCCCGCAAATTTCTAAACGCAATCTTCCTCATTGAGTGGCAACTTGAGCAAACTTCCCTGTACACCTGATACCCTCTCTGCACAGCAGGACGGTCAAACGTGCCGAAAATACCTGAAAACTTCCACTTAGGCACCGGGCCACTAGGTTTAACGTGAGAACCCTCAACTGCCCCCGTAATACCCACAAACAGAACAATACTTATAAGTGACACAAACCGCATCATCATACTACTTCATCTCCGGAACAGTATCACTCAGAGTATCTGGCAACTTTTTACACTTTTCGTACTTTCCAAGCACAGGCAACACAATAACGAAGTACGAAAAGTAATACAGCGTGGAAATCCTTCCAAGAGTCACAAACGGCTCCTTAACCTCCTGACCACCTACCCACATCAGGAAGCAGAAATTCAAAACAAACACCCAATAGAATACCTTAAAGACTGGCCGGTATTTACCACTTTTCACCCTGGACGTATCAATAAACGGTAACAAAAACCATACTAGTATTGAACCAAACATCGTAATAACACCCAGTAGCTTACTAGGTATGGAACGGAGCATTGCATAAAATGGCAAAAAATACCACTCGGGCACTATATGTTCCGGAGTGACCATAGGATTGGCCTCGATATAATTATCCGGGTGTCCTAGATAATTCGGAGCGTAAAAGACAAATAGGTACAAAAAAATGAAAAAGAGTCCAAAAGTAATGCAGTCCTTTATTATGAAGTACGGATATATGGGAATAGTATCGCGCTTATCCTTAACTTCAACGCCACTGGGATTCCCAGAACCAAATCTGTGCAACGCGATCACATGTAGCCCCGCAAGACCCAGTATAGTAAACGGAAGCAGATAGTGCAGCGCAAAAAACCTATTAAGAGTCGGATTATCCACAGAAAAGCCGCCCCATAGCCACCTTACTATACTTTCCCCCACCAACGGCACAGCAGAGAAAAGATTTGTTATCACAGTTGCGCCCCAAAAGCTCATTTGCCCCCAGGGTAATACATACCCCATAAACGCAGTTGCCATCATAACAAGGAATATTATTATCCCCGCAAACCACACAAGCTCCCTAGGCTTCTTGTACGAGCCGTAGTAAAGCCCCCGAAAAATATGTATGTACACGACAATGAAGAAGAAAGACGCCCCTACTGCGTGGGTATAGCGCACTAGCCAACCATAATGTACATCTCTCATTATGCGCTCTACGCTGTCAAACGCGTAATCAACATGCGGCGTATAGTGCATCGCAAGAAAGATACCAGTGATTATCTGGAGAATGAGTGCAATACCCGCAAGGGACCCAAAATTCCACGCATAGTTCAGATTTTTAGGAACTTGGTAATTAGCTAACTCCTTCAGAAAAGCACATATGGGAAGCCGGTATTCTATCCAAGCCAATACACCCTTCCCCACGTCAGAATCGTTGTTTTCGTTTTTTAGCATCTTTACCCCTGTGACGTAGAGCCTTTCTTCCCAATAACCATGACACTATCATCCACAAAATAGTAGTCTGGCACAAGAAGATTCAACGGTGCTGGCCCTGTAACTATACGGCCTGACGTGTCATATTTTGAGCCGTGACAGGGGCAGTACCACCCCTTCTCAGCACTCTTCACTTCAGTCGGGACGCACCCAAGATGTGTACATATCCCAACCATAACAAGCCACTCTTCTTTCCCAGCTTGTGTGCGCTGTTGATCACTCTGAGGATCACGTAAACTATTCACGTCAACCGCCCGAGCAATATCTATCTCCTCTTTAGTGCGTCGCCTGACGAATACAGGCTTGCCCTGCCACTTAACTACCTTAGTGCTACCTTCCTTTATGCTGGTAAGATCAACTTCAACAGAAGACTGCGCCATGACCTCAGCTGAAGGGCTTAATGACTTTAACAAGGGATATATAAATGAAAATATACCCATGCATGCCATGGAAAGTGTAGTCAGCCCCAGAAAGTCTCTTCTATGCACCTCTCCAGGAAAGCCACATCTCTCTTTACCGTCATCAGCGATCTCATCGTCAGCCATACTATCTACCCATTACACACGTTAAACCAAAACCACTGCACGCAATCAACGCGCCCACGACCATTATATTGCGACAAAAACACACAGAGAAGAAATACAACCAAATTTTAAGATTCAAATCAAGATATATTCCGCGAAACTACAACACATCAGCAACCTTCCACAATCCAGCGCAAGGCATCTGTTTATCTTACACCTAACCTGAAAAAATAGAACATACCTTATACATTAAACCAACAATACACATGTCTGCGATCACATTTTCATAACAATGTTGTTTCTTTTGTTCCACATCGCAGAGCATAGAGCGCAGCAAACACAAGAACAGCAAACCCGTAAGCGCTCACACAGCCAGCACAAACCCACTGCCACTCACGCGTATAAAGCAGCATTTGCCAAACTTTCCTGCTCTACCTCTTTCAACACCTTTTCAGCCACTTTTTCAGTGAGCGTGCCGGCCAAAATTTTCTCCTGTATGAACTCGGAAAACCGTTCCGAAACCCTAATCTCGTATCTCACCCACTCAGGAAGGGAGTTGTATATTTTAACGCTACTAACCACGCCGTCATACTTTTTTCTTTCCTTGATAAAAGCAGAACTTAGTTTTTTGCACGCATCAGCGGGCTTGGACGCGGCATTCCTTCTCTCTAAAAACATACCTGCAACACACAATATTATAAGTACACTAAATGCTGATACCGCCAAGGAATATACAGTGTTGTTACTTGCTGCGTGCCCAAGCACAAAATTATTATGTGATGAGAGTTGACGCATGATCACCAAAGCCAGTATAGCCCCTATAGAAAGGAAAAATACAACCCTATAAACCGAACCATACGCCAATTTATTGCGTTGAGACAGATTACAATTTGCAAAAGAAAACCACCTCTGCGGAATATCTGTATCAATAAGATCTTCGGTACAAAACAGCATAAAGTGATCACTAATTCGTCTCTCCATGATAAGACGCTTCAAACGTATCGCCTTTAAATCGTTCCTAAGAGTACGCTCTTTTCTTCTAGCCGCATTGTAATCTGCACCAATATCCTTTGAGGATCTGGTAAACAAAAGTAGTACACATATTGACGCAGCCACCGCGCACAATATTTTGCAGCAGTATCCAAATTTGCTCCCAAGAGCCAACTGAGACAATCCTTCCATTTCTACGCCCTTAACTATCACGAATGTAATCCAAATCATTTTACTGAGACGAATCATTAGCTACCTATCAGCTCAAGTCCTATATTTCAAGTGAGAACTTTGTACGCATTTATACACTGTATATACAAGGGTGTATTGCGCCATGGCAGCTGTTCTTACCAGTATAGTACTACTGCATCCTAATGCGCGTTAAACCACTACAATGCCACCGAGACGTATAGCTTCCGAAAGCCTCCCTTACCCGCAAAAATCTAGAACATGTCCCTGCAAGAAAGCATTCCTGTACTTAGCAAAACCAATTCACTACAGTAGGAAGACCAGTTGTGTAAAACCGTATCGTTGGCCGACTCCGGCAAAAACTCGTTACAATTGCATAACACAAGGCAAGTAGAACTTCTCCAAAAAATGTGCACAAGTTATAGGAAGGCTCAAGTTGTCGCCGTTGCGATATTATGAGCACTAAATTTCAGGTCTCAATCACTTTGCTAAAACAAGCATTAAAAAGAAAGGGCATGGCAGACACAAGTTTGAAGACATGTACTGCACCGAAAAGAGGAGTTATTGACGATGTAAAATGTGTATCAATATCCCAGATACTCACCCAGCAAAAGCGTGAGGAAACCCATATCCCAAGCAGGTACAGGGTTATTTCCTACTAAAAATCTGCGCTAGAACCAAACAGCAAAACGAAGTTATTATTGTCATAGGTCCGGGAAATGTATCAAACTTCACGGAAAGAACTAGCCCTAACATGCCAGACAGGCTCGATATTGCGGCCGATACCAACACCATCTGCAACGGAGTTTTGGAAAGCAGCCTAGCACCTGATGCTGGTATGATTAAAAAAGCAGTAATGAGAAGTATTCCAACAGACCGAGAAAATAACACTACGGCAAGTGCCGCCATGACCAAAATCTCCATCTTTATACGACGGGGATTGATTCCTGTAGACAACAATAGGTCACGACTAATCGATACCGATACCCAATATCTCCATCTGTATACTACAATGGTAACCCCAACCAGCGAGACAATAAGCATTTGAAGAAGTTCATTGTCACTCACCATAAGTATGTCACCAAACAGTGAGTGAAGTATGCGCTCTCCAGATGACGGAACAAATGACAATATAATCATCCCCAGTGACATTACGACGCTAGTCATAATGTTGAGTATGGTATCTACTGAATGAATCTTATCAATTACAAACGACATGATAACAGCGAGGATCAATGCCACAAATAGCACTGTCAACGAGGCATTTACCTGCAGCAACGCTGCTATACCCACTCCTAGCAATGAAGAGTGCGCTATGCTATCCCCCATGTAAGATAGCCTATTCCACACCATCATAGAACCAAGCGGCGCTGTGATGATGCTAGCTATGAGAATTGCGCAAATACCGTTTATGAAAAAGCTCTCCGAGAGAATGTTGAGCATGACAACCTACAACACGAAAAACAAGAAACATAAATGCATCCCGCTTTCACAAAACAGACACAATAAGCGATAGGAAAACCCTTGAACAACACACACCGCCCCTAAGCTCCGCAAAACACCAGACAGCAGCACAGAAACACAACACATGTAAATCACCACATGCTAAAATGTAACTACACTGAGAAGCCCAGCTGCTGCTACCCAATAGAAAACAGCCTATACCCTACGAGGCGCACATCACAGCCCCAGTTCTGCCCCTTCTGCTTAAGAAGATCACAGACCTTGGTCTGCCCATCAATGATGAATACCTGCTCCAAAAGCACCATATCCTCAAAAAACTTCTGCATTCTGCCATCCACTATTCTCTGCACTACAGATTCAGGCTTACCCAATGCAGCAACCTGCTTAGACACAACGCTCCTCTCGTTCTCAATTACGTCCTTACTCAACGTATCCACAGATAGCGCTTCTGGCTTCGCAGCAACAACATGCATAGCAAGCTGCTTAGCTAAATCAGCCAGCTCCACAGGATTTGCAGAAGACTCCAATGCAACAAGAGCAGCAGCCTTACCGAGACCATCGCCTATAGCACTGTGCACGTAGCTACCTATCACGCCCGGGCCGCTCAACTCGATAAAACCAATTCCACCCAAGACAACATTCTCACCAAGAACAGCTGCAGCAGAGACTACTTCGTCTGAAACACTCGGTCCTGAGCTACCATCGTAGTGAAGAGCGGAAAAACCCTCCATATCCTCAGACTTGCAATCATAAAGACGCCGAGCCAGACCTCGAGCCAAGTGGCAAAACTTCTCGTTGCGCGCAACAAAATCGGTCTCAGATCCCAATTTAACTATCGATCCCCGCGCCCCATCAACGTACACAGATACTATTCCGTCTGGAACATCCCTGTGTGACTTCTTGTACGCCTTAGACAAACCTTTCTCGCGAAGATATTCTCTAGCCTTATCTATATCACCAGAACACGCCTCAAGCGCCTCTTTGCAGTCACCAATACCCGCACCCGTTGCCTGACGCAACTCCTTGATAATCTCGACACCAACTTTCATTCCACCACCTTAAAAACAAGAAGAACAGTACAAGAGGTTACTATTTGCCAGACTCTACATCGCCGGGAACGGCACCTTCAACGTTCGTATCTTCACCACTCAGAACTTCTTTTTCAGAAACCTCAGCACCCTTCTCACGTTCCTCTGCAACAACGGACGAACCCTTACCCTTTCCGGCAGCAGCTGCAATATCTACTCCGGACTTCATCAAGTCTGAGCGTATAGCCTCAAGTATGGTATTCGACACGGCCCTACAGAAGAAGTCTATAGACCTTATAGAATCGTCATTACCGGGAATAGGATAATCAACACCCCTAGGGTCAGAATTTGTATCTAAAACCGCCACGACGGGAATCTTCAACTTATTAGCTTCCTGAATAGCGATATGTTCCTTGTTAGTGTCAATAACAAACAGTATATGCGGGATGCCACCCATCTCACGAATACCACCAAGAGACCTCTCAAGCTTTTCCCTCTGCTTGTTGAACATTAAAAGTTCCTTTTTCGTAAACTGAGCATCTGTATCGCTCAGAAGCTTTTCAAACTCGAGCAGCCGTCTGATGGAACTGTCTCCCAGTTCGTTAGCATACCGCCCAACCACCTGTGGTTTACATAATACTGACCACACCGAACAGCTTCCTCAGCAACAATATTAGCCGCCTGTACCTTAGTGCCCACAAACAGCACCCTGCCCCTACGATGTACAACATCGTACAAGACATTAAGCGCATTTTTAAGCAACACGACGGTCTTCCTCAAGTCTATGACATGAATGTCCTTGTACTTGTGCACACCGTAAATATACGGCGCCATAGCCGGATTCCACCTGCCGGACTTGTGCCCAAGGTGAACGCCAGCCTCTATTAAATCACGTATGCTAAACTCAGGTATATTCCCCATCAATCTCTCCGTAAATCACAACAGTTGAACCTCCACAGCACAACCCGCAACTAAGCAGGACCATCGTGCAGCTGTGTGCGAAATGTCGGGCCGCAGACTACGCAAGCCCACACGATACTACCAGGCGTCTATAGCTTTATCAAGGAATATGTACTAAATCGAAATATCCACTCAACAAACAGTACGTTTCATGCAATGGCAGCCCTACTACCGCAGAATACGAACCCTGCATCCAAGAAATCAGCGCGCTACTCCATCCCTGAATACTGTAACCACCCGCTTTGTTTTTCCACTGGCCAGAATGCGCATAATAGCTTATCTCGCCTTCCGACAGTCGCTTGAACTTTACTATACTAACAACACTGCGTGTACGAAACTCACCTTCGGGAGTGCTAAGACAAATCGCAGTACAAACCCTGTGTCTTCTACCCGAGACGAGTCTTAAGTACCCAATAGCCTGATCAACGTCATCCGTCTTTAACATCACCCGTCTGCCACAGTAAGCAACTGTATCAGCTCCGAGCACAAACATACCGGGCCTGGTTGCAGCCACCTTTACCACTTTGTCTTTAGCAACACGCTCAGCATACGACCTAGGCAACTCACCGCGGTTAACAGACTCATCAACATCGGGAGAAACAACCTCACCGGGCACTACCCCGATCTGCTCCAACAGACTAAGACGATACTCCGAAGACGATGGTAGTACTAAACTATCTATTTTTAGCACAATGCCCTCAGTCCTTGTTCCTAAGCCTACTGACTACTCTACCCTTACCCAATCCTTCCTTATGCACACCATACGTACTAACTTCAACTATGACCCTGTCATGCATAAGTATACGTATCTTACTCTTGCGTATTCTACCAGAAGCGTGCGCCATTATCTCATATCCATCGCTCAGCCTTACTATAAAAACTGCATCCCTGAGCAATTTCATGACAACACCTTCAACCCTTGCAACTCCCTCCTTAGTTTTCACCATTCACCAGAAAAAACGACATGGCCGACATTGTAAGATATACGTGCAACCATTGCAATCAGTTTGAGCTCTGCACACTATGAGTTATACCTTCCATTAACTCTCCATCCAGCGCATATTCATGCCCTCTAACTATCAATCTGACCTCGCCATAGGGTATACCAGAAACCCACAAATGACCTTTATTGTCGTCGTCAACTATCTCAACACCCAGAAACCTTACCGTGTCATTTTCATCAAGTATCTTGACTCCCACTACACCATCGTCACCAAGACTAAGGGATGTAGACGGTATTTTATACGCTCTCACCTCTCCCACAGCAAGACCCACTTCTGCAGACATGCCATCCGCCACGTAAGCACCATTGTCTCTGTAATCAACCAAAATTTCTACCCTGCAGGACTTGGTCTCTGGAGACACAACCCTTCCCACAAAACTCACTTCCCCAGGCAACACAACCCCGTTACGCCCCAGAGTCACTCCTGCAAGATCACCTACTCTCACATAGGGCACATCTCCCTCTGGCAAATACGTAACAACCTTGAGAGTCTCAAAATCCGCTATCCTAGCAACAAGCTGCCCTGCACCAATAACAGAGCCTACTTGAGGAAAAATTTCATCAACCACCCCTGAAAACGGAGCCCTAATAGCGGTATTCTTGTAGTTAAACTGTGCATTCCTGTGATTAGCTTCAGCATCCTTGAGCGCGACTAGAGTCGCCTGTTCATGCACCTGAGACCTGTACCCCGTAGAACCTAGCGATTCCGCAGCGTCATACTCAAGCTTTCGCTGCCTTAATAACTCTTCTGCTTGCTCCAGAAGCTCTAACTGACCATGCTCCTCTATCTTCAGAATCACTTGATCTTGCACAACAGAGCTGCCACCCTTTAGCAAAATCTCTTCTACCCTACCACCAACCTCAGATACAACTCCTACAGACCTCACAGCATGCACCTTAGCAGGCAGTATTTTCAACACTTTCCTGTTGCTAACACGCAACTCGGCAATGTCTATAATGTCACCAGAATCCGCCGTACCTACTATGGTACTATCTAACGCGCCCCTATGATAAAACCGGCCACCATTGAGCCACAACGCACATACAATAACTAATGCAATAGCTACCTTATACCTTAGCTTTAGCTTCAATGCACTCTCTGCAAGTCTCTTAGCGCTTATTGTGAGCAATCTCGCACGCATCCCTAAATACCTCATTCACATCAGGATGAGAATGACAAACATGACAGATATCCCTAGCAGTAGCCCTATAGCCCAAAGCAACAGCTGCTTCATTGATCATAGTATCGGCACTAGCGCCAACAATATGAACCCCAAGTATCACATCAGTCTCCTTACAGACAACCACCTTCACAAAGCCATCAGTATCACACGACACCCTAGCCCTACCATTAGCGGCAAAATTACTTTTCCCTACTTTGTATCCATAACCAACACTCTTGAGATAATCCTCACTTTTGCCCACAGAAGACGCAGCAGGATGTGTATATATGACCGTTGGCACAACGCCGTAGTCAACACGCGCAACACCACCTGCCAAGATCTCAGCAACAGCGTGACCTTCTATCTCCGCCTTATGAGCAAGCATCGCACCACCTATCACATCGCCTATGGCATAAATGCCTTTTATGCTAGTCTCTAACATGTCATCAACGCGCACGAAGCCCCGGTCATCCAAAAGCAATCCCGCCATCTCCACAACACCCTTAACATTGGGCTTACGACCAACAGCCACCAAGACAACATCCGCTTCAATAGTAGATGTCACACCACCGCTAACAGACTCACATTTTGCAAAAATCCCAGTTTTCTTTTTTTCAACAGAGACAACCTTCTGAGACAAGCAGAAGCTTATACCTTGCTTTTCAAGGCACCCAAGCAACACCTTGCTCACTTCCCCATCGAACCCGGCGGCAATCCTATCAGCATACTCTACTACAGTAACTTCGGCTCCCAACCTACTCCATATCGAGGACATCTCTAAACCTATGGCTCCAGCTCCTATGACCAGAAGCCTCTTTGGCACCTGCATATTCAAGGCTAAATCGGAAAAAATAACCGAAGCACCATCAACATCTATACCAGGCAATCCTGCTGGAACAGATCCAGTAGCCAAAACTACGTTCCTAGCCTGCACCTTTTGCACAGACCCATCATGCATACCAACAGAAACTGCAAAGTAGTCACCCTCTTTACCCTCAACCTTTGCAATTCCATGCAGTCTACGCACACCCGCAGACGCGAATAAACCTTCTATTCCCGAACTCAGAAGAGACACTTCTTTGTCCCTTACCTCAAACATGCTCTTAAGGTCAAAGGTCACATCCTTGGCCATGACCCCAAATTTGGGAAAATGCTTCTTGGCAGCGTAGTAGCTGTACGAGTACTCAAGTAAAGCCTTAGAGGGTATGCACCCTACTCTAAGGCATGTCCCACCACACTGGCTATTTTCGTCTATACACGCAACGCTTAGCCCTAGTTTTGCAGCCTTGAGAGCACACTTATACCCACCAGGCCCCGCTCCTATAACGACGACATCGTAGTTACAGCTACCCATGACAAATACCTATGAAATGACTATCAAGCCCCGTCTCCCCGCTGCAGCATATACGGTAGAGGCTACATGAAGTGGAGTACGTGAAAACACACCCATGCCCGGAATCAGATACGACTCCTCTAAAGCACCAGAGAATGCATTTATTCCCAAAAAATGTCCTTCACTACTCATAAGCCACAGCTTATCACCAACCATGATTGGAGAATTCCATCGCAGGCCATTCCTATTCCTGAACGATTTCAACGAAAGCTTCCAAAGATGTGTTTTACTTTCCGCATCTATAGCCAGTAACTCATCGCCTCCTGTAACAACAAACACAGATTCTTCATCTACCTTAGAGATGCCCTTAACACCAAGGACACCAGCCACCTGACTTTCTCCCGTTGTGAGATTGATGCCAACTAGCGCACCATCGCTATCAGCTGCAAATACCCAATTTCCAACAATCACTGGTGAAATGTTCACGCGACCCACAAGGCCTTCACTCACCTTATTTAGCGTACTGCCCCACATTTGATCCCCACTGTATGAATCCAGGCACAGTACCCTGCCATCCGGCAAAACGACCACAACAAAGTGCTTATCTGCAGAATACGCCACAGACAAATCGCTTCTAGTTCTAACTTGCACACCTGTCTCTTCGCGGTGCCAAAGCAACCCGCCTGTCCCTACGTCAAAGACATACAGATATCCGTCTATAGTAAATGCAGCAACGGATTGTCCTTCATTAAGAAGCACCAAATCTCCGCCCAAGAAGTTCCTCAAAACGCTCTTCCACTTTACCTGCCCAGTGCCAGGATCCAAACCATACAGTACATTGTCTATGGAGCACAAAATCACACCCTGCGAGTAGAGCAGGCTCACAGAATACGCAGGGCGCCTTCCATCGGCCAGAGCAACATACCATAAAACCTTACCAGAATCGTCTCCCCTATTAAGGGCTGTAAGCCTACCTTGATCGTCCAGCGCAATAACAATCACACCACTGTCACCAGGAATAAGCGCCAAGTGCGACGCACTTCCCTTAATAACACTAACTCGTGAAAACGTATCATCAGCTTCAGACGCCGTTTTCATTATGTTTCGCAAAAAATGCACATCTTCATTTACACCAGTGTTGGTAGATACTCCAGCAACAGCACCGGCACCATGTACAAAAGACAGACATACAAACACAGCCGCAAGAAAACGCATCTTGATTACGATTTTACAAAAAACCCGGTCCATGATCGGGCAACTGATGCAAAAAATCAACCTATTTTATGCGGCCATTTTGACTAGAACGATGAGAGTAACATTTACGAAAAGTACAATCCAGATACAGCAAAATAGGGATATGTGAGGTATTCTTTAGATTGGAAATCTATACATGCTGTTTATGGTATAACATGCTATGTAAGTTCCTGAAGTATGTGTAAGCTTCACAGTTAAGATATTGCAGGTATAATCCCTAGGGTAAGTACTACTCGGGTGTTAATTATGCAAAAAGTAGCTATAGTTGGGCTACCAAATGTTGGAAAATCTACCTTATTCAACCGACTAACAAAAAGAAAGTCTGCCATAGTTAGCAATGTACCTCACGTTACACGAGACAGAAAGGAAGCCCCTGTTAGTTTCTGTGGCCTTAATTTTATAGCAATCGACACTGGCGGAATCGCTGACGGTGACGGAATACAATCAGCTGTCACAAAGCAAGTTGAACTTGCACTTGAGTACGCTGACATAGTTTTTTTTGTCGTAGATGCCAAGAATGCTGAAGATACAAACAATTCGATATTAGGTAAGTGGCTTAGTAAAACAACCAATAAGCCAATAGTTTTGATAGTAAACAAGTGCGAAGGTAAAAAGGAATGTGCGCCACCAGTAGATACTATGGAGTACTTTGGATTCCTAGGTCCTGTGTACATATCTGCAGAACATAACCTTGGCATGCCTGACTTGTATGATGTTTTAGCTCCGCTTATAGATGAAAATAAGAAACAAAAACGAGAATCTCGCAAACCAATCGCCATATCTATAATAGGCCAACCCAATGTCGGGAAATCCACATTTTTGAACAGTGTTTTGGGAGAAAAGAGAGTAATAACGGATTCCACAGCGGGCACAACCCGTGATGCTATCAGCACTGAGTACGCATACAAGGGAATAAAACTTCTCATCACCGACACTGCAGGAATACGAAGACGAGCGAAAATCACTGAAAACATGGAGAAGCTTTCTGTGCAGTCTGCTATGAACGCTCTTTCACAATCCAACGTGGTGATATTAATGGTAGATTTTACCCAGGGCATAAATCACCAAGATCTAGCAATTGCGAGTGCTGCAATCGAGGATGGGAAAGGCATTGTAGTAGCTTTGAATAAATCTGATCTGATAGATAATAAGGCAGTAGTAGATTCAATATTGAGCGAGATCCGACAGCATAGCAGGGTGGATTTTGAAGTGCCAATATTGAAAATATCCGCATTAAAAAACGTGGGGTGTGATAAGGTCCTGGACAGAGCAATAAAGCTCTATGAGGCATCCAGTACACATATAAGCACATCAAAACTCAATAAATGGCTAGGTGCGGCTCTAGATCACCATCCGCCACATCTTCAAAGCAACAAAAGGAAGGTGCGGCTAAAGTACATATCTCAAATTGGAACCCTTCCGCCAACCTTCGTGATACACACGAATACCCTAGACCTTGAGAAAACTTACAAATCGTATCTAAAGAACCGATTCCTAGAGCATTTTTCCATGCAAGGAGTACCGATTAGAATGATCTTCAGAAAAAGCGCAAACCCTTACTCTAAGGACAACTGACACCACAAAGCGCGTTCTAACTTTCTATGCTCGCAAGTAGACACAGAAAACTGCGGTCAACTCTCACAATCACTGAACCAACAGAGAGAGACCTGTCATGGCATCAGGCTTTCTGATACCCATAAGCTCAAGTACCGTGGGCGCTACATCGCAAAGCCTTCCATCCGCAAGCTTTACCTCACGCCCTGCATTGCATATAACAAACGGCACTGTGCTTGACGTATGTGCAGTAAACGGAGAGCCATTTTGAATATCAAACATCTTCTCTGCATTTCCGTGGTCTGCAGTAATTAGCATTATGGCGCCAGTGCGATTCGCTGCATCAAAAACCCTCTGCAAACAGCTATCAACAGCCTCCACTGCTCTTTTCGCTGCTTCTATATTTCCAGTGTGTCCAACCATATCGGCATTAGCATAATTTACAACGACAAGCGCATATTCGTTGGAGTGTATCCTCTCAACAAGGGAATCGGTAACAGCAATAGCCGACATTTCAGGCTGCAAATCATATGTGCTCACCTTAGGAGAAGGTATTATGACCCTGTCCTCTCCATCAAACGGAGCTTCCCTTCCCCCATTGAAGAAAAAAGTCACATGAGCAAACTTCTCCGTCTCGGCAATACGTAGCTGCTTGAGAGAACACTCAGACACTACCTCGCCCAGAGTTCCATTCAAATCAACAGGGGCAAATAAGCTTTCAATGTTTAACTTCTTAGAGTACCTTCTCATGCCCAACATGCCACTCACTTCAGGCAACTTGCTCAGAAACATATCTAGCAGCTGTAGGACCCTGTCATTTCTGAAGTTCGTAAACAGAACACCATCCTCTGGCATAATGCCACGGTAATTTCCAATAACCACAGGCACAACAAACTCATCCGTAATGCCATCACCATAGCTTCGCTCAACAGCCTCAAGAGCACTCCCTCTCTTCTCACCCTCAGCATGCGCAATAGCACAGTATGCTTTGCTTGTCCGGTTAAGGCGGTTGTCTCTATCCATAGCGTAGTAACGACCAGAGACCGTCGCTATCTCAACGTTGAGATGACCAACCCTGGCGTTTAGACCCTCAATATACCTTTTCGCAGAGCTAGGCGGAACATCTCTCCCATCCAGGATAGCGTGTACCAACACCTTTATGTTGAACCCAGTAACTGCTTGTATCAAGGCCTCCATGTGGGCCTGATGAGAATGCACGCCTCCATCAGAGAGCAAACCGACCATGTGGCATACACCTCCCCTGTCAGCAATCTTACGCACAAAATCGAGCAACTTTGGGTTCTGGCGCACGTCCTTGATCTCAAGATTTATGCGCAGCAAGTCCTGTAGAACCACTCTCCCACATCCTATGCTTATGTGCCCGACTTCCGAGTTCCCAACCTGACCGGGAGGAAGCCCTACGTCTTCACCGCTGGCTGACAGGCTGCTGCGCGGGCAGCGCGCTACAACGGAATCCCAAAACGGTTTATGGGCCCCGTGTATGGCATCGTACTTCCCCCCAGTGCCGTTACCCCACCCATCCAGGATGCAGAGAACAACGTTATTACTACCTGTCATAATCGCCAATGCTACACGCCAAACAGGGCGATTTTACCTACGTCATGCCTACACGTAAACAACTATCACACACAACTAGAGTTTTTCCTCCTGCCCATCGCATACCAACATGTTTTTCATGGAATATGAACAAATTTCGCGCATGCATCCGACCAAAAACCGTTTGCTGTGTAACCCTAATAAAAAATCTATAGGGCTGCTTGGAAACAAAAACGACAAGTTCTCTCATCTGCTTGAGCCTTGCGCACATTATGCATCGCGATAATTTCCCACAGCTGTGGTTTCTTACATAAATGTCTGTTAATACGCCGACGTCTTTGTTATGATATGGGAGTTTGACTTTTGCGCAAGTATAGGACGTGGCATTTCATAATGCGGTGATTGTACTTTCCGATGGAAGGTACTTTTTTGGCAGATCACTCGGGAGTAGAGTAGACTGTGTAGGGGAAGTGTGTTTTACCACTGGATTCACTGGGTATCAATACACAATAACTGATCCATCGTTTGCTGGACAGATAGTTACATTCACATTCCCGCACATTGGCAATGTGGGCATAAACAATAAAGACTTCGAGTGTGGGCGTGCTCTAGCCAAAGGCATAGTGGTGCGAGAGGTCTCGTGCGCATCACATGTGTCGTCCCATACAGATCTTAATATTTGGATGGAGGCCAACTGCCTCACTGGTATAGCTGATGTCGATACTCGTGCGATTACACGTCACTTGCGTGAACATGGCACAAAGATTGGTGTGATACACCACTTTAGTGACACCGGAAAGGTAGACATCCAGGGTCTACAGGGCATTGCATGTGCTTATAAAACCCGTACTCTTGCTACCGAGCTTCCTCACTTGGTAGACCACAATGTATCCGCTGCTGGTCTTAGGGTGTGCGTGATAGATCTCGGTGCGAAGCGCGGCATATTTAGTGCGCTAACGCGGTTGGGTTGCGCAGTAGATGTTGTTGCAGCACAGCATGATTTCGCGGCTCGCGCACTTGCGCTGAAACCCCGTGGAATAGTAATATCGAATGGGCCTGGTGATCCGGCTGATCTCTGCCCTCATGCAATTGATCAACTACATATATTGCTTGACTCTGGCATTCCAATATTGGGCATATGTTTAGGCCATCAGCTTCTTGCAATGGCGCTGGGAGCGAAAACCGTAAAGATGCACCATGGCCATAGAGGAAGCAACCACCCCGTGTATAATGTTGAGACTAAAGCCGTCGAGGTAACTAGCCAAAATCACGGATATGCTGTGGATGAACAGACCCTACCGAGCAACGTAGAGATAACACATACGTCTCTCTTTGACGGAACTGTGGAGGGAATTAGGCTTACTAACAGGCCTGTTTTCTCCGTACAATTCCACCCAGAGGGTTGCCCTGGACCCACAGATTCCCATTACATTTTCCAAGACTTCACAAACCTTGCCAGGTCGACATTTGTCTAAGTACCCTGACGGTCAAAACTGCATTGTTCTGGTCTCTTCTGTCCCGAACTTGCAGCAAGTACTGTAAGTGTAAATACACATGGGTAGCTTTTTTTATTGTGCAGCCTAGTCTCTATAACGCCATCTTGCACCTGGCCATTATTCTGGGAGGCATACTGTGAACCACAGAAGCCAAACCATGTACATGACTACATTTTTCGAACCCTCCGTATAGAAAACATAAAACTCGTGCTGTAGCATGTACAAAGTCGTTCGAAATGCGCTTCCCGTAACCGTAACATGTTGTCACCAAGACAGAATGCTACGCTGGGATTATGCTACAATATGCTTACACGGCATCCTAATGTTGGGACCAAGATATTTAACGCCCAGAAACAACGGTTTTGCCGTTATACGCGCAGTAAAATATCAGCCAAGACCACTAACACGGCCAATCATTAAGACAAAGCTTCACTGCATTCTTAATCCCCATAGGGGTACCACGAATACTTGTGCTCTACAAAAAGGCCATGATGCCGATAACATTCACTGTACTATGTAACAAAAATTGGTCTCCTGTTATAGCGTATTTGAAGACACTACAGGTACTCCAAAACTACATACAGCGTTGGGTTATAACAAAAATTGAAAACTCCACAAATACACTGAGTGTGCTTTACTTACCGTATCGGTGAACTGAGAAAGTGCCATAAATCCGTGATAAAGTACGGCAGCTGATCGCTGGAAAATGCGATACACCCAGAACTTACAGTAGCATCTGTGTGTTTACTAAAAACCATCCCCCTCCAGAAAAAGCCATGCAGAAACTCACTGCACACATCATGTAACGTAATTATAGGACCTCACCACTAATGTAATCAGGAAGAAACAACACTGTTAGCAGGAAAAAATACCGGAGGGCAAAACACCTACACGAAAACCTACCGAGCGCAGCCCATTAACGCTGCGCACCTGTCAAAGTGGCAATTTTCCACTTTGAAAACAAAACCCCTAGGATCCCGTAAAGCCGTGAGTTGCTGTACAAAAAATTGCCGCAGTAACAGTTTTACAAAACAAACCTGCATGTACAGAAGTGACAAACTCAAAAACCCGAGAAAAAGGCAAAAACTTTGTGCGCACGTATAACAAACAGCATGTTGCTATCGGAATATGCGTAGCGCCAAAAGATATAGAGTTCGCCAGCGTATGCAATAGCCACCCTGCGAGCACTCTTCCTATAAAATAGCAGAAATCACTGGACCTGCTTGGAGCTATGCACGTTCATTCAGTATAACCCTACCAAAATCGGGAAATAATTCTGGTAATCCATATGTTTTTGCAGCATTACCTTAATGGCACAAACAGGAATCTCTACTATGTACATAGCATATCCGGAGCTCCAACATAGGCATCTTTACCTCTTAAAGGCTTCACCTTGGCGTGTGGAAAAGACTGTACAAACATCTTGACACATGGTAACCTGGGAAAAAGTGTGTGCGGTCGCTGTCCCGGAATTGGGTTTGACTCGGCGTCCATGTGTGTTTGGTTAATTCCTGGCATGTCTCTGATGGTAGGCGCCGTTGCGCATTGTCGTTCTGTGTCTAAAAGGAGGGTTACGCTGTGGGTTCTAGTGCAGCACAGGTAGAGATTGTGCTTGCTCAGCCTCGCGGTTTTTGTGCGGGGGTTGAGAGGGCGGTTCTGATCCTAAATGCAGTGGTTGATAAGTATTCGCCACATAAGCCTGTATATGTTCTGCATGAGATTGTACACAACTCGCACGTAGTTGAGAGCTTCAGAAGCAAGAACGTAACATTTGTGAACTCTCTTCATGAAGTCCCTCAGGGAGCAGTTCTGGTTTTTAGCGCCCATGGAGTTGCTAAGCAAGTGCGTTTTGAGGCACAGGAGCTCGGGCTGTTGCTTGTCGATGCGACTTGTCCTCTTGTTACCAAGGTACATCTGGAGATTTGTCGCTATTATAAGAGCGGTTATCAGGTCATCCTGATAGGTCACAAGGGCCACAGAGAGGTTGAAGGCAGTCTGGGGCAGGTACCCAGCAACGTGTTGTTGGTTCAGAACGCTGATGACGTGCGTAGCCTGGAGGTGGAGGATGATACAAAACTTGCTTACGTAACGCAGACCACCCTGAGCATTGACGATACACGGGTGATTATAGATGCACTGAAGGAAAGGTTTCCGAATATTGTGGGTCCGGATTTAAAGGACATTTGCTACGCTACGCAGAATCGGCAGAATGCTGTCAAGCAGCTCTCAGAAATGGTCGATGTAGTCTTAGTGGTTGGTGGGACGAATAGCTCGAATACTAGAAGGTTACTCGAATTGGCCAAGGTGCGGAATCCGCGTTCTTTCCTGGTGGGATCTCACGAAGATGTGGACATGAACTGGTTCACTGGAGTAAGCAAAATTGGCGTTACCGCAGGAGCGTCCGCCCCGGATTATGTAGTACAGGAACTCCTTGACTACCTTGGGTCAAAAATGAAGACAACTGTCTCTACGATGGACGGAGTACGCGAGAACATAGTGTTCAAGTTGCCTGAGTTAAAGGACGCGTAAAGGACAAGATAACAGCAGTGTTAAGCTAAAGTGGTGCCAGTTGAGCAGAATACTATTTCCAACCGGCGGTACGAGTTGCAGAATCAGCCTGGGTCGTAATTAGCTTGCCTAATATGTGAAAGAGAGCTATCATGCGCGTCTTGTGACTGGTTTCTACAGAAGATGAAGGTAGGTATTGTAAGAGTAGAGGGTGGAGAGAAGTTACCGCTGCCTTCTTATGCAACACAACAAAGTGCTGGTCTGGATTTGTATTCAGCACATGATGAAGAGCTCGTAATACACCCCGGTGAGAGGTGTAAGGTACGTACCGGCATAATCATTGAGCTTCCCGATGGGTATGAAGCCCAGGTCAGGTCAAGGTCGGGGCTGGCTGCAAAAGCTGGAGTAGTCGTCTTGAACTCCCCAGGAACCATTGATGCTGACTACAGAGGGGAGATAGTCGTAATATTGGCAAATTTCGGTAGTGATGCATACGTTGTTCATTATGGTGACAGAATAGCGCAGCTTGTTGTAGCTCCGGTTACACGGATTGTTTGGGAGGAAAAAACAAACATTTCTGATACCCAGCGCGGCAGCGGCGGTTTTGGTTCTACTGGCACATAAGAGGCCAATCTCAAATTAAAGTGTCACCACATGGGTTTTGTCTCTGTTCTGTTCGTGCCGGCACATTTTATTTCGTGTGCTAGCAGCTGACAGAGCACTCGGTGTCAGTGCACTTATACATGCTTGGGTAGAAAGTCAATCATTGTAAATGTGGATTATGAACATGGGTGCGTAGCTGCATATGTTTATTCTGCTGAGCATTACAAAATAAAGTGATTACCGTAAAGGATAGAGACTGGTATAAGACATTACGCTATGTACACTGAGATGTAATGCAAGAAGATATCGCAAGGTTTCCCGTAGATATATCGTACGGCTCTGTAGGCGGTCCTTATTTTTCGACAAATGTAGTCAAACTGGAAAATGACCATGAACACAGAATCATTAATTGGGTTCACTCACGCTGTAAGTACAATGTGATCTATGGTGTAAAATCTGAGGCGGAATTTTCAGCTTTGGTAGAGTTTTTTTACGCCCATAAGGGGAAAGCTATACCTTTTCGTTTCAAAGACTGGGCTGATTACAAAGCTGTACACCAAAAAATTGGCGTGGGCGACGGAATTCTATCAAAGTTTCAGCTCATAAAAAAATATTCTGCGGGCACCAATCTTTATAGGCGAACTATTACCAAACCTGTGGAAGGAACAGTAAAGATATACCTGAAAGACGCATTGCAGGCTCATAAGAAAGACTACGCAGTTGATTACAACAGCGGCCTTGTGAGCTTTACTAATCCCCCTGCACCAGGAGTAGACATATATGCAGATTTTGAATTCGACGTGCTCACAAGATTTGACACAGACTACCTTCCCTGCTCAATTGACGGCTATGGAAGATACCGATGCCCAGAAATACCGCTTATCGAGGTCAAAGACTAACCCAAATCACCCGTGCCTCGTACTCTTACCATACAACATGAGTCGTGCACCCCACTATATCTCCGATTTGGGCTTAGGTCTTATATCCACCCCCCCCTCCTCTTGGTTAAGCGATCTTATCGCAGCTTCGAGCTCTGCGATTCTCTTATTCAAATCTGCACGCTCTTTCTCCTGAAGGTTACCACGAGCAGCACGAACACGTAATTCTTGAAGCTGACTCTGTAGACGCGACATATTCCTCCTGTATTTTGCGTCATTATCCTTAGAAGTGACTTCTGCTCTGCTCCGTACCTTTCCTTCACTAGAAACTAATTCATCGGGCACAATCGATGTAACTTTCTTTTCCATGCGTTCTTTAGCACCCTCAGACACGGCGCTATCAATAATCTTGACAACATCACTCACTTCTCCACCGACCGGCTTGCCTCTACCCAAGCCCTTAAACAGTGCACTCTTCAAAGCACCTGCTGCTAGCGCTCCAACGTCAATGCCATCATCTTTCTTACGTAATTTCGCAATTGCTGAGGCAACTGCTTCTTTTTCTTTCTCCTTGCTCTTGCCAGCCTTAGGCTCTTTCTTCTTCAGTTCGTAAATGCCTCCAGACTCTTCTTTGGTCGACTCAGAACGCCCAGATCCACTCGAGCTAGCTTTTCCTGCACCACCCTTAGAACTCTTAGGGCTCATCCCAATTGGCTTCTTCATAGCTTTATGTAAGTCTTCTTCAGCAGCCTTTTCTGCGCTATATGCACTTCCATAATCATCATGCAACGCTTCCGGTGACTCATAGTGATGAAGCTTCTCTTCATCAAACAGCTTTGTAAACTCCTCGGAATGGTCGTCAAGATGCTCTAGTTCATGCTCAACATGATCCTTGGCAGCTTCACTTTCGTCAAACATCCTAGCAAAAGCTTCCGAGTAATCATCGTCCTCCTCTGCAGCTTCCCCTGCATCCGGATTTTCATCGAAGAGCTTTGCTAAATCATCTGAGTAATCGTCATCTTCCTCACCGTCATCAGCGCCTCCTTCCGTATCTTCACTGAATAGCCTTGCAAAAGCTTCAGAGTATTCATCACCCCCCAGTTCATCCTCGTTGGCAGCACCTTCTTCTGTATCTTCACTAAACAGCCTTGCGAAAGCATCGGAATAATCATCGTCGTCTTGATCAGGTTCTGCATCCCCTGCACCCTGCGTCTGATTTTCATCAAACATGCGAGCAAAGGCATCTGAGTAGTCATCGTCGTCTTCTTCGGTGGTTGCAGGAGTTTGCTGCTCGGTACCTTCTTCGTCTTTCTTGTGTACTGAGTCATCGGCTACCGGATCACCTGATTCTTCAGTTCTTTGCTGCACGCTATCAGCGCCTAAGTCATGATCCTTACCTGATTCTTCTGTAATATCACCTAAGAACTCTTCAACACCACCACGTGAACTTGTGAGCGCATTGCCTATGTTTTCCTCATCGTGGTCGCTGGTTTCACCCTCTCCTTTCTTATCATGCTCATCTGGAGACGAACTTGCAGCTTTAGCAAACCCTTCACTCTCCGACCCATTATCCCCTGCCGTAGTGTCGTTACTACTTCCATCATCATGCACCGTGCTCGATGCACCGGCCATCAAATCCTCTGTAATAAGGTCAATATCCTCAACACCTGCAGCTCTACTAACAACGGGTTCCTGGTTATCATCAACACTCGCCCCCACCTCACTGCTGCGCTTCTGGATTTCCTCATAAATAACCTCTGCCGCATCTGGACGTGCGCCAGACAATCCCTTATGCTCAACCGCAGCATAATTGAGTGCTGTAGAATCATCTCCATGCGTAGCTTCGCGCACGTCATCTCTCGTGCCTTCTTGCACAATATCACCCGTTTCTCCAGGCCCTGACACTGTGCTATATACAACAGATCCATCTCCTGGATCCTGCAACAAGTCACCATCGTACTGCTGAGCAAACCCGTGAACTTGTTCAACATGATGCTTATCGTGCCCTATGACACCCCTGCGCTCAAGGGCGCGCGCCTCCAGACCATCAAAGTCCACAGATCCGGGTGAAAATATGTATTCGCTTAATTCTGGCACTCTATCTGGAGCCTTATACGACATTACATTAATTTCATCCTTCAAGCGCTGTATATCTTCCCTTATCTTGAGCGCTGCTTTCTCATCTTTTGCGTGCTTCAGCATAACTTTGAGACCATGAAGCGTATCTACAGCTTCCCAGAAGTTATGCCTATTGATATGCATACCTCCCTTATCCCCGAAAAGCGAATCATCCCCTTTATGGCGATGCTTACCCTTACCCATAGCAGAATCCGCACGCCTGAAAGGATTATGCGTGTCATCATCAGCCTTGGCCGGCACGTATTTGCTCGGTTTGTGCTTATCAACACCAATAGTCAGAGCACGAAGATTTTTCAGCAATGTAGCACGATCCTGTCGGATGTTCTTCATAATACTTCCGCTGGTAGAACCCGTAAGCTTACCTACAGAAAACGACCCTACGTACTTCATCGCGTCCAAAGGTGATAATCCTAAGTGCGCCCCAAGCCATGCGGTAGCATAGTCAAACCTTGGAGAAATGGACTTCATTGAGTACATTTCCTCCTCTGTATACGATGCCGTTAACGCGGACGCCGTGCGTCGCATACCCGCCATTACAGCACCAAATGCACCGCCAACAACAGGAACCCTACCAAGCAATTTCTCAGGAGCCGATGCAGCTCCGCCCACTACATCCATGATCTTGGACCGAGCAAACATCCTTACCCCGTCCACACCTCTATCAACAGTTTCTATAACCCTACCTAATACCGGAACGCTGGAGAAAATCCTCGCAAACCCTTCACTGTACATAGATCCAACGGTCTGTGACATCATTCCACCACCAGATAGCATGACCGCCACATTCTGGACGAAAGCTCGCATTTGCCATATGAGGAATGTAACTAGTATTAGGCCAAAAACTTCAGACCACATTACTATCCAGCCTTGCTTGATGTTCTTGATAATATTGTAGTCATACTGCTTTTCCAGATCCTTCAAAGGTGTTCCAGGAACTGTATGATTAGTCAGTACTTGCGATGCCAATACGCTAACTAGCTGAGTTTTAAAACCTGGCTCGTCCCATCGTGTTTGATTTGTGCTAGCCCGTGCCTTATCTACAAGATCGGCAAATGTCTTTTTGGCCGAAGTGCCGACATGTTGTGACTTTTCCAGTACCTCTAGCTCTTTCTCTATTCTGCTAACTATACGTGCTATTGCATTAGCTCTCTCTGCCGCAACAAGCATATTAGTGAGTGTAGCTAAATTCTCCATAGGATTGACCTTCGGAGCAGTCGCCGCCAAAGTGCTACTAACAACACTGTCTTTAAGAACGACGCCGCCATAAACCGTACTGCTCTTCGTATCCGGATCTAAAAATGGATAGTCAACGTACCGGAAGTCTTTATACTTGTAGTCCGGTGGAACCTTTATAACCGCACCACCGCCAGTAAATGAATATCTAGCAGTAGTTCCCGCAGCTGGATAGGATCTTTTCTCTACCCCACTCCAGCCAATTTTTATTGAGTCGTACTTTTGTCCAGGAGTCCATTCATAGAATTTCTTGTCCAGGATATACAGAAACTTAAGATGCATCCACTCGTTGTAGCATGCTGTAAATCCAAAGATCCTGTAGTAGTAATGCATTATCAGCGTGCCAAACATCGCTATAAGCGTGAACATCAGTATCGCTTGCATAGAGAAGCTTATGCACTGTGTAAGCCATCCGTCGAAGAGACTTCTAAACCTAGAAAACAATGCCCCAATAAACAAAATCGGCATCAGCGATATGAGGAACGTAATACCCACAAATGCAGTTAGGTAAATAACGAACCCATACATGCATAGGCCTATGTAGAAAAGTACCGCAATTATAATGATCAGGAGCGCGAAAATTGACGACCAGTCGGCGGTGATAAGAGCCCTAGCCTTGGCTTCCCACACAACCGGAGAAAATATTCTGTCACGTATCATTATGTCCATGAAGGAGAACGGTGTATCCGCTCTGAACTCCTGACCAATGGCGTAACCATTTATTATCGCAATTATTTCGTCCACACCTTTTATGAACATCTGCAAAAGGTGGTTATAGAAAAAGTCCCAACTGTTGGGCGAAATTAAGAGCAGAACCAAAATGACTTTCAGCAACCTGACAATCAAGTCCACTAGAGGTGTCCGCACCATACCCATAACGTATACGAGGGACGTAACCACTAAGAACAACGTGATAATCGCGTATACAAGATTCTTAAAAGTCTTGTTGCTGGTTATATTCTTGAATATTCCTTGACCTGCCTTGTCGAGCTCACCTCTTACTAACTTGCGTACGTACTCAAATATGTCAGTGTTCTTCCCCCGCACTACGCCTTTGGTGAACTCGAGACTATATCCCCCCGCATTGTCATAATAGTAATTGTCTAGAATCTTGACGTATATTTTCCAGCCGGCCTGTGGTTTTATCTTCTTGCAGCCTATATCGTATATACCATTCGTGTCAGAGTGGTACATTGCTTCACCGCCTACTTGAGCACCCTCATAACCCAAATGTGTGGTGGGTGATTTCGGAAACTCTATTATGTCCAGCGTAGCGTTAGGATCCTCATCACCGGGCTTTTTGAACAACAAATACGCACCGTATCCCTGTTCCAACCAGCATGGCCGTCCATACTTGCCTACTGCAGTTTGATCTCCTGCTGGGATACTAAAGCACTGCAAATCGCAGTTACCCACCTTCTTGACATTTTTCTCATAAGGACCACACACTCTGTCAATATCAACCACAGAATCGTAGAACTCGTTTGAAAGGTCTGCGGGCCTCGATATACCCGTATTGACTGAAATCTGCGAACTACTGCTGTTTCCATGTTTTTCCCAGGGGATCCATGCACCTTGTATCTTCGCAACGATCTCATTACCATCCGTCACTAGCCCTGTATCTTGCCAACGAACCAGTTGCTTGGTTGCTCCAGGAACCGACCCATTACCAAGAGCTCCATTCTCTGCTCTAAAAGCATCAACGTTTCCCTCTCCAAAATAAGCAGACACTGCAACTGTGGTGCCACCACTGAAGTTCTCTGCAGAAACACATCTTGGAAATGGTACATCACTCCCGCATGAGGTCAAAAATAAGCAAAGCAGAACCAGCGATCCCAGTAAATTTCCGTAAGTAAATCTAATCACCATTGCCTTTCCACCAGATCGGTTCCACTTCTCTAATCCCTTCTAAAAGGACCATTATCAGGATCCTTACTTAACTTTTGCTCAAAATAGCCTTCATTTACGCTCTAGAACCGCCTTACACATCTCTTCACGTAACTAACAACCCGTTATGACCAACCGCTACGAAACATAGAATACGCATACTCACATGTCGACAGAAAGGGCCTCCTCTGAGCCCCTTCATGCGACCCTATTTATCCTTATCTTCTCCCTCTTCAGCGCCGCCACCTTCGGCTACATCCTCGTCTTTGCTATCACCTGTGCCACTACGGCTACGCACATCCTCATCTGCATCTGTGCCTTGTACATCACTCAATAAATCTTCAAACTCTCGTATATCTGCCCTGTCTCTTGTATCAGAACCCATGTCGCCATATTCTCCTGAAGCAATATCCCTTCCCTCATCACCCGAAGATCCGCTGCTTTTTGATGCGCTACGATTACGCCCCGAATCTCTTCGTTCAGAAGACCCGCCACCCATATCTTGGCGCCTGTCGGTAGCCCCAGAAGTAGCACCTGATATTTTATCGTGCTGCAGAGCTTCTCCAGCTGCATGTGCTGCACCTAACCCGTATTCTTCCCCAGAGCCGCCTCCAGCAGGAGTATTATCAACACTGCTCTGCGTGTTACCAGTAGGGGCACTAGAGCCCTGAGCTACGTCTTCAAAACTAACGTCCCTGCTACGGCTGCCACCATATTCGCCCAGCCCCACTTCTAACCTTTCAGCTCTTTCTGGGCTAGAAACAATATCCTCTGAACCTTGGCCACTGAAGCCTTGAGCAGCACTAGTTCCAGCACCACCTGCAGCACCAGAACCTCCACTAGCATTGTCCATATTCTCATATTCGCCCGAAGCTATGGACGCCGTATCGCTGAGATCGCCAATGCTCTCATATAGATGTTCATTCCGCCCACCTCTTCCCTGCATACCTGTGCCGCTACTAGTTGCATGCCTTGGAAGCTCCGAATACCTGTCATCATCCACAGTATTTCCGCCTTCCACTCTATCTTCTAGCAATTCATCTAATCCTCGTGTACCACGCCTAGCCTGAGAACCTCCAGATACTCTATCGTCGCCATGATGACCTACATCTTCACCAGATATACCGGGTACACCAGCACCATGGCGCGCAACTGCATCATGACGCGGCTGCGACAACCCCTTACCTTCAAATTTGATCTTCTCTGTGTGTGGAGGCGTCATGCTTCTAGCAGACTTGATCAGACTCTGAGTCATGTGATCAAGACCAACAACTCCCAACATCGCTTGTGTAGCACCTACTGCCGATGCAGCAATACCCGAAACGCTACCCGATATCGAATGTGCCAATGTTTCCGATATCTGCACAAATTCACTTGTGGCCTTACATGCAAGTATCAAAATAAGCACCATGGCCACACTAAACGGCAATCCCATGAAACCTGTATCATTTCTCGCAAGCCCTTCTCGGATCCTGTCGTCAACACTGAGCTCATTTGAGTATCCTATGGGTAACAATGCGGGAATGATGCATATATCCTTTTTGCCCGGAGACTCTGGGTCTTTCGAAGAGAGGTCAAAGCCCACAGCACATGACTCACATGCAGCAAAGTCAGTCACTGCATGCAAGCTCGTAACGATGACCTGGTTTAAAAATGCCAAGGCCGCAAACAGTATTATAGGCTGAAGCGCGAAGTTCACTATCATCTTCAGCCAGCCATCGAATATTCCCCTTGTATATTGGAAGAGCAGAAATGTTATGAATAACGGCGCCAGAGTAATAAGAAACGCCAGGGCAACCATTACAAAAAGATACTTGATGATCGCGCTGATCATCGCAACAAACAAAGACCACAACGCCCATGCTATTCCAAACAACAACAGCCAGCCAACGGGCCCTGCCGTTAGCAGCGATAACATACGTAGCCAGAACTCAGACGTTATAAACAAGCCAATTGTTGAATCAAGAAATACAAATGCCGAATCGCCTCCCAAATATCCATTAAAGGCAGAAATAATGTCCGGAATACCTACTGTAAATAAACTGAAACAATGTTCATTGAAAAACTTCCAACTAGAGGGCGAGACTAACATCGCGATCAGAGCCATCTTTGCAACCCTGACACTTAGATCGTACTTAGTAATTTGTATCACCCCTATAATGTATCCAAGAACAGAAAACATCAGATATAGTACTAGTACCGCCCGTGTCGCATTCCAAAACGGCTTTGAGACAACTTGGTTATTGTAAATTTGCTGTACAGCACCTATCTTTTTCTTTGTACCACTGGTACGGTCCTCACCGAGCGCTTTGCTCAAGGCTTGTGAGACATCTTGCACTTTAGAGTCATTAGAGAATACCGGTGCCTCAGTGCCATACAATACATGTAAGATTGTCCCCTGCAGATATACAAAAAATCTGGAAAAGATTGGGGTCCAGCGGGGAATCCATAACCTAACAGAATAGTAGTTGTCTGCACTGTCAGATTTCTTGAGCTCTGCCTCGTACCCAGGGTCAACATCTACAGCAAAATACAAATAGCCCTTTTTCTTCTCTCCACTATCCTTCTTATTGATAACGTAACTGCCGTTATGCATCTTGCTTCCTACCCGCTTATCCCGCTCGGCCTCGAGATCAAGTTCTACTATGTCACTACCTAGAGTTTTCCTAGCGTTTTCATCAACACCAACAGTAGGTGGGGTTTCCCCTATGTACATATATAGTTTCTTACCACCAGTAGCATAGCATGTTCTATGTACATCTAGAGCGTAAAAGCCCCGTAGTGCCGTACCAAGTTCATCTTGAGGAATTCCGACAGTTGACTGCTGAGTAGTTACCACTGCCACCTTACCCTGTTTGGGCACAGATACTTTATTGCCCTGGTCTACAATAATCGCAGGCCCTCCCGCACGTAAATCACTTAATGCATTGTCTCCAGTCCGAGCATTCTTGCTTACAGTAGATTCATCGTGATGCCAAAACCTTCTCTCTAAGTATTCATCCAACATGGTTGGTTCGTAATACTTTGTACCCTTCTGCTCCACAAACTTGTTACCACTCTTTCTGTACGCAAGAACAACTTTGGCTTTTGCAGCTTTACCTTTATGGTAAAGCTGATTCAGCTCATCTAGAGGTGGCCAGTACACCAACATCACACGACCAGCATCCTTAACTTCATAAACATGATTCAGCTTCAAGCTACCAGTAGCAAAGGTAGGAGCATTACCATCAGAAAATTTCGTACGCTGAAGACCGGTAATCGTTTCCGGCAAATACTTACATTTTTCGTTATATGAGCAGTAGTTGCTAATATTACCCTTATCCCTGTAGTTCTTGTTCTTCGGATCAACAATGACCGCCACAACACCTTCTGCCAGTTCGTATGTCTTTTCGTGAACTTCTTTAAAGCTCTTATTATCATTCTTCAATGCTTTCGTAGTTGCTGAAGATTCCAAAATCTTAATAGATTCCACAGCCTTTTTTAGATCGTTCATGTTTTTACTAGTAAGGTCTGGAATCGTGATATTAGGAGCACTACTACTCCCAGTACCCGTATTGTCGTAGAGACTAAGAGCTTTTAGATCACCAACAGGTGTAGGGCAGACTAACTTGTTGTTCAGAACACTGACAATGGTCCTTACACAATCCTTATCACCCATTTTTTTATCAGGCGAGCATATGAAACCGCAGTTACAGTTAATATCGTACTCTGTATACTCACGTAGCATCTGTGCGATTTTTTTCTTATCCTTCTCTTCAACTGCAGGCTGTCCTGGTGTCGTCAGCGTCGAGACACTGTCTGTATTTTTCTTTTCTGTTTCATACTTACGAGTATACCTGCCTCGCTCAGCTGCGTTACTTAGTTGTTTGACACTTAGAAGATTTTCCAAGGTGGTTGAAACTTCACTCTTTTTGAAAAGTTCGCAATTTTCTGTCGTGAGCTCAATAGGAACCTGCATACGGATAGTACGAGCATCGTGTAGCTTACCACTTGCCACCACATGCTTAGCAGAAGTCTTCATCACATTGGATGAAACTCTATCCACTATCCCTATATACCCAAGAGGGAATTGCAATCTGGGCATTCTAACATGGCCACCACCAACCTTAGGAAAGCTAATTTTGGCGTCTAATTCTCTACAATTGCCCCCGGCTTCCTTCATGTATAGTTTGTACTTCTTATCTTCAGCCCCACTAGGAACATCAACAATAGGAGCTGCCCCGGAAGAACAAATTTGCTCCGCTGGAATGGCTTTTTTACAGTTACCGTCTTTGAAAACCGTGTTGTCATCATAGTATATTAGTGGACTATCGCCGTTTACTATCTTGCTGCACGGAGGATAATCAAAATCATACGTATGCGCAGTAAATGTGAGCTGATCTCCCGGTAAAACGTCGATATGAGAATTGTGAAACCTCTTTGGCTCCGTAGAGAAGTAATCTTGATACATTCTAACAACAGTCGGCGGTGCCTTCGTAGACACGGGACAGAAATTTATAGTGCGCTCAACTGTAAGTTTGAGCTCTTTACCCTCCTCAACACGGTATCCTGAATTTACCCAATACCTTGCTGGATTTTTGCTATCCGCCCCCTCCGGCATCACAGGAACCTTCACCTCAGTAGAATTGGTACTCACGCCTAAGCCCGGCTCAATGCACTTTCCACCACCACAGCCCGAGAGTAGTATTACCAAAACTAAGAGTAGTAATCTCACCATTGCAAACACTCCCTAAAAGCTTGCTGGGGGATCAGCCGGATGGATGATAGGCCTCCTGCGCGTTCCACCACCTGAACCAGAAGCTGTACCACCAAACCCAGACATCGGTCCAATAAGAGAACTATCTGCCCGACCCCCGCCTGATCCCCTGTGGAAGCGACTGGACTGCAATTTGTGCTGATCCAACATATGTCCAGTCGTTTTGTCAAAGCCAAATGTGCTAAGTATCGACTGCGCAGCATTGCCGCCAACATCAGACAGATTTGTGAATGCGCCAAACATGATGCTACACATATCCCCACTGTTCAGTACAAAATCCCTAGCCGCATGAACGAGCGCCAGGAAAATCAGAATGTTAAATACCGGACCCGGTAAGCCCAAAAGAACTGTCTCACCCGTGTTTGTAATCTCCCTTATAGTGTCATTAATCGGGGTCATGGGTATAACGCCTATAGGCAGGGGGAAGCTTAACACACATATTTTAGTCAGCATTAAGTCAGCCTTGTAAACACAGGCATCACAAACCTCAAAATTAAGCATTGCGTATATCACTTCGTTAATCGCGTTAATAAGTAGCGCAATACACGAAAATATCAGAACAGGCTGAACTGCAGTCTGAAGAAGAGTTTTGATCCACATATCAAATATGTTTTTAGTCCGCTTGAACAAAACACATATGAGGAAATAGGGCGCAACACTCAAAAGTAGCGCTATTGTCATCATGGAAATCAGGTATATAACAACTGCCTGAAACAAAAACTGCACTAGAACAAAAATGCCCCAGAAGATAAGAACCACAGACAACCACCCAACAGGACCAGCAAATATCATTGCCAACAATTGAATCCAGGTCTGCGACACACTAAACCTGAACAGTATTCCGTCCATAAATCCAAAATCCCCGTCGGATCCAATGCCCCCTGTCATAGCCCCTATCAAGAATTTTGGCCCCCCGATAAAGAGGTTGAACAGTTTGCCATTGAAAAACTCCCAGCTCCCAGGCTGAAGGACCAACATCACGATCACAACCTTGGAGATCATAATCGCAAGTTGAAATACCGAAGCTCTAGAAAAACCGAGGAAGAAATACAAGGCACTCACGACAACATACAGAACTAACATCGCATTCACTGTGGCCATGAAAGTGCTTCGCGTACTGATATGCTCATACATCTTGCGCACTGCGTTATCGGAGCCACTACGCCCATACAGCGCTGCACGAACCTGGCCTTCTGTCCATGACGCAATGTGGCTAAACACCTTTGGAGGAGTCTTCATTACCTTGGCACGGATTTCAAAAAACCCTAGGTTATTCTCATAACCATCACCGTTATCCTTAACACCTATGTATAGATCCCCACTGTCTCCACCCTTTATCTGAATGGGGAAAGTAGAGAAGAAATTTATTTTTTTGTGCTGCGTATCGTTAGAACCGGGTAAACCTACGGGTATACCACTGGAAAACGTATAGTAGAGACTATTTTCTATATGAGCCGAACACTCTTTCTTGATCCTGATGTTATATCCTCCGGCTATACGTAGCTTGCTATCGTTCTTAACAACCAACGTAATTTTATGCTCCTCCTGCTGTGATTCAGTACCACTCGCATCATTAAAAACATACGCTTGATCTAAGTATAGAGGATTTCTTTCTGCCACATGCTTTACAGTGCTTGTTGTTGCAGAAGTACCGTCATACTTGCTTTTAACTTGACCCAACGCTTCAGTAAGGTTTTGCACATTACTGCCACCACGAATACTGTCACTATTGGGAAAAGTACTTGTCGCCTGACTGGCGGCTGGCGCTGTTTTTAGAGTCAAGTCGCTGCCTTCAATGCGAACCATAGGAAGTACATTTTTTCCACCTACGGTAAGTAAATGCCAACCTTTGCAGTCAGTTTTACCCACGTCGCCTTCAGTGGTTCCACCAGTCTTACCGTCACTGCCACACAATTTGCCACAGTTGACATTGATGGAATATTCATCCATGGTGTCCACCAGTCCTTCCCGCAGAGCGCGCATCTCGGCGTGCATATCTGCAAGTTTTTTTTCCTTTTCTTTTTTGTCTTCCTCGTACCTGCTTTCTCTGGTAGAGCTGGTATCGGGAGGAAAGTCCCTTTCAATCTTCTTTTTTATTTCCCCCCTGCTTAGGCAGAGCATCGTATTGCCGCGAGTGTCGCTCGGTTTCACAGTTTTTCCACTGCCGCCTGTATGCATTAAGTACGGCACAACATATTCATCTATCAAAGGTGTCCCCGTACCATCCAGTTGATACCAACTGTTCGAAAATCCATATTTAGAACTAAGCTTGCCGCTAAAGTATATGTAATGCTTGTGATTCATGTTATTTTTCAGGCATGCATCCGTATCCGTAACATGCACATCCTCGTCGTAATTTCTACATATACTCTCATCCACAATGAAATCCTTAACAGGATTAAGTGAAAATGTGATCTCTTCCCCTTTCAATATACGCACAGGAAACTTGATGTCGAACCTCTCTTCCTGCCCAGGTTGAAGCGATGCCGCCTCCGGTATGCGCAAATCATATGCTTCAACCCTAGCGTTTTCACAAAAATTCAGGTAGTAGTTGTCGATTTCTAATGTTATGTCCTTGCCGTTTACAGGAAAATCTACCTTAGTCCAGTAGCTAACCTTTCCCTCAGCACCAGAACCTGGATTTGTGTACACAACACTTCTGATAATATCCCTATATACGTCAGCCTGGGATATGCAGCCATGGTATCCGCACCCAGCTAGAAACATTACAAAAATTATGGGGATAATCCTCGGCACTACACGCTCTCTATCTACTTCAGTTACGCATCACTAAGGTCAGGAAAAACGACATGTCAACAGCCCCAAAATCACGCGAGAGATCCACCATGTCTTTTCCATCACTTACCGCAGGCCACTACCCGCCACTATCTTTTGCACCCTTTGCACGGACACTGCCACCTGATACCTTGTCTGTACCATCTGCACCCTTGTCTCCGCCACTCATGCCGCTACGGAGCCGATTTCCAAGATCCGCAGCCTTACCTGATGCAAAGCTCCTCATCGAAGCAGCTGCACCCATAGCGCCACGAGCCATACTTCGCGGATTCATACCGCCACTACCGATAGCACCAGCCCTAGGATCTCCAGCAAGCTCACCAGCTATGTATGATATAGAACTCAAGAAGTGGTAGAACAGGAAACCAATCAAAACAAAGACCCCTAGCTTAGTCCACATCTCTGCAGTAGCAGCCTTAAACTCCGGTGAACTTACAGAAATCCCCAGGAACAATGGCTTTGTATGGAATCGAACTGAATCGAACATACAAGCAAGATTGCTTTCATTCTCTGGCTTTTCGCACGCCTTACGATCTTTAAGCTCAAACCATATCTTACTGCTGGATGATCCCTGCACCTTAACGGCAGTACTATCACCACGTTTGAACTCTAATTTACCAAAATATAGGTTATCGAAAACGGTGAACATCAGCGACATAAAGGCGAACAGGATAACCGGATACAAGGAGTACGTCATCAACTGCCTAGTCCATCCATCGAAGAAGCCCTTTGTAGCCTGAAACAGACACATAGGAATCATGAGGGGCGAAATTATTGTCAAAACCGTAAGCGCGATCAGCGACAAAAGGAAGACGTACACTGTCCATATGACGGTGAATATAAGCATTAGTACCGCGAAAAACGCCACCAAACATATGATGACCTTTGCATTAATAAGTATCGCAGCAATTAATAACCCCGCGCTAAGCAGCATTGTCAGCACAATGCCCGTGCCAGTACCCATAGTCAGCTGACTACCGAGATAAAACATTACGCGACAGTCAAGCCTATCCCATGGCATTAGGTACACATACCCAGGTGCGTAATCCGATGCCTTGAAATCACAGACACCATTACTGCTCCCAGCAGCTTGCAAGACTATATCGGAAAGTCCAATCGAAAGCTTGGTAAGCTGGTCATATGCGTGAGACATCGCACTGCCCTGAGTGAAGTAGATCACCAAAGCGAACTTTATTACAGTCATGTAAAGCTCTGATGCGTTTTGTACTCCACCCAAAACTGCTTTTATAGAAAACAGTATAAGAGCCAAGATCAGCGCAGCCATCACGCCTTTTTTCAATTTTTCCTGAGCAACTTTCAAAAAGCCAGGGTTAACTGATCTCACAGAGTTAACCCTATTAGAACAGCCTTGAGGAGGCTCAAGCAGATTCTTAAGAGAGTCTACAATACATCCAACTATAACTGCAGTCACAGGGAATACAGATTTAGAGTGCAAATTTGCCACTCCCTTGCATGTCTCAGCCACATAACAGCTGTAACACGCACTATTGTCGTAGCTTTTAATGACCTCTATCCCCTCCTTCGTTGTCTCTTTGTTCGGAACAGATTGCGCGCACATGGGAACTGGCGCAGAATTGGGCCGCAACTGGCAACCAATTTCTGGCTGCCCCGCTAAGCGCATACCTGACAACTTAACCGCATCCACACACAACCTAGAGCCTCTTTCAACCGCTCTATAGGTAACATCATAAATAGTGCCTTCTTGCCCTGCTTCAAGAACTATGCAATCAACAGCATTGTCATTACTGCTCCATGCCCCTGAAACTGCGAGCTTGGCCTTATGCATGTCAACATCACCAAATGTAGACTCCCGGGGATACTTCCCCTCTTTCAGAAGTTCCGTATACGATTTATCTGCAAAGTGCATAGCAAACAGCGCGAAGGGAGATGTAACCAGAGTATTAAGAGGATGGCGATAGCATACCTCTATTTGACGCGAGCTCGAAACACGATTTTTTGGCCATGCGTACTCACTAGCTTGTTTAAATTTTCTCTCGGGGCACATTGGCTCATTCTTACTAGCCTCTTCCAAACTCGTACCAGGAGAAATACATGCGTAGTAATCCGCCATGTTTACGAATTCCTTGTTACAAGTGCCATTTTTGTATTTATCGACAATACTCGTCGCGCCACCTTTGGGATCTGTACACTCCTTGTAGTTCTTTTCCTTATGATCGGGATTTGTTTTGTACTCTTTCTCACCGCTTTCAAATCGCAGCACAGGATGGCGCACAAAGCTCCAGTGACAGGCAAAATATGGCGCTGACGCAGCAACACCTGCCGCTATGGTTGTGATGGATCCAACCATCAGTAGAGTACCAACGAACCTAGACCCAGGCAAATGTGTGTTGAATACTATAACGCCAGTGAGTCCCGCAGCCATAGCTGCACCAATGCCGGCACCACCAATTATCGCCAACTCATCTGAGCCTCCACAACGAGGATTAGTAGCCTCTGCGTGCCGGTAGTTAACTAGGTGATCATCTCCTGCATTGGCACCTTCTGCACTTTTTGTATCTACCGATGCGTACGTTGACAGCGGAACCGCCACCAGCAACACTGCCATTAGTGATATAACCCTGGCTATATTAAGCATTTTTCACCCTTCGATGAAAAATAGGCAACCATACATTAGGGTCATTACCAACCTCTTCCAAAATATCGCGAAGCACAGCAACAGTCTCAGCCCTGCCCGACAAAACATTTATTGTGTCGTCAAGCCCTCTAAGATCTATCCTTGCCACCACAGCACTAACACCCTGCTTCACAAGAAAGAATCTAGTACCAGGATCTGTAAATTTTATTAAAGAATACTCCCGTTCTGTTAGCATAAACACATCCCTGTAGGCACTGGTAGCCTTTAAGTTTGGCAAAAATATCTGCGTCGCGGTTTGCTGAACCAACGTATCACTGATCTGACTCTTGCTCGCGTCCTCCACACTCTGTGTAGCAAAGATAACAAAGGTGTTAAGCTTCCTGAGTACCTTAAGCCAGTCTTTAATTCTCGGAGCAAACACAGGATTGTCTATTAAAGCCCACGCTTCATCCAATACAATTACAGACGGTGTTCCATCCAGAGAAATGCTTATCTTGTGGAAAAGATATAACAACGTAGGAGCAAGTGCTACAGGATCCTTGAGTAGATTACCCATCTCAAAGCCAAAAACACGAGATTTTGTGAAATCTAGAACATCTTCCTCGTTGTCAAATAATGACGCATGAGATCCCTCTGAGTGCCACATCATCATGCGACTTGCTAACGTATCTTCGCCCCCTATACCCAAAAAAGGCACAAGATTACGCAGCATCCTGTCTTCTTTCTTCAGCTTGAAATTTCCTACTATAGCGTCATCAATACGCAATACATCTTCGGGTGTTAATTTGTCAGAAAGCGTAGTAGCAAGTATCTTGAACCACTCCATAAGGAAAGTCCTATTGTCCGCAGTGTCATCAAGATGAAGTGGATTTAACCCGGTAACACCCCTGGGCTCAATTACAGAGTATACGCCGTTCAGCGCCCTTATAAATATTTCAGCACCGTGATCTTTGTCAAAGAAGAATATTCTCGGGGAAAACTTCATCGCTTGAACGCACAAAAAGTTCATCAGCACCGTTTTACCGGCACCTGTAGGGCCTATAATTGCCGTATGCCCTACGTCACGTATGTGAAAGCTGAAGAAAAACGGAGTCCCTGAAGTTGTATCAAAAACGGTCACAGCTTCGCCCCAGTGATTGCCAAATTTCTTGCCACTGGGATAATTGTGCTGGGACGCAAAACCCGCCATGTTGAGAGTGCTTATGACGGCCTTCCTAACAACATACGAAAAATTACCAGGCAGCTGCGCCCAAAATGCAGGCTCCAGATTCACCTTCTCTCTAACTGGGTACACACCACAGTTAGACAATTCCGCCTCTACAAGTGAAAGAGCATTTTCCAAATTTTTCGGCGTTTTTTCTATACATAGAACCGTGAGATGGTGCAATCCAAACGCTATCTTACCACTTGTAGCATCATCCAGAGCTTTAGATATCTCATAGATCTGAGACACAGCCTTATCGGAAGACTGTATCATACGATTCTGCTGAATCTGCATTTTCGTGATCGCAGCCTGCCTATTAGTAAACTTAAAGGACTGCGTTATTATGAACTCGTACGGAAGCTGCAAGAACGCGTCCAACATACCGGCTGATGTAGTCTGCCCATATTCTTTTAGGCTGATAATACCCGCATACCTCGACTCATCATACCCAACCACCTGCACAACCTTGCGCCCAAAATATAACCTGTGCACAGGAAGTTGCCTGGAGATATCACCAAGGTTAACGGCCACATTGTGCACTGCACTACAGTTCACAATCTGTAGTAAAAATTCCATAATTTCAGAGAAGTTACCAGCAGGCGTCTGCCTTATTCCAAGCTCTCTGGGCGCATAGTTGCGCAAGCTGGTAACTACACGATTGGTCACCTCTTCGAGATCCTCATAAGTGGCCCTCATGTCGTTTCTCCAGCCTTCTGTAGCCGCCTTTTTATTTATCTTCTTGAGTAAGTTCACAAACAGCTCCGTGCTTTTCTTACTCCCCTCCCTGACAATCGTTATGTACAGCTCATTGACAAAAGACTGCTTGGTCTTATGCTTCTCTCGCCATTGTAGGTTGACCGAATCTGCAAACGCATTGGAAAACTGCTTACTGGCAAATCCTTCGGTAAATGCATTCCTCCTACGCCTTATTATGTGGAAATACAGACCAAACGAAGACGAGGACATACTGCGCAAAGTCTGGTTACGTATGGAGTTCTGTATAGTGAGATCTTCATCATCCGCAGTCTCAAACGCATATCCCGACAACTTGATAACCTTGAGCAGCGATCCGTCCTTGGTTATAAGAGTGGTGCTGTTCCAATGCCCATGATATGGAAGAAAGTGCGACTCATGACATTCCTTCTCAACGATCTTTCGTTTTTTCGTTGTCGCTATCCTTCCTATTTTTAGCATCTACATGACATCGTAAGAGTTGGCGTTGTGATAGAAGCGATTTAGACATCTGCTGCACTTCTGCATCTTTATGATGAACAAATCCATAAACAGAGGGTCTTTAGCAGATGCCGCAAATCCTAGCGCATGTATACCGGGCGCAAGTATAAACAACACCCTGAAGTCGTTGCTGTACATGAATATCATTACCGAAAGCATGAGATTGGTAATCGCAAAAGTATAGCTAACCCCGAACAGCATAGTGGGCCTAGTCAACCCCTTGAATAGCTGATCTGCTTTCACGCTACCGGACATCACTGAACCACACTTGGTACATGCAACTCTTGACAGACTCTAGCAACAAAAGGTTATCAAACTTTTAACCGCTACAAAGCTACCTTGATGCCCTACAACGCACCTATGCTCTCCAACCTCTGCAAGACAAAGTCCCAATTTAGCAAGTAATCTAGAAATACGTCAATGTATTGCTTCCTAACATTGAGATAGTCAAGATAATAAGCATGCTCCCACACATCCATGGTCACCAAAGGTACTTGCCCTGGCGTCAGTAGGGGCGAATCCGCATTGGGGGCATTGACAACACGCAACTTCTTTGACTCCTGTTCGTATACAAGCCATACCCATCCACTGCCAAACTGCCCTAATCCGCTCGCGGTAAATGCGTTTCTGAACTCATCCATCCCGCCAAAGCTGACATCTATGAGGCCAGACAACTTTTCTGGAGGGTTACCACCACCTCCACGCTTCATGGATTTCCAATAAAAATCATGATTCCATATCTGGGCAGCGTTATTAAATATCGCCCTGCCAGCACTCCCATTTTTGTGCGACCGAACTACTATATCTTCCAAGCTCTCGTTGCCAAGACCTTCAAACTCAGTACCAGCAACAAGTTTGTTCAAGACATCCACATAAGTCCTGTGGTGCCCGTTATAGTGACGGTCTAACAATTTAGCAGAGATATGAGGCTCCAAGCCATCGTAAGGAAGACTGGCTAATTCAAACATTCCTAAATCCCTCGCTGTGCAAACGTAAACTTATAACAATTATATTGTCAAAATGCAACAACTAAGCCCCTGAAGCCATCTAACCCCGCATATGGCACTTACACTTATTTTCCATTTCTGGTAGAAAATATGCATCGCCTCTTGCTCAAGAAGTTGTAAGACACATTGCCACTGCACGTAGCAGTTCTTGCCCCACAGTATCGCATCTCATGCACGAGATCCGTGGCTATTTATACAATCTGGGCGCGAAGATGAATTCTTTTTCGCACAAAACTCTTTCTAATGACTTTCAAAGGATGTAGCATCTTTACCTGAGCGTGACTATCGGTACCTAGTGGTCTGTGGTTTCTCTTTTCGCTGTATTTTCGGAACATTATGGGAAAGAACTTGGCAATGTTGCTCAGGCAACACAGAAAAAGTGTGCGTGTCTTCTTAAGAAGTAAAAAAGACCGTTTCTTCGCCCTGCTTTCTTTGTCAGCGCTAGGCACTTCCGTCGGTATGCTTGTGCTTGTACTGTGCAGTATTGTTACAAATGGCTATAAGGCCTTAACCGTGACGAAAATTTTACTCCATGTGGAAAATACCGAACACGTTAGAAAGGAAGGCTTTTATCTGAGAGAAGACTGCATAAAACTCATAAACAACGCACTGGACAAAGCTCTAGAAGATCACATTGACCTAGAAGACCCAGATGTGAAAAAAGCTGCTCGTAGCGTTATAAGCGATACAGCACATCACGATCTTGCGTGCTTCATCAGCAAGGGTTACAAACTCACTGACGGGCTTTGGCTCAATGCATCTACTGACTTCCTAAACAATGTAAAAAGCAACCCATTGTACTACGAAGTTCTGCGGACGTTGGACAAGCAACATCTGGTGAAGAGAGTCTTTAATCGCGCTTTATTCACGCGCTCTCACTCGAAAGTCCCTGAAAGTGCAGGTATTCTAGGTGCGCTAGTTGGGTCACTACTGACTATAACTGTCTGCCTTGCTATTGCTATTCCCCTGGGAATAATGACTGGCATATGCATGCAGGAGCTCCTGGCAAGCAGTAAAATCGCTTCCATAGTTGAAGTAAGCATAAACAATCTGTCTTCGGTACCGTCCATAATCTTCGGGGTACTGGGTCTTGTTGTGTATCTAAATATTTTTGGCGTTCCGCGATCTTCTTCGCTTGCGGGCGGCATAACTTTGTCTGTAATGATTCTCCCTTACCTGATAGTAACAACTCGGCAGGCACTTGCGTCCGTACCAGACTCAGTGAAGCAGGCTGCTTTCTCCTTAGGGGCTACAGATATACAAGTGATAATGCATCACTCCCTTCCTATGGCTCTGCCTTCGCTAGTTCAGGGCGTAATGGTAAGTGTTGCCAGAATAATAGGGGAATCTTCTCCATTGATTATGATAGGAATGGTGGCGTTTGTCATTGATCTACCCAAAACTTTCTTAGACCCTGCCAGCGTATTGCCAGTGCAGATCTACATATGGGCAAACAACTCAAGTGCTGAGTTCACAAAAATCTCCGCAATAGCGATCATCGCTCTTCTACTTATACTGCTAGTATTGAATATGATAGCCCATTTAATCAAAAAACGACTGGATCACTTTTCCTTCTAAGAGGTTACAAAGCATCACTGCTTGCAGTTCAATACGCGCCTAGTATGAGCATCTTCTACCACCGCTCCATATAAAGGGCTCGTTCTTTCCCACAGCTCTGATGCATCTCCACTTTAATGTCCACAAAACCCGGTTCAGGGTAATCACTACAACACACTCTGATATAATTTATCTGAGCCAATAGCCCCGCTAAAAGAAGCCACCAAGTGCTCTACCAATGCAACAACTCGTGGCTATTTGACTATACAATCCATCACCATGTTTAGTGAAACCTATACATGTAGCAACGCCTATCGGACGGACCGTTAAGGGCCTAGTATGATTATCGAAAAACACAATGCAAAAACCGCTTCCTAACGTAGACAATCCCTTGAGGTTTGTCTAAACAGGTTCAACGCGACGCTGCTTTGTCGTATGACCATAGAATTTATATCCACAAGGGCTTCACCCGGTAGATTTAGTAACCATACATGGCAGGTATCACCGGTAAGATCGCCCCTTCTACCGTGTTACCGATAACTCATGGAGATCTAATGCGTACACATTATCTATTCTGCGTTCGGTCTCGGTATACGCTGCATAGAATCCTCAGGTGCCAGAATATCAACAGTACACATTTAAACCCAAACATTACTGAGAGTAATACTGCACGTAGCCCATGCAGCTGCTTAAGCATCAGGCCGAAGTATAACGGATAGGCAATATAAATTCCCTGTTGCCACATGGTAGCGCGTACTTCCGAATTCTAATTCGCATTTAACTAAAACGTGCAAGTATTGCTGCGCGTTGACACATTGAGATCTTCAGGGCCAAGGTATTAGATTTATACATGTCTACGCGGGAATGCTTTCACACTGCATAGGCACGTTTCTGCCAACAATTAGTCATTAGGTTTCGACACTACTTCAATGTGGCAAAGGGACTCTGAAAGGTCTGCAGTAGCCTAGATTGGGAATGCATAAACCACCAACTAGTAGTCTGCAACACCTTCTCCGTAAACACAAATAGCTACAACGAGGCAACATTGCAGAGTGCACTCAGCAGGACTCGAACCTGCGACCTCTACCTCCGGAGGGTAGCGCTCTATCCTGACTGAGCTACGAGTGCATAACGTTTTCTGCCGCAACAGGAGCTGAAGCAGCATGTAGTTGAGCGTTACGAAGAGCTTTTAGCCTAAGAAAATCATCTTCCGCGTGGTACGAAGACCTCGCCAACGGGCTAGAAGCCACCATGGAAAACCCCTTTGCATACGCCATACGCTTGTATTGCTCAAATTCTTCAGGAGTTACATAACGATGCACATCTATATTAGCCTTGGTCGGCTGCAGATATTGTCCGATCACAATAAAGTCGACACCCGCGCACCTCAGGTCGTCCATAACCTGATACACTTCCTCTTTTTGCTCTCCAAGCCCAACCATTAACCCAGATTTGGTAAACACCCCCGGAGTCTTATCTTTGACCTGCCTCAACAAGTACAGAGAGTTAAAGTACTTTGCCCTTGGCCTAACCCTCGCATACAGCCTGGGCACTGTTTCCAAATTGTGGTTGTACACATCCGGACGAGATGTGGCGATAATATCAACAGCACAGGGCTTATTTTGGAAGTCTGGAGTCAGTATTTCAACAGTAATTGTAGGGTCCCTCATCCTTATTTCACGAATACACTTCGCGAAGTGACTTGCCCCACCATCGGGAAGATCATCACGATCCACAGACGTTATAACAACGTGCTTCAGCCCCAATTTACTTATTGCAGCACCAACTCTCTCAGGCTCTTTGGGATCCAATGCTCGTGGTACACCAAGCTTTACATTACAGAAGGCACAAGCCCTTGTACAAACATCGCCCATGACCATGACCGTAGCGTGACGTTTGTTCCAGCACTCGCCTATGTTTGGGCACGCAGCTTCCTCGCACACGGTATTGAGCTCGTAACGCTTGACTAACCCCCTGACCTCATCAAACACCTTACCGCCCGGCATTTTAACTCTTAGCCAACTGGGCTTACTATCCATAAACCAACACCATCAAATCCAGGGAATACAGAACCTTGCCAACCTACCACCGCAGCACGCATCCGGCTACAGCGTACAGCAAACCGGTGCACCAAAACGCCTTGCCTGTGATATATTAGCGATTTAGCACGCAATTGCAAAGTTTTACTCGTTTGGTTGATTTTACAATACATCGCCGCAGGCCCATCGTACCGGAAATTAATAACTTGCTGGGACATCTAAGAAAATTGGAAATAGTTCACGCATCACACGCCGTAATCAAAGCATCATGTGCAAAAACTGTATATTACAGACAACAGGGCTTATCTGCGCACCAGTAACGCACTGTAGATACGGACTGCCAAACAAATAATTTCATGGAATTCCGCACTCGCATTGGGTGACGCTCCACACAAGGCAGTATAAATAACATATGGAATGATAACTAGCGACAGTGAAGGAAAATTCCCAACACATATCTGCGTGCCAGCGTCATATTGCCTATGGTAAGCTAAACATGCATGAAGCTCTGTTTTCTTACAATACATTACACCTCGTACAGAACTAGAAATGGTATGGCATTTGACCGTAATATGTGACAAACCCATAATCGAAATTTTAAAACCGTGTGCCAGCGCCTCGCCAGCCACTGGGGAAGGATGTTGCACGGAACCTCATGCACTTCATGTCTATGGTGCTGAGTTTTATGGAACATGAAGTAAACTCGGCATGGAATCCGCGGTGTGCGCTTTTAAAGCTTCACAGAACACACTATTAAATTAGCTGCACTAACGGGTACCTCAAGGTCATCAGATTAAAGCGCGGAAAGCTTGTAGTCCTCTTGACAAAGAGAGAAGAGAAACCAATCCATGAAAAATCTCTTTTACGAAGTACAAGTGGCGCATAAAACGTCGAGTACACGGAACTCATGCAGAATAACAAAACCCATAGTAAGCTCACGCTCGCGCTCCTATACCAATACAGAATCAATCCTTGAATTTATGCCTCAGCAGAAAAAAATGCGTTTTTCGATTACTTATCAGTCACAGCCACACTGACATAAAGCAGGCAAAATACGGCTCTCATAGGCGTGTGTCACAGAACTACAAAAACTGTAATGCATCCGTCTCAATGAGCACTATACACACGCGCTACTTGGCCCAGATCACATTATAGAGAGCATGCCAAACATGCACCGCGTAGGTTCACGTACGTAACACATACGACAACACATCGCATAATATCACAAAACCTCTGTAAGCCCCGATGATAAACCACTTGGAACTGGGTTGATGCAACGCTATGGTACACAGCGAAGTTTAAGACATATGCATACACTTACGCCCGTGGAAGCACAATGTACGAGTTACCACAACAAGTCCACCGCCACAAACTGCATCCGGTAGCACATTTATACACTCGCACTCAGACCTATAATCCAGCCACTGTGGCGAAAGCTATTGCACTTAACCTCTACCTAACCTGCTGAGCTGCCACTACTATCTGCTGCTCCGCAGCAACAACCGTAATACTCTCCAGCGTAGAACTAGGAACTGCTCCCCTGCCAGTATTTCTGCTATAAGTCTCCCGCTCACACTGTATACCACTGTACTGCGTAGACACAAATACAGATGAATACCCAAATTCTCGAGCACTGCACCTAATACCCTCAGCGCTCTCAAAAATAACGCTGCGTTCGCATCTCTCTTCCCTCATTCTACTATGCTCAAACTGAATGTGGGCTTGTCGATGAAATGTGGATGAAGGAACACCTTGACCGGGAATGTGACAAGACTGAGTATCGCGACCTGCAACAGTCTCTTGGATCCTTGCACGATCCTGAGCCACTCCACGTGCCCTACCACCTGTTTGCCCAACAGCCGCGTCTACTCCCCTTATAACTTGCATGGTGTTTTTCACAACTTCCTGCATCACCATAAGAACACCTGTTGCTACAGCGCTCACAGCCTGGTCAAGAATCGACATAATCCTTCCAGCAACCCTGTAACCAAAGTCACCGGCCATCCTCTGTGCGTGTGTAAGTAATATACTCTCCGAGAGCACCATTCTTTCATCCCATTTGGATGCCAGCGTGCCTATATTGAACAGGTCTGCAACGCATCTATCCATACTTGACTGGTAGCCATATACGCAGCTGGCTGCAATCTGCATACTGCCAACTTCTTGCATATTGCCACGTAGTGCTATATTCTCCACATCCATAAGATGCCCCATAGACGCGGAGTATGACATGCGAGGCTCAATCCCTACAACGCTGTGATATGCATTAAGTGTCAGTGTGGCGTGAGATAAAGAGTGCGCCACCAACATAAGAAAAAATTGATCCAGACTTTGAAACGACTTAGCGTTTTTCAGCTGCACCTGCAGTTTCATCAGTAACGAAAGCCTTTCCTGTAGGATCTTACGCACCTCGGGATCCTCTTCCCTTTCCAAGGCCTCCCTAAGCTCTTTAATCTGCTCCTCTAACAGTTGCCTCAAATTTAGTGACTCTTTGCTTGAAAGCAACTTTCTGAACATCGTTATCAGCGCTTCAAGAAGCAACCTCTTCTTGCGCCGATCTCTGGATGCAAAGGCCTTATGCCCACTTTCCGAAATGTCACAATAAACAAGTTTCTCGTAGCATTCGCCAAAGAATCTGAGCAACCTCTTCACTAACGACTGCTTCAACTCTAGGCTATTTGCTCCAGTGAGACCAAGACCTAGTTCGGGTTCTGGGATCTCCGATGCGTCGCTGTGCTCTTTGTGCTCATCAAAGCCCTCAGAATACTCCTTCGCATCCGAAGATAGCGAACGCGCAAACTCCAAAAACTCCCTGGATAACTCACCGATAAACTCTTGAGCTTGCTGATCTTCAATCCTTATCCTGGCACACGCCCTGATATCGCAATCAGCGTCACTGTATGCATCGGTATCATCGTTTAAACATTGTCGCATGTCGTTCGTACCAACATCAGAGCAAATTAGATAGGAAAAGCCTTAAATTGTAAATCTTCCCAGTAAAAAATCACATACCAGAACAATACACATAACGCCACTCACCCAAACGCAAGAAAACACATCCGAAGCCCACGGTGTCTGTATAGCCGTAAAGTCAGCGAGACAAAACCTCAGGCATCAACCCTGTAATACCATGAAAAACTTCAGTACAGTGCAAAACTTCTATATTACTGCAGCAAGAAGTTTCGTTATACCCCTTCAGCCCAGACTTCTCGTTCACACACTCTTTCTCTAATTGAAGAAAAAACTCTAAACTTTCAACCGGAAGTTCCCTTTTCCTCTCACTTATAATCTTTCTCGCCAAGTGCAACTGCAAGACCGTGCAACATAGGTCTGCAACATGGTTTAATAAGGACCTCATCCCTTTTACGGCATGCATATGCGAATGGAATGATGATGTATACAGATACTGATCAACGGCATGTGAAACGTCGGAGACGCTATCTTCGTCAAAAACCATCATAGACATCACTATCTCACGGGTGAACATAGCCGCATCCTTTGGAGATACGTGAGTCCAAAAAAACTCCAGAAATTTTGTACCGCATTCAGTACTCATAAAAAACTCATACGCGGGGCTGATTCCAGCATGAGTAAGGGCCATATCCGCAAGCTTTGAATAACTACCAACATAATGCACGTACTCGCCGAAGAGATACCAAAGGCTCTTGTATGCGATAAACGACAGCGTAAAGCTCCGCAAGTGCTGGTAGCCAAAGACCTCCATAAATTTTTCTGTTGCCTTTGCTCCTCCAGATGTTACGCCCAAATTTTGACTCATGATGCTATGTGCTCTGACTGCAGCATGTGACGTATCTTCCAGCATTGCAAAATCTCTGCACATAACGTCACAAAATCTTCTGTAGCTCGCGGAGCTATGTCGTAATGCAATGGCTCGATCTATTACATTGAGAATGTGACATGTGTCTCGTATGTAGGACCGAAAATTGCTATTGATATAACAGTAAACAACACTCCTACTAACGGCACGGCCGGCCAAAAGAAGATCGCGATAGTCTTCCATCACAAGGGCGCAGTCCATCAAAGCAATAGCACAGCTCCTGTCAATTTCAGTATCGTGAAATAGAACTTCGGTACTCCTTACAGAATGTGAGATATCATGTGCAGCCATCTGTGCAATAGCCCACTTTATTGCAGCTATTTTCTCGCTTATTTCTCCGATAGTGACACCAGGCCCCACACAATGCGCGCTCTCTAAAAATGCGCGTGCGGCCGTGGGTGATGTTATTTGCGGCACATCCTTCAGCCTATTCCTGGCGTACAACACGGTGTTAAAATTGACCGCCGCAACGACATCGTAGATATCACGTCTCTTGTTGTGTGAGTTAAAAATGCTAGGATTGACAGTAACCGTAATCGAGGATTTAAGCTCTTCAGGATAGTTGTTCATAAGAAAAAAGAACTCCCTCCTTAGCCTGATATAATCTTCGTGGAATACCGTGCTTTGAGGTAGTAAAACAGTTTTTTTGAATGATTCAAGCGCTCGCAAAACTCCCGCTTTTTCACCGTAAAGCTCACTTGCAACTGTATCAGATGAATGTCTTAGTGCTTGTGTAAAAACGCCTTGGTTCCTGGCATATTCCCCTGATAGCAGCGTTATAACATCCGCAGATAAGCAAATTCCCTTTTCATTACGTAACCCCGAAGGTGTCAAATGAGAACGAATTTCTGATGACTCGAGGCCTTGTGACACAATCGCACCGCAGCTCTGTTCAGTCAGCGTTTCTTGCCTTAAAGATTCAGTCGCAACATGATCTGCACAGCGCGTCTTCAGGGAGGATTCGCCAATTTTGTTATCATTGTAGAATACCCTCTCCAACATCAGGAAACATAGGTTCTTAACCCCGTACTTGCGAGCGCGCTCATATAGAGAGCAAGATTTCTCCGCCACTGCGGAATATATTTCAACAAGCTTATTGCATACATATTCTGTAATACTGGATAGCGCACCACATAACAGAACAAAATCAAGGCTCCTGACAACTAAGCATACTACATTAATGGTCAACAAAAAAACCTGCTCGACCGCCGCATCTAACACCGCCACAGCTATCAAACTATCAAAAACCGCTTGGCATATGGGCATCAATGCGTACGTGCCAGCACCTGCAATTCCAAAATGGCCCAGAACTCGGCCCGTAATGCCGATAATAACGCAAGTAGTAACTATGACTGCCAGGCTTATACGCCATATTGGCCTTATCTTCTTAATTCTATATGCAACTTTTTCACGGAAGTTTGACATGTTACAACGCACTTTGAAGGCCGTGCTTATCATGGCCGCAGAACCGGTCCCCGCCACCAATCTTTTATCAAAATCGTCCAGGTATAAGCTTTGCGCTATACTCGAGGTAAGCCGGGTATGCGCTATGATTGACTTTTTCACAAACAGCCAGTCTTTAAAACTTGTAGCAACGTAGCCCGAGCGCGTCCTATACCTGCCGGGCATTAATAGCGGCAGCCATAACGAATGAAATGGCAAATACCTTGATATCCTATAAGCAATATCAACACTTTTCGGAATTACACTATACTCAATATCCCGAATCCACTCATGACTTCGATTTCTGATATATGTGCGCAACATGGTAAAAACTTGGTCGGTACTCACATCACTATCAAACAAACCGTCCACCACTTGTGACAGCTTTGTATCATCAGCGCCGCGTATACCATGAGTTAAATCACACAATTTGTGGGATTCTACTTTGTTGAGAAGTAATGAATTCCGTGATTGAGTATTTGCAATCCATTGACCGTTCTCGTCTACCGAAAAAATCTTCGATATGTTCTGGTATAGGCTCTTTTCCCACACACCCAGCCGCCTTTCCTCAGTACTTACGGTGACTTTTGCATACGCATCTACAAGAGACTTACATGCTTGCAGCTCTTTCCATAGCCTATTATAGGCATATACAAAGCTCCTCACCTGATCAGCGAGCTCCTTCACTTCACTCTTAGAGACTCTTATGACTGCATCTCTATCAACAGTTTTTCCAGTAGTTTCGTAATCATACACAGCTAACAGATGGCTGATATCGTCGCTGACGTTTTTGCAGGTTTTATGCAGAAATAACCGCAAATCACCAGCTGTAAGCTTGCCAATGCTCTCAGTAAGAAAAATGATTTCTGCCTCAATCATAGAGCTTATGCATTTGAAATACCGCCGATGTGCTCGTGATATCCCACTCTTCCCGACAAATTTTTGCACAAAAATGGGATTGTTAATCAGGCGTTTTACCCTATGCAGGCCTAAAATCGCATCACGTACTTCAATGGTGTCCTGAGCAGTAACTACAGGCTGCGCCTCTCCTTTCAGAGACCCATAATAACCTTTTTGCTGCTCATAAAAGTCCATCCGTAACCTGGTTACATGGCATTCTACCTGCCGCTCATACAAGCGTTCTTCCACATAACAACGAACAGCGGGGTCCCCTACTATTTCGCGCAGCATGACAACAAAATCGCAGCCTTTTATCCTTAGATTGGTTGCGGGGTTAAAGTCGGCGTTCGATATAGTATCTATAAATTTCTCAAAACAGCTTATGACACCGTTATCGTAATGACTATCAGGACCTTCTTTATTGCTCAACCCGATGTCACGTAACTGCTGCAACCTCATTTTGGCCGCTTTAAGGAGTATGCTATCTGTCGGTCTATCTGAAATTCCTTTGAAGACATAGCACATATCTTGCTTGGCAAAGCGCACCAGGCCTTCTAATAACCTCGAGTCCGGAAAACACAAAGAAATGCCCTCACAGCTCTCCCGTGCAGCAGCATCCAAATTATGATTTAAAAACCGCCCGCCATGCACCCCGTCAATGTTCTTTACCCCATCATGAAAATGTTCGTATATCTGAGTGACGTAGTCCGCAAATTGATTTGTAAACTCTAGCTCTAGGTATCTGGCAATACTCGCGCCGTATTCGTCCTCACATGCACACAGAGCCGGATTGCACATGTTCTGCGTTGTAGATATGATGTCAGATTTTTTGACCCTTACAAAAAGTTCATCAGGGCCATTTATTTTCACCTTGCCCGGCAAAGTTGAAAGCACAAGATGGAGCCTATCCCCAGGCTTACATACGAACGTATAGTCAAATGTGCCCTCTTTTAGCTCGCTGATAGCTATGCCGTCCATAAGCCTAAGTAGGCAATCTTTGACGCCTACACGCCCTTTTTTACGAAACACTATAAAGACCCCTATGCGCTATGCCAAGGCTAGACTACAATCAAAACCGCGCGATTAAACGCATTGCGCGCCACGTCACAACACCACTAGCCTGCCATCCAAAAGGACATAGAACATACGTAGAGTAAAACTTGGTCACAACGAAGTTTGCTTTTAGATCTTGTCTTTGACAAATTTCAAAATAACCTCACCGTTGGCCACGCTGCTGCCCGGAGATAGGAGAACTTCTTCCACCTCTGCTTCCACTTCGGAGCATATTAGGTTTTCCATTTTCATAGCCTCTATCACCAGCAATGGCTGACCCACGCTTACCTTGTCTCCTTTTTTTACATAAATTTCAACAATCATCCCAGCTATCGGAGAAACTACGGTATCACGGGATACCTCATCCTCCTGAGCCTCCGGCATGAACTCAAGCAACCGGTCTATACTCTCTCCGTGCACCGTGCATATTGCGCCAACCGCCATGTACTTTAGGTGATACCGGCTAGAGCTTCGGCTAACCTTTATGCAGTAAGAACTGTCATCTATGCTTATGTTCAGCATCTTGTAATTCCCAAGCCACGTTCCGGACAATACAACATATGCACCGCTGTCATCTAGTGTCGCATAGATACCTCCGTCAGTGCTCCTGGCGCTCATAGCGTATTTCCACTCGCCAACACGGGCACAGACCTTTTCGTTCAATACGTATTCGCCATATTCCCTTTTTTCCTCTTCAAGGTACATATACAGCAGCGCCAAGGCAAAGATTTTACCTATTTCAGGAGTGAGCTCATCGCCTTTAAAACCTGATTTATAAAACTGCGGAATAAACCCTGTACTTGTATCTCCCGAAACAAAAGACGGATGACAAAACACCGACAGTAGGAAATCTATATTGTTTACAACACCACCAACGTAAAAACTGGACAAAGACCTCTTCATGGTCTCTATAGCCTCAGCCCTAGTTTCGCCATAAGAAGAAACCTTAGCTATCATCGGGTCATAAAACATACTAACAGTAGAACCCTCAGTGACGCCACTATCTATCCTAAGATTAACGTTAGCAGGTGGTTCATGGTAGTGTGATATTCTGCCACTGGAAGGTAAAAACCCCTTTCCAGGATCTTCTGCATATACACGAGCTTCTATTGCAGAACCAACAAACCTCACCTCTTTCTGCGTAAACGGCAGCGGCGCGCCTTCAGCGATTTGTATCATTTTTTCCACTAAGTCTATTCCCGTGACAAGCTCTGTGACCGGGTGCTCTACTTGCAACCTTGTGTTCATCTCCAAAAAGTAAAACTCCCTGTCCGCATTGACTATAAATTCGACAGTCCCCGCAGAAAAATAATTCACTTTCTTGGCCAAATTGACACACTGTGCAAACATCGCACGTCTAGTTTTATTATCCAAAAATGGGCTGGGCGTTTCTTCTATAACCTTCTGATTATTTCTTTGTATGGAGCATTCCCGCTCACCCAAACACACAACATTGCCCTGCTTATCAGCTATAATTTGGATCTCTATGTGCCTGGGGGAGACTATATACTTCTCTATGAATATCCTGCAGTCGCTGAAACTCTTCTTAGCCTCATTGGTGGAGGAAACAAATGCCTGTTCCATCTCCTCTTCTGTATGGACAATTCTCATGCCTTTCCCACCACCACCAGCAGCAGCTTTTATCATGACTGGAAATCCGATTGACTTGGCTATGTCCTTGGCCTGGTCAACTGTGGCAACAACTCCCATGTATCCAGGAACAACCGCAACACCTGCGTCCTTGGCAATTTTCTTAGACACAACTTTATCTGCCATCATCCGCATGGAGGACGGTGCTGGGCCTATAAACTCTATACCGCACTCAGATAGCTTATCCGGGAATTCTGCATTTTCCGACAGAAACCCGTATCCCGGATGCACAGCATCAGCTCCGGTACTTACTGCTACACCACAGATCTTATCTATGTCTAGATAACTCTGGCTTGCCGGACTAGGGCCTATGTATACTGCTTCGTCAACACATTGCGTATGCAACGCGTCCCTGTCAGCGTCCGAATACACCCCTACGCACCGTATGCCCATTTTGTGAGCGGTGCGAGCTATTCTACACGCGATTTCGCCCCTATTAGCGATTAGTATCTTCTTTATCATGTAGATAATTAAAAACCGTAAGCTGATAAACTTCTCTGGCAGCCTGATGTGACAACCAGATTCTACATTTGTGCCTACACACTGCAAACAATATTTTACGTCACTGTTTGCAAAATAGCTACAGCAGTACAAAATTGCGGGAGAACGCACACGTGATGCAGGATCTCAAAGTGATTCTGGGGCTCTTAAGCCAGAAATATAGCTGCTCAACAATACTTAATACTGTAACTGATAAAGCTCCGTGATATCACAATATTGCATTACATTATACAAATGTACCTGTGCATGGTATCAGAGTCGTACAAGGTATTATGGAAATTGAGTCCATTCCCAAAAAACGCTCAAAATAACTTTAGAATAACATGGAAAGCTCGCGCACCATATCGATAGATGGCTCTACCGAAAACAAAAGGCTCGATGTCGTACTGGCAACAGCCCTAGAAACGTCTCGTAGTAAGGCACAACGCATGATGATGAACGGCTGCGTGAAGATTTTTGACCAACTAATATACGATAACAGCCATATAACAAAAGCTGGGGAGCAGTTTACGGTAGCTGTTCCCGACGAACCAGAGCATTCCCCGCTCGATCCATGCTACGATATCCCACTTAGAATAGTATATGAAGACGAACATGTAATAGTCATAGATAAAGACCACAATATAGCGACACACCCAGGCAATGGCACTCAGAACATGACCGTAGCAAATGCCCTTTTAGCACATTGCGGTAGCTCCTTAAGTTCCGTTGGCAGCAGTAAAAGACCTGGAATCGTGCACAGACTTGATAAAGACACCAGCGGCCTACTGGTGGCTGCAAAAAATAATGACGCGTACCTTAAACTTACTGCGGCACTACACGAAAAAAAATTCAAAAAAGAGTACCTGGCACTAATATGGGGATCGCCCACTCCGCAGCATGGGTTTATACAAACCTATTTAGATGTAAGGAAGTCTGACAGAACCATGATGGAAGTCACCCAGCACCGCGGCAAACTAGCATGCACAGAATACAAGGTGGAAGAATCCTTTGGTAATGTCGCAAGTATGGTTAGATGCACTCTGCATACAGGAAGAACCCATCAAATAAGGGTTCATATGAGCCACATAGGACACTCTGTTATCGGAGACCAAAAATACGGAAAAAACAACAGAAAAAGCTACAGGTGCGGGATTTTACAAGTACGCGCCTTCAAAAGACAGGCGCTGCACTCTTGCTTGCTAGGGTTTCCACATCCCCACACACAAGAATACATGATATTCCACTCAGAACCAGAGCAAGACATTAGACAACTAACCGACGCACTGCGAGAGTCAACAGCCCCCGGTAACACAGCGAGCTGCGATACATAAACCGCCCGCATCGAAGCACGAGACCACACATAGCCTTAACAAACACACTGAGACCGAACTAGCTTAAGCCACACCACCATGCAACAATACGCTGCTAAAGTAACTTCTGCTTATAACTGGTCACTTTGTTGCGACTTACCAGTAGCGATAGCAACCCTGATTTTCCTTTTGATCTTACGAGCTTCCTCAGTCAACTTCCTAGAGCTCGTATTGAGCAAATAGAGGTCCAACCCTCCTTTGTAGTCTATGGTACGCAAAGTACTGCTAGCAACTTTGACTCTGAACTTTCTTCCCAAAACCTCACTAACCAAAGTAACATTGTGCAGATTCACTAGGTAACTCCTCTTAGTCTTACGATTAGAGTGAGAGACCTTATTACCAAAAGACTTGGATACTCCCGTGATATCACAAACCCTGCTCACCAAAACCTCCGTGCACAGCAAACAATCTCCCATTCTACCAAGATGCGACAAGTAGTCAACATCGGCCTAGCATAACCCCTACAACATGCTGAGAGTCGCAATGTTGAGCCATGATTACTTTAGTATCACGGGCTATAACGCTGAAAATGCGCAGTCTGCCAATAATACTGCAAAGAGGTGCATAGCCGCAGCTGTAACACGTATGCAAACAATGTTCAAAATTTGGGCACAGCGCCAAAAATACGCTTTCCTCGCACGGAGCTATGATTTACCTGCGCTACATAGTGCAAAAGCATCGTGGCGCCATCAAATAACCAACTCCTTCTTGCGCATGGAGCTCATCAAACCCACCACAGGCTTCTCGAACCACAACAACAAAAGGGACTGCCTGATCCACATCTTTCACATATCATGGCTGTCACCACAAATGCTGCCAGCAGTGACGCTATCTGATCATCCTTACACCGACCCGCGGGTGCCTTCTTAATTGCAAACCAATGTTACCAACAATTACCACACTGATTTTGCCTCACTAAGCGCTGCGTGATCCCACTACAACAATCACTAAATCCCTCTCCGAAACCACGGCCCTTACATCCACTGCAAGCTCCAACGTAAACGTGCCATGTCGGAGAAAGTGCGCTAATCTCAGATAAAACTCATTGGGTCAACATCTATAACAACCCGTACGTGCCGAGATTGTTTGTACTTATCTCTACACTCTGAAAGCAGATTCCTCACAGAAACAATGTTTGCTACCTTCAGAAGTATACGATACCTGTGTCTGTTGTTGACAAAGCTTATAGGAGCCGGAGCCGGGCCCCACACTGTCACTTTCCCAGACATACTGCTCACAATAGAGTTGGCTATTTCTATAACCCTCAGCTCCTCTTTACCTGATACGATAATCGAAACCAGCCTCATGAATGGGGGCATCTCAGTAGTTCTTCTGGATTGCAGCTCCGTGTTGTAAAAATCTTCGCGATTATCAGATAACAAAGACTTTATGACTGTACTTTCCGGGTCATATGTCTGTAAAACCACCTGCCCTCTTTCCTTATACCTCCCTGAGCGTCCAGATACCTGGTGTAATAGTTGGTAGGTCTTCTCCGTGGCCCTTAGATCACTATTGCCCATGCCCAAATCTGCATCTATAACGCCAACCAACGTTAGCTTTGGGAAGTTATGCCCTTTAGCAATTATCTGTGTACCGATAATAACGTTAAGTTCACCAGACAATAAATGCTCTATCGTGCGGTTTGCGTCCCTGGCGCTTATGTCACTGCTGATAACAGCGGGTCGCGCCTCAGAGATTAGCTCCCGTATTCCTTCAGCGATCCTCTCAATACCGACACCATACGGGCTCATCGTGTCATGCTCTTGGCAGCTCGGGCACTGTCTAGGCACCCCGCAGGTATAAGCACAATAATGACATAACATGGCTCCCAATATCTTGTGTTCTGCCAGCCATGTGCAGCAATTAGGGCAACTTATTTTGTGACCACACTTTTTACATAGCACAAGCCTTGCATAACCCCTGCGATTTAGGAACAACATAACCTGATTGCCCTTAGCTAAAGTTGCGGAGATTTTTTCATATAAACAAGATGATAACCATGCGTTCTTCAATTCATCCTTTCGCATGTCCGCAACGATAATTTCAGGCATTACTGCCTCACCAAACCTACGCTGTAAAACCACGTGGTGGTACTTTCTTTGCCACACATTATGCATGGTCTCCAGTGCAGGAGTTGCAGAACACAACACAACGGGTATGTCAATCTGCTTTGCCAGTACAATGGACATATCTCTCGCATTATATGACATCCCAGAATCCTGTTTGTAGGAAGACTCATGCTCCTCATCAACAATGATCATTTTCAGATTTCTAAACGGCAAAAAGAGAGCTGACCTAGCTCCAACAACTATGGATGTGGTACCACATACAACTGATAGCCAATTTTCCCGGCGTTTTTTTACCGTGAGACCGGAGTGCCATTCCACAGGGTTGTATTCTGCAAAATACCCATGAAGGCGCTTCATTAGCTGCGTGGCAAGCACAATCTCAGGCAATAACACAAGAATCTGTGCGTCGCCGCTCTCGCGTAACAGCTTCCTAGCGGCCGAACAATAGACCTCAGTTTTCCCAGATCCAGTTTTTCCGTCCAGCACAGTAACAGAAAAGCCTGATAATTTATCCACGATTTTGTCGCATGCTACTGATTGTTCGCCAGACAACTCTGGCAACGTCTCAAAATCATCTACCGGGCTTTTTACGTTGCTACTTTCATCTAATATCCCATCAAAGGACAAAAACTTACCTTTTGGCATGCCCCCAAATACCATCTTTAGCACCATGCCGAGAGGAATGATATTATAGCTACTAACCCACTGGATGAATTTTATTGCAGCAGGATTTATAGCGGGGAAAAGAAGCTTATCGATTACCGTCTTGAGCTCAACCTCGCATTCAACCGTGGCCTTAATATCCACAACTAGCCCAACAGCTACTCTACCACCAAAAGGCACGCGCACATAATCACCCGCAGAAAGGCTCATGCCATCCTTGATCGCGTAGTAGAAAGTCTTGTCCAATGGAACAGGTACTATTACCTCCGCTATCATAAACAACCCTTGTTATCAGCGCGCCCTGAATAAAAGACACTGCCACTTATCAGGATCTTAAGCTCAATCGCTATATACCACTGCTCCAAGACAAACACTCCCTACCTTGTGTACACGTCGCCGTTCCCGCTAACAGCCCTACGTATCATGCGTTTGGCACTGCAAAACCCCCACACAGACCGCCGCACTATAGCATGACAGCTACGAAACTCAAAACGACTACAGGATTCTTTAAAAGTTTACCGTGAAAGGAAGTACTCAATAATTTTCGCAGCTATCTCAATGGACAGGTCCACCTCATCGTTATGCCCTACCTTTTCATCCATATTCACGAGCAAAAACTCGGGATGCATTTGCAGCAACATATTACCACGGTCATCCTCAAGTCCTTCTATGATTCCATCATCAGCAACAGCAGAAATCGTATACCCAAGTTCATGCAACCTGGACATATTACTTTTGCTGATATTAATTCCCTCACTATGCATGTCGGGGAGGTAAAACTTCAATGCTGCCCGGCCTTTTTCTGTGCCCTTAACCCCTGCTACAATCTCTGCAAGCTTACTTCCGGCAATGGCCTCAGCCCTCGTTAGCGACGCGCCAAGCTCCCTAGGATGCAGCACAGAAACTGAATGCGATTCAGCCATCTCAGGAGAGTTGAGTATCTGATCAATCCTCGATATTTGCACGTTCTGAGCGTGCAGTACCCCTTGCAGTCCCCCACAAATCGCCAGCAGTCTCAAATCATGGCGTCGCCGTATTATGTCTACCAACGAATTTGTCACCATCTGCCTGTGCGGTACCGGAGGCAGTGGCGGACTGGATATGTTATAGTAGTCGCCCGGAATAAATATCCTATCTACCTTGTGCTTAAGCAGCAATTTTTCAACACGATCAGTAACCGCATCTTGGCTCGCACCGTCGCCTAGCGCCTTCATTATGGCATTGTAGTCTATCATGACCACTTTCTTAGCACCAAACCTCAGCAGTAGATCTCTAACATCTACAGCTGTCCGGTACTCACCATCATAAGTAGAGCTACGTGTAGACAAAAGCCCAACTATAGCGTCTGTCCTGGCTGCATGTGCGCCAAAGGAAAAAAGTGCCATAGCGAAGACAATCTGTAACAAGACTGCTCTCATATTGTTTGTCAGGACGAAAAAACTAGTATTCACTTTTCTCACACACCATAAGTATCAAAAATTGTCAGCGCTGATATCAGCACTCTTGGCCCACTAATCTTCCCTAAGCTATCAAACCCTCAGAGTAATTTACACACATTCGCCACCGTAGTAAAGTCATAGACAAGTGCGAAATGATCCCAGCAGCTCAAACAACGATGCCTCCGTAGGGTGCTGTGATACAAGCACGTCCTTCCAAGGGTAAACGCTCAAGGCCTTGCTGGCTCCAAGACTTATAGTGTACGCACTTACGGAACGTGTAATTTCCTCGGAGATACCTGCATTCTTCGCAAGTCTGATAAAAATTTCTGCAGTGCGTTCAGAGTAAAACAGTATCCCAGAAATTCTCCTATTATTTATATACTCCAAACACTCAGAGCTCATTTTATCAGTAGCCACAGCCTCGTACAATACCACTTCCTCTACCGAAATGCCTACATTTCTCGCAGCTTCGCACAGATCGTGCGAGACATGAACACCCCTCGCATATAGCAGATTCGCACCCGGCATAGCGGCGCCCATGTACTGCAATATATCATCAACTCTGCCGCCTACAGTGTGTACATTGCTGAACCCAAGACTCACAGCACATTCCATGGTACTATCGCCTACAGCAATGATGCGCATGTTCCTCTCCTTTGTGGCATTGTACATGCCCCGGACGCCATGCTTACTCGTAACTATAACACCGTCGTAACTGCTAATGTCTCCAATTTCCGTTGATAGATAATACACCCGGAACATGGGCTCTATAAAGACGCTGAACCCGAGCTTTGCCAATGCATCTTTTGATTTTATGGAGTCCTCAACAGCTCTAGTCAAAAGCAGCATAAAACACCTTTTTTCGGGAAAACCTGCGGTTAGGCATAACAATATGGCCCGCACGATATTCTATACAACACTGATACAAAGCATAGCAACCTCTGTCATCATGTCGTCCATACACAATACGGGACAACTGCCAAGCGTAGCTCTGTTGTTTTAACAGCAAATTTCTAATCTCCGTCTTAACATAGATATAACGGTTTTACACACAGTACTGTGATAACTGTTGATGAATTCAACTTCCCTATCATTCATCATTTCATGATCTATAACGTTTCTGTCTAGTTAGGATATTCGTAAGCTGTCCAAACCTGAAAAAACCATTTCCATTATCTACAATATACATGGATTTCCTGCCCTAATGCCGTATGCATTATGCTTGTAGTATCCAGGATCGTTCGACAGAATAACGTATGCAAGTTGCTATAGCAGCAACAGTTATGATGTTAAAGGCAAGTGGACTTACAGTGGCATACATACTTCCGACAGCCAACTTTTAACCTCATCGCTCACATATGGCATAATAGTCTTACACACAGTACTGTGATAACTGTTGATAAACTCAATTTCGCTATTATTGAGCATTTCACGATTTATAACGTTTTTGTCTATTGGAACGCACGTGAGCTGTTCAAACCTGTAAAAACCATTTCCTGCATCTACAACGTACATGAGATTTTCTGTCCTAATGCCGTATGCATTATGCTTGTAGTATCCGGGCTCGTTCGACAACACCATTCCCGGCAGAAGCTCCACATTATTGGATGCAGAAATCGCCTGAGGCCCCTCATGCACTGACAGAAAGCTGCCTACACCATGCCCTGTAGCGTGCCCATAATTTAGCTGCTCCTTCCACAAATATTGCCTCGCCAAAGCATCTAATGCTCCTCCATTAGTGCCCCGCGGAAATACAGCACTTGCAACGGCGATAAAACCTTTCAGCACCAAAGTAAAATGCCTTATCTGCTCTGCAGAAGGCTTCCCAACTGCCACCGTACGTGTTACATCGGTGGTGCCATCGTAATATTGACCGCCTGAATCTATGAGATAAAGACCATCTCCTGCAATAACTGCATTACTACTTTGCGTTACCCTGTAGTGCACAATGGCTCCGTTGCTATTAAATCCTGAAATGGTTTCAAAACTTTCTCCCAAAAACAGGTCTTGCTGTTGTCTGTATGACCTCATTTTCGATGCTGCTTCCATCTCAGTAACCTTTTGATCGCACTCGAGCACACACTTCAGCCAATGCAAAAAGTTCACTATCGCCACTCCATCACGAATATGAGAGTTTTTCATTCCCTCAATCTCAGTTTCATTCTTTTGCGCTTTCAAATGGGTGCAGGGGTCATTATCCTCCACGAGTGACACTTTATCCTCAATTGAGGCGTATATTGACATAGGCACGGTCGATCCATCAACCAAGATATTGTTTAAACCCTCTAAGGTGCTTGATAGCTCCCGTAGATCGCGTATATTCACTGCATCATCGTCTATATCTGTATTATCCACACCGTCAATAAACAGATCTACCCTTCCATCACTGTACAAAATGGCACGAGCCAAAACAGCAGGATTGTAGGCAAATGCTAAGTTGCGTATGTTCAGAAGCCATGAAATCGAGTCCACATCTGTCATTAGGATGGCTTCACAACTCCTAACCTTAGACCATACTAGATCGCGTTTCTCACTGCTTGCGATGCCTGAAAAATGCACCGGGTGGGTTACAATCTTCTGTCGTATTTCCATGGGTCTGTCCCAAAGCCTATCAAGAGTTTTACACGTCAGCATTTTCAAGTTAAATCTCTTGAATCTTCTTACTTGGTATAGAGTAAATAATTCGCCATAATAGCCTACTAGCGCTTCCTTTTGAAGGTTCACTTCCAGCCATGATGCGACAGGTGTATCGCTTATGTCGTAGATGTCAAAGTAGGCAGGATCCACCTCCAATGCGGCCTGAATGGTATACCTGCTATCCGTGAAGAACTTACATCTACCTTCTTTACAGATGATTACCTGAGCATGGGACCCCGTAAAGCCACACAACCACCTAATTCGCTGAAAGCACTCCCCTACATAACCGGATTGGTATTCATCAACATTTTGTATGAGCAGCACTTCTACCCCATGTTCATGCATGGTGCTTCGCAAGTCATGTAGCTTTGATTTCATACAGTTGCCTCAGGTACAAGAATTAGAGTTTTACAGCGAAAAAGCATAATGTAAAAGCTTCAGGAAAATGCCATAACGAACAGTTCAAACCCCTTCACATAACCATAGGATTACGAGGTACTCTTTGCACTGAATTTTCTATACAACCTGGCATGAAGAAAAGAAGGACTTACTCAGGCATGCGGAGTGCGGTGTCAAATTCATACCGACGCACAATACCGCTTTTCCGTGTACCGACCAGAACCTTCGGTATCGAGACAAGACAGGGTGCCGTCCTTAACGGCACGTAAGGGCGCACTAAATGTCCCTGCAATTGAGCCCGTGTACTGCGAATTGGTACAGAGCTGCAAATGACAAGACGAATCTGAGACAAATATCTGGGGCTTACCACTCCTACAACTCATGTGTACCATATCTTCCCTACAGGAAAAGATCTAACATGACGTTTTTACTTCGTCATAGATATTTGGGAATCCTAGGGTTGGTCTAGCAAAGCAAAAGACAACAGACTCTGGGACGGGCGCTGATGGCGGGCAACTTATTGCCCAATTTGTCAAAACAGCCAAAGCGAATCTCTCTTCGGTATGGCTGCAGTATGAAACGTCGCGGGATTTTGCTGCAGTACATGCCAAATTGTATAGGCACAAACGCAAAACCCATCTCATACGGAAATGCTATAACCATAGCTCCAGAGTGTGTTCGCCGAAGAGAAAAATCTATAATCCGGAATATGACAAGAAATTGCATTAGAAGAAGCATACTGTGGCTCCACCTATAACTAATTACAACCACCAGGTTTTCTATCCTATATCGGGTATGTAATCTAATTGCGCATTTGGAAACTAATGGAAAATAGGCCCCTAGAGGCAATATCTAGAAAAATTTACGCAAACTTGCAGCATTAGTCACTATTTCTTATTACACGTGGCGCACAATGAGGCACTTGATAAGTCTCACAGAGCAAATAGTACCATCAAACAAAAGTGTCATCGCTTACGGTCCGGTTACGTCCTCACACTTCTTAGGAAAGAAACTGTAATATCGAAATACTATGCTCACATGCGGTAGTGGCCACGCTTGCGTAAAGGATGAGTGCCAATTTGTATAGGGGAGTGCTTTCAGCGAATTAGGTGGTTGTGTGGCTTTACGGGGTCCCATGCTCAGGTAATCATCTGTAAAGAAGGTAGATGTAAGTTCTTCACGGATAGCAGGTATACAATTCAAGCAGCATTGGAAGCGGATTCTGCCTACTTCGACATCTACGACATAAGCGATACATCCGTCGCATCATGGCTGGAAGTTAACCTTCAAAAGGAGGCGCTAATAGGCTATTATGGCGAGTTATTTATTCTACACCAAGTAAGAAGATTCGAGAGATTTGATCCGAAAATACCATTGGTAGCGGGGGTTTGAAAATTAAGCACTCAGTTTTGGTACAAAACGAGCTCATCCTTCTTCATCACAAACTGAAAATTCTTCAGGAAACTCATCCCCAATAAGGACGTCTCAAGCGGCGAGGTACTTATACTGGCCCCTACATTTCTCGCAATGAGGTTCCCGATACTAATTTCAGGAATCAAAAAGTAAGACGCCTGTATAGAGCCATTCGCTGTATGGTACGTCTTTGATGTTGTTACTGGGCGCATGTGTGCCCCAATACGCTGCGCATCTTTGTACGACAGAACAACATCGGTAGCTCCAGTATCGACTAGAAACCTTATGTTTTCTCCATTTATAGCCGCGAGTATGTAGAAGTGCCCGTCGCTGGACTTGCGGAAGGATACACCCCGGCCATGAACAGGAGATGCAATACTAACAGCAGTAGCCCCGGTGTTTTGCAGTATTTTATGTCTAACGTCATATACAAAGGCTATGCCCACAGTGAGCCCCAGCCAGAAAACAATGTACTTAGCAGACTTCATTCCAGAATACCTCCTCAGGCGTACTCACAATACCACCCAATAACTGAACAGCGCAAACCTAAATGAGAACCTATTTAAAAGTGCAAAGCGCAGAAAAGCCGCACCGAAGCCCAATAGCCATTCGAGTAAGCGTAATACTAAATCGCTGTATTACGACCCGTCCGAAGAATTTTGACGCAAAACTAAGAATGTGTCATGTAGACATCTCTTGTGCCGCGGCTATGACCGCAAAGTCTTCCTATACGATTTAAAAGCACTTGCAAACTGAGCTCGCATGCTCCCGCGCTCACAAGAGGGAACATAAACGAAACACTAAACCAAGCGTACCCCCACAGTATTAACTTCAACTTATCAAGTGTACACACTATGAGGTGTAAACGACGTCTGCCGATAAAATCTGCATCGAATCTAATACACACAGTATATATGTTATGCTTCAGCAACACCACTCAGGACGCTGGTAAAAACATCTTCCCTTTTGATACCCGCTCCCACTCGCTTTTGAAGCCAATCATGTGCTCTAAACCGCTATTATCCAGGTACGTTAGCATAGATTCAACACATTCATTGTAGCAATTAGTCGTTATCCTTTCTTGATGATGCATAAGTCTTAAGTACACTAGGTAGGTGTTAATAACGTCGGTCTCGCAATAGTCGCGGATTTTTGACAACTCACCCCTGTCATACATGTCAGCAACATCTGACCCAGACGCACCATACTTCCCTGGAAAACCTAAAACAGCGCATACTTCATGCATTTTCACTCTAGCAGAAGTCCCAAAGTCCGAAAGGCAATCTAGCAAATCACAATGCCAATCAACGCTATATCGCTGGAAGTAGTTGTTCCACTTATCACCCGATTTGTATAAATATCCAACCTGTACTCCATGCAGCATAGCCCTATACTTTAGCACCGGAAGATCAAATGTCCTGCCGTTGAATGTTACTATCCTAGGACGAATTGAAGCAAGGTAGCTAAAGAACCCCTTCACCAAATCATATTCAGAAGACTCAACAGTTCCTCCAGAGCGTATTTCTTGCAAAGCAAAGTATTCGTGACCACCCTCTCTCCTGATGTTTGCCCGCAAAAAACTGACCGCAACTATTTTGTGGAAAGGCTGCCGAAGAAAAGGGTTTTGACCATTTGTGATTTCTAGGTGGTAATTTACCATAGCTTCGCGCTTAGCAAATATATCCGCATCGGCGTCAAAAGAGTCGCCTAAAAGATTGTCGCAGCTATCAACATCGGGAATGGTCTCTATATCAAAGACCAACAAAGAGTCTAACACGACTTCACCTCCTTACTTACACAGATACTAGCGCGGGGCCTCCAAACAAAACAGATACGCTTTGCTCTCCTAAGCATACCCCACGCACTCTTCGAGATGGTCCTGCCACAGCTTACGTACCTTCACAAACAGATAAAGATGTACTTCCTTGCCGAGAATTTGTTTAAGTTCTGCCCTTGCCACAGTGCTTATTGACTTTATAAGCTCAGCATCCTTGCCCACAACAATCGTCTTCTGGCTTTCTTTCACCACATATATAACTTGTTTGATGATTATACCCTTGCCTCGTTCTACCACTTGTTCTGTAACCACAGATAACGAATATGGCAACTCGTGGCGCAACGCTAAAAACAGTTTCTCCCGAGTAATTTCAGCAGAAAAAAACTCAAGCGTAGCGTCGGTACGATACCCATCAGGATATAGCCAAGGGCCACTGCACGCTGATTTTTGCAAATATCCCAAGAGCTCCTGAACACCCAACCCATGCAAGGCAGAAATCGCAAAAACTTTATCGAATTTGTGCATGGACTGCACTTTCTCGATTATGGACCTAATACCCCTATCATCAAGGAGATCTATTTTGTTTATAATAGCAATAGCCGGAATGTTGGAATGGGCAATCCTCCGCACAATCCGCTCAACATGGCTGCATAAATAACGCTTAGCATCCAGGACCAGCGCCACTTTGTCAGCGCCTTTTATGGACATCCATGCATTCTTGACAATAAACTTCTCTAGCTTAGTTGTAGGAGAAAAAACACCCGGTGTATCAGTAAAAATGAGCTGAACATCACCATCGTTGCGCACCGAATTCATCCTAACCCGTGTGGTGTGCACCTTATGGGTAACTATAGACGCCTTAAATCCCACCAACTCATTGATCAATGTGGACTTTCCAGCGTTTGTCACGCCCACCACGGCAACAAGGGAGCACCTTGTCGCTCTCGTATCTTCCCCTTCCACAATCATAACCAAAATCAGAACAAAACAGCTAGCCCTGCATACCACAGGCTACTGCAGAAACTCTCTAGAAACACGCACACCCGCCTTCGGGGCTGTGACAACAGCACTGATGGGTCTACATACCCATCTTCATCTGACCACCAAACTTGCCTATCATGGAGTTGACCTGATTGTACTGCTTTATCAACGCGTTCACAACATCAACTTTTACTCCTGCACCTTTTGCTATCCTAAGCTTTCGCGCCCCGTTTAGTATCTTCGGATTTGCTCGTTCCTCTTTTGTCATGGAGTTTATGACCGCAATATAAATGTCAACCTTACTGTCATCCGCAATGCCAGCAACCTTACGCTTTATATCGTTACCAAAAGATGCTGGTATGAACTTCATGATATTGGCAATTCCACCCATTTTATTCAATGCTTTGAGGTGTAGCACCAGGTCATTCAGGTCGAACTCCCCACTCTTAGCCTTTGCCTGTAGGTCGTTCATAGCGTCTTTTCCAAACGCCTCAACAGCTTTCTCCACCAGAGATGCCACATCTCCCATATTCAGAATTCTACGAGCTACCCTTTCTGGGTAGAAGTCATCCAAATCTTCAGGCTTTTCACCCGTTGACATAAACTTGATAGGACAGCCTGCTACCATTTTCATGGAAAGTATTGCACCACCCCTGGCATCACCATCAGCTCGAGTGAAAATCACTCCAGTCACGCCCAGATCATCGTTGAACTTACGAACCATAACCACAGCGTCCTGCCCCATAAGCGCATCAACAACTAGTATTGTTTCCGCTGGTGACACTGCAGACTTAACAACTTTTAACTCGTCGATCATGTCCTGATCTATGTGCAGTCTACCCGCAGTATCGAGAAGCACAACATCATATCCTCCGCTGCTAGCCTCCTTAATCGCACGCTTTGCAATGTCCAATGGCTTCTGCCCCTCTGTTATCGAAAGGCTGCTAACTCCAACATCTGCAGCCAGAATCTTGAGCTGTTCCTGCGCTGCGGGCCTATACACATCCAACGAAGCAACCAGAGGCTTCTTTGAATCTTTCTTCAACTTTAGGGCTACCTTCACGGTATTTGTGGTCTTACCAACACCTTGAAGACCAACCATCATGATAACCGCAGGCACTTTACCCTTAAGATCAAGAGCGCTCCTCTCATTGCCCAAAACTTCTATCAGGCACTCTTCAACACGCTTGATGACCATTTGTTCGGGCGACACGCCCTTAACTACGGCACCGCCGACGACTTTGTTTTTTACATTGTCTACAAATTCGTCAACAACGCTCAGACTAACGTCGGCATCTAACAACGCCTGGGTTACATCCTCCATAACGAGATCAAAGTCCTTACTTGATATCTCCCGCTTGCCGCTTAACTTCTGCAGCGCCGAGGAAAGACCCTTGGTCAAAGAATCAAACATAAAACCACACCAATACAACACATATGCTTAACATAACAAGAAGCAACGTCGAGGTTATAATTCCCGAAGGCGACGTCGAAAGAGATACGGTATCACACCCACAAATAAAGACGCCCGGGACGCCATTCCTGCCAGCGACAACTTGCGACGAAGGCTTGATACGCCAAAGCCCACGATCCAGCCTTTCACGAACAGAAAGAAACACACCTTGAACCCAACTCTCTACGGAAGTAGCTGAAGAGCACCCGAGGAACTTGCTCCTAAACAAAAAGAAACACAAAATTACAGCCGATATCAACGCTAATTTAGCTCCTACATCGTGTAATGTATACACAAATTTAGGTTCTGAAAAGAGAATGCCCTGCCCGTATATCAATCCAAGAATTATAAGTGACAGCGACAAAATTACGGTAGATGTACCCGCTAAAAAACCCTCCGATGTCTTCAGCTTAGATGAAGTATGTGCCCTTAAAACGCAAAACCAAAAGAACTTCAACGCAACACTTGCAAATAACAACAATACTAACACTGGCTGAACATACTTGAGAACAAAGTATCCTGTACTTTCTAAGTCCATGTGAAGCATCAACGCTTTTGCAACAAAACTAGCAGTTCCAGGACAGGCCCCTATGTTTAACACAGCCACAAGACAACCTACAAATTCAATAGACCCTATTCTTATACTTCCCACCATTTTATCCAGGTCGGTCTGAGCTGAACGCATAACGACAGAATCCGCTATTAAAATAAACAACAGCTGGTACAAAACTGAGAATACCATCTGAGCCATAATAACATCAGCAGGAATTCCGTTGCATCCTATAGACATCAGTACAATGCCAACCTGCCCAATAATCCCGTAAGACACCAACCTGCGCACATTAGTCTCAACGAAAGAACTCACGACCGCGTACGCTGCCGTCAATATCCCTGCTACCAGGACTATGGGTTCTCCAGCAAACATCTTCAGCAGAAAGTACATCGCAACTTTGGTTGTGAAAAGGGAAAGAACGGGCATCCCAAATCGAGATGCTCTAGGGTACGCACTTATCAACCAAGATGACATCGGAAATGCAGCAGCGTTTATCAGCAAACCAATCATGAAGAAGACCATGGGTAAGCCTTCTAGGTATCCACTATATGCATACTGACACGCCCCAACTAGTAGTAACGCCCCTGAAAAAAAATGCATACATGCGTAATGCAAAAACGCAATTTTTCTGCCCTCGCAACCTCCAGAAGCAATTAAGAACATGGCAGCCAGGGCCATGAACTCAAACCCTATTACAATAGTGATAAGATCAGAAGAAATTAGAACAGCCGAACTGCTGGCAGAATACATGAGCGCACATAAAACCTCCTTGCTGCTCCCTCTCACCCTGAGAAATATGCACAATAGCGCTAAAACAAAAGACACAAGAAGCGGTAGTGCATCCCCCGCCTTAGAGAGAAAAGCACCGTATTTTCCCAGTTCAAATGACTTGGGAACAATAGACATAGCTGTCTCCGCAACAGCGTACAATCCAAAACCCACAGAAAATCCTCACAGCAACAACTAGCCCACCCCTATATACCTGTACAAATTCACATGAACAAGCCTATAAAGGTTCTGAAGCAAAGTAGCTACATGTAACCAAAAATTACGAGATTTACGAGTGCCTTGTGACTCCCAAGTTGGAAAACAGCCAGATATCTTGTAACTATCCCAAAAGCTTGTAGGCTCTATCCCTAAAAGCGCGCGTTATGCTCTCGATCGCGTTGTCAGATGCCAAATTGAATGCAAGCTGCAAAACCTTGTTTTTAAAGGCAAAATCCACAAAAAATTTGACTAACGTCTCCTTCTCCTTCACCGGGAAAAAACTCCATTTACACTTTAGAGTTTTGAACACTCCATCGCTAGATTCCGCCCGTATCCATCCTGGCCTACCAACATCCGGAGCCAAAAAGCTGACATGTGATGTGTACCGGCCTTCAAGTGACATAAAACCAGCAACCAAATCCACTTCCATGAGGCTTTTGCCTTTACTGAGAATAACAACATCCTTGCACCACGGAAGAAACTCAGGATATTTCTCCACGTCAAGAACAATAGAGAAAAGCTCTCCCGCAGGAAAACGCAAGACCTCCGCCTTGCTCACCCCGCTACTCTCTAGAGCCATATCAACACAAATCGAAAACTAAGTGGGGATCCGCCTTTGCCGTAACTCTTTGCTTAGTGTCCTGAGACTAAAGCTAAGGTGGGCGCCGTGTAATGACCTACTCGAGATCACCAGGGACAGCTCCCTATGAGAACAAAACGGGCTCGAGGAACTTTCAATCTACACGCACAACGCAGACCCCCGCTGCAGAATAACAAACCACCAGGTATTTATCAACACCTAACTGTCCTTCTTTCCCTCATCCTTGTTAATTTCCTGATACTCCGAATCTACAACACGTTCTTCAGGATTATCGGAACTAGCACCGCTTGTAGAAGCACCTTCAGTAGCCCCTGATTCCTTACTGGACGCGTACGCAGCTTCACCCAGCTTCATGGAAAGATTCATGAGAGAATCGTACTTCTGCTGTAAACCATCAGTACTACTGTCTTCACCACCCATATACTCTCTGAGATCCTTTATGGAACTTTCGATGTTAGACCTATCTGCTTCGCTAACCTTGTCACCATAATCCTTAAGCGACTTCTCTACGGAGTGAATTAGCCCTTCAGCACTGTTCTTAAGTTCCACATGCTTCTTGCGCTTTTCATCTTCTTCAGCACGATCCTGGGCATCTTTAACCATCTTCTTGATCTCATCGTCACTGAGACCTCCAGACGATTGGATCTTTATGGTCTGCTCCTTACCTGAGGCCTTATCTTTAGCTGATACATGCACTATACCATTCGCATCTATATCGAATGTAACCTCTATTTGAGGTATTCCACGCGGCGCAGACGGTATGCCTTCCAAACTGAACTGCCCCAGCAGCTTGTTATCTGCAGCCATCTTCCTCTCACCCTGGAATACCTTAATTGTAACTGCAGTCTGACCATCCTCGGCTGTAGAGAAGACCTGAGACTTCTTAGTAGGAATAGTGGTATTACGCTCGATCAGCGGAGTGAACACACCCCCCAATGTCTCGATACCCAAAGATAGCGGAGCGACATCTAGTAGTAGAACGTCTCTGACGTCTCCTGTTAGGATACCACCCTGTATAGCCGCACCTACCGCTACAACCTCATCTGGGTTTACTCCCTTACATGGCTCCTTACCAAAGAAGTCCTTCACCCTTTGAACAACCTTAGGCACCCTTGTCATGCCCCCGACAAGCACAACTTCATCCACCTTGCTGTTGTCAGTTATCCCTGCGTCACTCAACGCCTTTCTACATGGCTCTATGGTGCGCTCTATCAACTCATCAACTAAACTCTCAAACTTCGCCCTGGTCAGCTTCAAACTTAAGTGCTTAGCACCGGTACTGTCGCTTGAAATAAACGGCAGGGTAATATCGGTTTCCAACCTAGTGGATAACTCTATCTTCGCCTTTTCCGCAGCTTCTTTTACCCTTTGCACCGCCATAGGATCATTACGGAGGTTAATCCCGGTGTCTTTCTGGAAGCTACTAATCATGTACTCCATAATGGCATTGTCAAAATCTTCGCCACCAAGGCAAGTATCACCATTGGTAGCCTTCACTTCAAACACGCCATCAGCTATTTCAAGTACAGAGACGTCAAATGTTCCACCACCGAGGTCATACACGACTATTGTCTTCTGCTTATCACTTTTGTCTAACCCATACGCTAACGCGGCAGCTGTGGGCTCATTTATTATCCTAACAACATCTAATCCAGCTATTGTGCCCGCATCTTTTGTTGCCTGGCGCTGAGCATCGTTGAAATATGCGGGAACCGTAATAACAGCCTTCTTAACTGGAGAGCCAAAATACCTTTCCGCAGTTTCCTTTATCTTCTCCAGAACAAATGCACCAATCTGTACAGGAGAATAACCCTCCCCTTTTGCCTTTATCCATGCATCTCCATTCTTTGCAGGAAATATCTCATAAGAACACTTAATATCCCTTGTGTCATCAAACCTACGACCTATGATTCTCTTACTGGCATATATCGTATTTTGGGCATTGATATTGGCCTGCCTCTTCGCTAGTTCCCCTACCAATCTTTCATTCTCAGTAAAAGCAACAACTGATGGGGTAGTTCTCGAACCTTCGCTATTTTCTATTACTTTTGCAGTACCCGCTTCCATAACAGCAACACAGGAATTCGTAGTACCCAGATCTATACCTATAATACGCTCAGCCGCCATGATTACCCCCACACGAAACTAAATAAAAAACCCTGACACGGTAGATATAATCACCAAAGCCCCAAATTACAACCCCATCTTTAAAAATTAGAGAAATATGCGGCACAACCCGATTGCTCCCCACTGCACGCACCTACATCAAAAAGATTACAAAGGGCACATTGCAGCCTGCTTCTACACGACACACAACATGAACATTGCCTATCTGTGACAACCCTGGGAAACCAAGAACGGCCTTCTAAGACACACTCGCCAAAATGCGAGTAAGCCAGCGATCAACCCATGTAACAGACACAGGCTTTTCTTCAGCAGGTTGTGCATCAGGTTTGTCACACTCGTTCGAGCCAGAACTGGTGACCTGCTCACTTTTCGCCTCAGTAGCATACACAGGAGCTACACTGCCCGCCCAGTCCTCGCTGAGAGCGCTGCTATACCCTTTTTCGGTGCGAATATCAAAGTCCGTAATACTGTTGTTCTCATCCACATCCAGCCTGATAAGCACCTTAAATTCACTCTCTATATCACTGATACGCCTGCGCTTATGGTTGAACAAATGCGACATAACCTGCGGAGCAACAGTTACCACCACGATCTTTTCTGTGTTCTTGTTCGCAACGTAGCTTACATCCCTGAGTATGCTCGCAGAAATGGACTCCAAAGAGCGAACCCTGCCAACTCCCTTACAATGTGAGCATTGCACCGTGCTTGTGTCCAGTATGCTCTGCTTAACCCTCTGTCTAGATATCTCCATCAGACCGAATGCGCTTATGTAACCAAACTGCACCTTGGCTTTATCTCCCTTGAACGCCTCTCGTACTTCAGCCTCTACCGCCCTACAATAGCGGTATTTTATCATATCTATAAAGTCTATCACGATAAGACCAGACAGCCCCCGCAAACTAACCTGCCTGGCAATTTCTTTAACAGCCTCCATATTGGTACGGTACGCAGTCTCCTCTATACTGTCTTCTCCCGTCATTTTGCCGGAATTTACATCTATTGAAACTAAGGCTTCCGTAGGAGTTATGACTAGATACCCCCCAGATGGTAGGTGTACCTTATCAGTGAACAGCTCCAAAATCTGAGAGCTCACCCTATAGTGCGTAAATATCGGCACACTGCCTTTGTACATTCTAACGCGCAGCTTATTTCCGAACATGGATTTTGCATAGTCTTTGACAACACTTAGCGCCTTGCTTCCCGCAACCACAACCTCATGGACATTCTCGTCGCAATAATCCCTCAAGGTTCGTTTTATTATGTCAGCCTCAACGTACAGCAGGGACGGATGCTCCACGCTTGCACAATTTTCACATACCGCCTTCCAAGTTGCTTGCAGATACGACAAATCCTGTTCTATTTCTCGCTGACTCCTGTTATTGCCAGCAGTTCTTATGATAACTCCAGCTTCTTTCGGCAGTTTCATAGTATCCAGAAACTCCCTGAGACTTCTTCTGTTATCGCAATCTTCAATACGCCGAGAGATCCCACTGTTCTTATTTCCAGAGTTCGGCATAAAAATGCAGTACCTACCAGCAAGAACTATGTATGTCGAAAAAGTCGCACACTTACTACCTCGCTCCTCCTTGATGATCTGCACCATGAGCTTCTGGTCGACCTTTATGACATTCTGCACCTTGTACATTTTGTGCAACAACGGTTTGGACTTGCCGTTCTTTCCTGTAGACGCGGCACCCCTTTTGTCTGCAGCATCCTCCACAGCAACCTCTGGTGAATCCGGAGAATATTCCTCTTCTGGCGCACCCGCAGTGCCAAATTCCTCCTCTTCAACCGACTTGTCGGGGGCAGAATCGTCGCCGTAAACACTCTTCAACAAGGCATCCTTCTCTGCCTGAGGAATCTGGTAATTTTCTACTGATATTTCGGAAAACGGCAAGAACCCGTGCTTTCCTATACCATATTCAATAAAAACTGCCTGCAACGACGGCTCAATACGACGTACCACTGCGTAGTATATGTTGCCACCACGTTGCTGCCTTCTATCCTTCAATTCCTGATCAAATTCTACTACCTTTCCCTCATCAATAACCGCAACTCTTATCTCATCCACGTATACGGCATCAACTAATATTCTCTTTCCACTTGTACTATTAGACACAAAACACAACCAAAACTAACTAAATCAAAAAAAACTCCTCAGACGCGACACTGCCACTCCGGCAGAACAATAGAATATTACCCTTTTACACTCACCCAGGCTCAAGAAAACTTCTCGATCCTAATAACCATAGCAAGACCCACCGCCATGGTAGCCACTCCTACAACTATGGCAGTTAACATCAAAACGCTAGGCAAAGGATTACTATAAGACAGCACAGCATCTACGTCATCACTGGCCAGTATAGGAACGCGGGATTCACTAACATAGCCTAACGAAACATAAAATAGCAGCGCAGAGGTCTGAAAAATGCCAAGACCCATCAATTGCTTAATGCGATTACTTCCAACGACAACAGTAAAAATACCTATAGATGCCAAAAATGCGCTAACAATATAGTTCACCTGCGACACAATAAAGTAAGACATCAGCACTTCCCTATGCAAAAGCTCGAGCCCTATAGCAGTTGCTACCAACGCTCAAGCTAGCTTGTAACGTCACGAACATGAGTTTATATCATTTTTCAACGATGCAAAGTCAAAATACACGCTCATCACAGACGCGCACACCGTTAACCCAACGCCTATCTCAACAATAAATATCCCTACCTTCTGCCCTGTAATAGCGGAACAGACCATAAACAGATAGGATAAAAATCTACCACCAAAAAAAATAGAAAATATCCCCGTACCGCCGTAAATGAACAGTCCCACAGCTCCAAGCATACCCAAATCAGGGAGCGACACCCTTACTCTTGTATCATCAAAAATCATAGAGTATAGGATAATCGCTGATGCAATAATCACCCCACCTTGGAAACCACCTCCTGGGCTGTAATCCCCGTGAATTTGTACGTAGAACCCATATATCAGCATTACCGAGAACATGAAGGACGCCACATAACGCAGGGCGTAGTCTGAACTAAATATCCTTAGTGACTTACTCATGGGCTCCTATAATTTCTTCCAATCAATAACGACACACTGATCGCGGCCGTGAAAACCACAACGGTCTCGCAGAGAGTATCGTATCCCCTAAAACTTGCTAAAACTGCAGTCACAAGATTGGGTATCCCAATAAAAGAGTAAGTGTTACTAGTGTACGACACCCTCGCTGCAATGTTAGCCGGAGATCCCGCATCTCCATATACTGGCAGGTCTAAAACTACGGGAATAAGTGAAAAAAACATCAGCAAAGCGCACGTTCCGGCCGTGACAAGCTTTAGCCCCGCGCCACCGCCAAAAATATCCGCAGAGCCCGAAATCTTCCAACCATGACCTAAATAAGATAGAACCAATAACATCAGCACCGTACTAAAACCTGCTCCGACGGCTGCCTCAGTTATAGCCACATCAGGCGCATTCATTACCAAATACAACGTGGCCATCGTGGTGCTAAAGGCGCACATAACTATGGTGTTAACCAGCAAATTCTCTGAAAACGCCACAGCGCACGCTGAAACAACAAGAAAAAGCAGCAATACAAAGTCAACAACAGTGGTTAACATCTATATATCTGACCTATCATCACTTTTCACACTGCATGCGGCATTAGTCAAAATGTTACACATAGCTATATTAGTGACAAGCAACAAGCCACACAGAACCATTATTTTGAGCGTGAACATCGAAAGTCCGTACTGCATAGCAAGCCCCACAAGTACCAGAGCCATACCCACAGAGTCCACTATGCCAGCAGCATGAACTCTGTGGTAAAACGTCGGCATCCGAATTACGCCCACAGTAGCGATAACAACGAAAAAAATACCAACGCCTAAAATTCCCATTCCTAGCATAGAAAGCACGTTCTACTATTTCCCCCAACCACCATACAGAAAGAACTTGGCGAACCCCACAGAAGCCACAAGACCAACACACGCATACATGAGAGACACATCTATGAAGAACTCCGCAGAGCCATCTATTGTTCCGAGTATCATAATTGTTATCACGATACACGTGTTAAAAACGCTTACCGCTAGCATTTTGTCATACACATTGCTGGCACTAACAATTCTCAGCAGCATCGCGGCTTTGCACACTAGCAGAACAAAAACAGCTAAAGTAAGCAACTCTATCCCCACAATTATCTAAACGATAGAGTGAAGTCTCGCCAGAATCTTTGCAACTAAATTATCTCCAGTAATACCAAAATGCTCATATAGGTCTTTATATTTACCAGAAGCACCAAACTCATCAACGCCAACAAAGATGCCACCTTGCCCTATATACTTGTGCCACCCAATAGAGCTGGCCGCTTCTACGGCTACCTTTAGACTATCATTATTCAGAATGCCTGCAATATATCCGGCATCCTGCTGATCAAATAGCTCCCAGCATGGCATGGATACAACGCGCGTACCCACGTTATAATCACGGTTAAGGATCTCACTCGCATGAACAGCAATTTCCACTTCAGAACCAGTAGCAAAAATAGTGACCTTCAGCTTACCTTCGCTCTCTCTCATGACGTACGCACCTCGCTCAGAAGAACTCGTGTCAGAGTCTCTTGAACGAAGCAGCGCCACACTTTGCCGCGACAACACAAACAAAGAAGGTGATTTCGTGAGACGCAGCGCAGCCTTCCAGCACTCCAAAACCTCCACAGCATCTGCTGGTCTAAAAACATAAAGATTCGGTATGGCTCGCAACGACGCAAGATGCTCAACCGGCTGATGAGTTGGCCCATCCTCGCCTACGCCTATTGAGTCATGCGTCATAACGTATATCACCTGAAGAGACATCAGCGCCGATAACCTTATCGACGGCCTGCAATAATCAGAAAATACCAAAAAAGTTCCTCCATAGGGGATCATGCCCCCATGCAAGGCAATTCCATTCATACACGCGGACATGGCGTGTTCTCTAACACCGTAATGTATATAGGAGCCAGAAAAATCCCCACGCGTAACAACGCGCATATCTCTCGCCTTGGTATTATTAGAAGAGGTGAGATCCGCCGAGCCACCAACAAACTTGCTCACCCTGCAGGACAAAAACTCAAGCACCCTGCCAAAAGACTTTCTGGTCGCCTCGGAAATACCGATTGTAGCTCGCAGCTCTTCAAGCTCAGAAATGACACTCTCAGGAACTCCACGCTCCATGATATTATCGAGATCCGCTGCCTTTGGACTATCCCTATATGCCCTAGCCCAGTTTTCATAATCCTGATTTGCCCTAACTTTTATTTCTTCCCACAAAACACGAGCTCTTGAATCTACCTCAAAAGCCATCCCCTGATGCCCAAGAGCATCCCTAACAGATCGAGCATCTTCATCCGTAAAAGGCCAACTGTGTGCGGCAGACGTGTTTTCTTTAGAGCGCATGTACTTGCCTATGACAGTCCTGCACGAAATTAGGGACGGCTTGTCTGTCCCACGAGCAGTCTGAATAGCCAGCGCTATTTCCTCAGGATTATGACCATCGACCTTCCAAGTATCCCATCCGTACGCAGTAAACCTCGCATCTGTATCGTCAGACGTGGAAATACTGGTCTTTCCATCTATGGAGATACCATTGTCATCAAAAAGTACAATCAACTTACCAAGACCCAAGTGCCCAGCAAGCGACGCTGCTTCATGACTAATGCCCTCCATAAGACATCCATCACCCACCATCACATACGTGTAGTGATTTATGAGATCAGTACCAAATCTCTTGGCAAGCATCTGTTCCGCTATAGCCATGCCCACGGCGCAGCCTAGCCCCTGCCCCAATGGCCCGGTAGTTGCTTCAACACCCGGAGTGCAACCATACTCTGGATGTCCAGGAGTGATAGAGTGAAGCTGCCGAAATTTTTTAATGTCATCAATTCCTAAATATCCCAAAAGATGCATTATCGCGTACAGCAGCATTGACCCATGCCCGTTGGAAAGCACCAGCCTATCGCGATCTACCCATGCAAGGTCATTGGGATTGAATCTGAGAAATTTTGAAAACAAAACCGTGGCCACATCTGCCATACCCAGAGGCATACCCGGATGGCCAGAAGCAGCTTTTTGAATCGCATCTATAGACAAAAGCCTAACGGCCCCTGCCATCACCTCGTGAGGCTCACGCACATCTAAACCTTGATCACATGACTCAATATAGTAACTTACATACTCAGGTATCTGCTCACCAAGTGGTTCTTGTATGCCTCTGAGTCTAGACGCCGCCCGGTTATCTTCTTAAGTATCATGGTACTGCTGTAGCGGCCACCATGAGAGTATATATACCTGCTTAGCCAAGATATCAGATCAGAAAAGTTACCCTTCTCAACATTGCACAAAACATCAACTTTGTGCCCCTTTATAGAAGCAAAGATTTGAGTTGCCGCAATGGCACCAAGTACTTTACTAGGTAGATACCCAAAAACACCGCTGACCCAGTAGTCATCCTGCAAAAAGCCTTCCCTTTCATCATCTGGTGCTTTACCAAAGTAATACTGCATACCCTGCATCCACGCATCAGAAAGATCATCGACTGCAAGGTCCCCGTTGACTAGCTCCTTCTCCAGCGCGTACCGCAACATTATATGCGCCAGAGATGAGACCTCATCAGACTTCTCCAACAAAAAGTCATGTTTCACTTCCGTCAAATATGAGCGTATGCCTGCCAAGTCTGCAGATTTTCCACGCAAAGAAAATAATTTCTTCAATGCAGGAAGGATAAACGTCAAGAATCTCTCATCATGCAACAGATGACATGACATCAAAAACCCTTGCGCCTCATACATTATGCTGCCCGCAAAACCTCCAACAGGTTGCTCTTTCCATTTCTTTGGCAGATTGACCCCATATAGCGCACGACCTATCTGTTCCAGAGAGCCCTTGAGCCCTGTTTTGTAACCAACTTCATCGTAGTGAACATTAAAGTCCGCATCCAAACCATCAACCAAACATCTGCGCTCTTCACCTTGCGCATCTGTAGAAGCAACCCCTGCATAGATGGACGAGGCAAGACTCTCATGAAACGCTACCTGTCTATCGCAAGGTATAGGCTTCACTGCATGGGCCTTGTTGCTGCCCTGTTTTTCAAGCACTTCACCAAAAAACTGCCTAAAGAACGCACCTATGTCAGTAAAAATCTCATCAACTCTCTTGGTGTCCATGTCGCCATCATAGAGCTTAAGCATGATGTCATATTTGTTTCCCACACCAATATCCCCCGCTTTCACGGAAGCAATTTCGGAGGATAGTTTCACAACGTCAGCCAAGTGTTTAACAACACCTTTCGCAGATTCTCCCCCGTCACGGAACGAGACCCAGGAACTCTTGCAGTGCAGTTTAGCCACGGTAAGGGCATTCTGAACATCCGCTGGTATGCGTTTTAGATTCTTGTGCATCCTGCTGATACAATGCAGATTAGCAACCTCCCAGTCCCCAAGCTGCCCTTTATTCCCCAGAGCGATGCCGATTGCTTCTTCCACAACCTCACTATCGATAATCTCCTGCCTTATCTCTTGTAGCGTACACACCTTGTCCATACAGTCTACTGTGCCTAGTTTGCCGTGGCAGAGCTCATTTATCACATCACTGATATTGCGCACCCTGACAAAAACCTGCTCCAAAAACTTATAATGCTTCATATGTGCAACAACCGAAAATCCCCTACCTTTTTGTAAACGCGACACTAGAGAATCACGAACCAGCCCATAAAGGCAAAAATACCCCCAGGACCACGCATGCCGTAACGCCACCTATGACCACCACTATACACAAGCCACAGGAAAGTGCGCTCTAAGTTTTTAGCATACATACCAGGTAAAGCCACAATAAATCGGTAAAATGGATTGAAATTATTTGCTTGACTTGGTGTAGTTTTAGGCAATGATCTGTTCCACAGTGTGACTTTTTAGTGATTGTTGTGATGAAATTGGACTGTGGCCGGGGGTTTTCTGCGCTGCAAGGGTGTGCCACTATTTGTTTATTGGTACTGTTTACACTTAGTGGTTGTATAGGGTTGCATTCAGGCCGCGTAGGCCCCGTACACGAGGAGGCAGCATTCACTAAAAGAGTGGAGAAGGTTTACTTTGACTCTGGAAAGTACAATTTAAAGGGCTCCGGCAAGAAGGTACTTCTCGGGCTGGTTGAGCGTATGCAAAAAGATGAAAGTGTAACACTTACCATCGTTGGGCACACAGACTCTGTTGGTACTGAGGAATGCAGTCGGGATCTTGGCGCTAAGCGGGCAAACGCTGTCAAGCAATTCTTACTTGGTTGTGACAGATCTCTGGTACACAGGATTTATACCCAATCGCGTGGGATGACGGAACCCGAGGTTTTGGTATATTCCAGCGATGCCAGTGAGGTTGAAAAGGCCAATGCGCAGAATCGCAGGGCTGTGATTATAATTCATTCTGCAGCCACGCCGCATAGCTATGCTAAGTCCTATGGAATCTCACGCGGTAACACTCCAAGTTTTGTTCTTGGGCACCAGTAGACAACACAAATTTGGTTTACTCTGAGACTTGGACTTTGCTCTAAACCACGTTGCCGGTGTTCCCCTTAAAAACCAATTGAGTCCGAGCTTTTAGGTAAGTTTCGGTATGAAATGTGAAAGCAATCCTAGCCAGAGTTCGCACCCCTTTTACTGTACAAAACTTCAGACATACAGGCTCGCAATAGCTGGTTCTTCGGCTGTCTCCATAGTAAGCGGTACAGTCACAAATTTTCACAGAAACATTAGTGGTCTTATTGGAAAGGACTTTTGCAAATTAACATGTATTACCATAACGCTGTTTTTGTGCATTCCATAGGACGTATCGTACCTGTATTTTCCAATATTCAAGGATGCGACTTTTCGTGTGTGCAGCACACAAAGTATAGACCGACTTTTCATCATTCTTTTCACTCAGGCAACTCACTCTTCCTGGCACAGGTCTTAAACTTGATGTCTATTTAACACCACGAATTTGGCAAAACTCGACAGCGTCGTTTTTAATCTTTAGACCATATTAAAAAGTGCCAGTTCAGGCCATACGTGCAGAACACGTTCTAAACGTTGCAGTAGGCTTTTACCTAATAACAACAAGAAAATACAAAAAATCCCTAGGCTCGTATGCATAATGCGTTGCGCATTTCGTAAGCGTTGTGAATAGATGCTGGTTACCGTACATAGTGGCCGGTCTTTACCTACTATATCACCAAACCGCGCCCTTGCGTGAAGCCATGATTCACCATAACACACAGCTTGCAAACAACCCAACAATAGAGCCCTATATGATGTTGAGGAATCATAAATTACATCGGGACAAAATAACTAGCCAGAGGTCCAGAGGTCCAGAGGTCCAGAGGTCCAGAGGTCCAGAGGTCCAGAGG